>CAZWEB010000014.1:0-13433 GCA_964632115.1 Candidatus Woesearchaeota archaeon
GCATTGGTTGTTTCTACTGGAATGAATACAGAATTTGGAAAAATTGCCCAGCTTGTGCAGGAAGTTGAACCTGAAAAATCTCCATTTAGAAAAAATCTTGATAGATTTTCAAAAAAACTTGGAATATTTATTCTTTCAATTATAGTAATCCTTAGTTTGCTTGGATTTGCTCTTGGTTTTGACAAGTTTCAGATTTTCTTTACAGCAGTCAGCCTTGCTGTTTCAGCGATACCTGAAGGATTGCCTGCAGTAATAACAATAACTCTTGCGCTTGCTGCCCAAAGAATGAGCAAGGTTAATACTCTTGTAAGAAAACTGCCTTCAGCAGAAACTCTTGGAAGGGCAACAATAATAGCAACAGACAAAACAGGAACAATAACAGAAGGAAAAATGAAAGTAACAACAATATATGTAAATAAAAAAATGACAGGAAAATTTGAGGAAAATAATGAAACAAAACTTCTCTTTAAAATAGGAATTCTATGCAATAATGCAAGAAGCGAAGGAAAAAAAGACAATGAAGGAAATATTCAGGAATATCTTATTGGAGACCCAACAGAAAAAGCTCTTCTCTTGGCTGCTAAAAAATATGGATTGAATAAAAAAGAACTAACAGAAAAAAATCCTAAAATTCAGGAATTTTCTTTTTCATCAAGCAGAAAAATGATGTCTATTGTAAGGCAAAATGGAAAAGGAAATTATACTAGTTATGTTAAAGGGGCTCCAGAGATGATAATAAGCAAATGTAAAGCAGAAATTATAGATGGAGAAATAACAAATATCTCAGAAAAAAGAAGAAAAGAACTTCACAGAGATTATGAAAATATGGCTTCTAAAGGATTAAGAGTTCTTGCATTTGCATACAGGCAAATAACTTCTTCAGACAAAAAAATAATTGAAGAAAGAGCAGAAACCGGGCTTATTTTTTCTGGATTTCAGGGAATGATTGATTCTCCGCGCCCTGAAGTTAAAAAAGCAATAAAAGAATGTAGAGAAGCAGGCATAAAAGTTATTATGATAACAGGAGATTCTCCATTAACAGCAAAAGCAGTTGGAGAACAGATTGGCTTGAAAGGAGAAGTAGTTTTATCAGAGCAGCTGAAAAAAATGTCAGACCAGCAGCTAAATAGTTATATTAAAAAAACAGCTATTTTTGCCAGAGTTTCTCCAGAAGATAAATTAAGAATAGTAAATGTACTGAAAGCAAATAAAGAAATTGTTGCAATGACAGGGGATGGAGTAAATGATGCTCCTGCACTCAAGAAAGCAGATATAGGAATCGCAGTAGGCAGAGGCACAGATGTTGCAAAAGATGCAAGTGAAATGGTTCTTCTTGATAATAATTTTGCATCAATAGTCAAAGCAGTGCGCGAAGGAAGAAGAATTGATGATAATGTTGGAAAATTTGTAAGTTATATGTTTAGTGCAAATTTTTATGAAGTTTTAATTGTCTTAGTGGCTATTTTAATGGGATTTCCATTGCCCCTGTTGCCTCTTCAAATTTTATGGCTAAACCTTGTGACAGATTCTCTTCCTTCAATTTCTCTTTCAACAGAACATGCAGAAGAAGACATTATGAGAAGAAAACCCAATAAAAAAGGGTTGTTAGAAGGAACTTATAAAAAAATAATTCTCGCAGGAGTAATCTTGTTCATAGCGGGATTTCTTCTTTTTTATCTTGAAATAGATAATCTGGACAAAGCAAGAACAATGGCAACAACATTTGGAGTTTTATTTGAATTAGTGCTTGTTTTTAATTTTAAAAGCAAGGGCCCGGTTTTTAAGTCTAAATTCAACAAATACATTTTCTATGCAGTAATAATTTCACTAGCCTTGCATCTAATGATTCTTTATACACCATTGAATGTTTTATTCAGTTTTGTTTCCTTAGGATTTTTTGACTGGTTAAAAATCCTTAGCTTATGTGCCCTAGGATTTTTAATTGTAGAAGCCACAAAAATCAAGGGGAAAACAAAAAAGGAAAAAGAAAACCCAAAATAAAAATATTCAAAAATATTAACAAACCAATGCAACCAATAACAGATATAGAAAATTTGCTAATTATTAATTCAAAATTTGGAGTGTTATAGTATTGTTAATTCAGCAAAGTTATGTAAATTGAATATTAAAAAATGGTAAAAAGAAAACTTAATAAAAAAGTTATTGCTCAATCTATTGCAGCCTTAATCTGTTTAGTTTTGATGTTTTTTGTAAGTTGGTGGTTTATTATTCCTATTGGAATTTTACTATGGTTAAATCAAAGAGAGCTGTTCAGAAAAGCAATGTAACTATGAAGTAGTAATAAAACGAAAGGTTTAAATAGGGGTGTTTTTTATAAATATAAAGGAAAAATTAAGATGATAGAAACACCAATACAAAAACGCATTGAAAATGCTGTTTCATCTAAAAGAGGATATGACAGAAAAAACACTGCAAGAACTCCATTTTATTTAATGGATAATGAAATAGGCTTACAAGTTGCATTAGCAAACATGGAGCTTGTTGATGGTAGATTAGATTCTTATGAAGGAATGATTTTTGGTCCAAAATTAGAGGCTATGATAAAAAAATTTAATGATTCAGGAATTCCATTAGAAACTATAACAACTCCTGAAGGTTTTAAAGCTGCATTTAATGCAGCCTATACTCCTTTAAAATCAGAAGAGATATATAGTCTTGCTAGGTTAACAATCCCTGTAGAATTCAGAGAAAAGATATATGGGCCTACTAATTTAATAAAGGGACTTAATTTATTGGAACTTGATAACAATCAGGATTCTAGGCTTGAATTAATAGAACGCTTAGATAACGGGGAACCTAATAACAATCCAGATTATGGGAATAGATTAACAGACTTCCTGTCTGGGAAAGAACCTGATAACAATCTAGATTATAGGGATAGATTAATAAAACCCCTAATTCCATGGAAACACCATCTTGGATAGATTACAAATTATATTCTTTTTTTAGTGATCTCTGAAGAAAGAAAAATAAAAAAAGAAGTAAAGAAAAAAAATAAGTTCTAAATATATCCAAAGAGCACTAGAAATCCCCAAACTACCAGGATTATCCAGACTACAATTGAAAGCCATGCTTTTTTCAGGATTTTCTTGCCTTTCAGCATCTTGTCTGCCATTGCAAACAATTCTCCAGCATATGCAGCCACACTTATGCATGCTACAAGAGCTACAAAAGCCATAACAGCGAAAATCTGAACAATTGTTATGCCTGAGTTAATCAGGTAATAAAGCACAGCTGCTGCTAAAATCAGAGCAATAATTGTGATTAAAACTTGATTTTTATAAAATGGCTTGACAGCCTTCATCCATGATTTTGGATTTATAAGAAGAACAATTATTTTAACTGCCGCAGCAATTAAAACAATAAATGCTATAATTTCTATTGGTGTCATTTAAATCAACCTCCTTTCATGCTCTTTTTAATAATATTAATGAGATAATTTGTTTTTATTCTCATCATTCTTATTTCCTCTTTTTAATATATTTACAAGGATTTCAAAGTTTAAATATTTATGTGAAAAAGGATTAAGTTTTTATATTCTTGTTTTCATAAAAAAGCATGGCAAACCAGTATGATTTTTTACCACAAAGTGACTTGATTTTATTAGATACATCTATAGTTTACCCAAATTATGATAGGTTTCATAGTCTAGATATAAAAGAAAAAGTTACAAAAATGAAAGAATTATGGGAACAGCTCGAAGATATGCATAATTGGGTTGCTATTCCAGAAGTTTTGAAGGAGACTAGTTTGGGTGTCCGGAAACTTAGAAAACATATGAAATATGGAAGAGAACATGGAATTGTTATTGAAGGCTTAATTACACAAGATAAATGGAGGTCTAAATTACGCAATCTTTTAAGTAGCCGAGGAGCAATGAAAGAGTTGCAGGGATTAGAAAAGCAAGTAACAGAACTCACACCTCAAGTGAAAAAAATATTTATAAAGAAAGGGGGGAAAACAAATAATCTGGAAACTGGCATTAAAATGATTGCTAATGGACTTGCTTATGCATCATATAGGGCTCATAGGGGATATTCTCATGTTTTAATCTGGACATATAACAAACCATTATTTTTAACCTTTGCATCTATGTCAAATAAGTTTAAATTGAGAAATACAGGACTAATATTTGACTTACGCAGGCAGGTTCTTCCTTGCTATGAGATACAATATCATAAAGCAGAATCTTGTAAAACATCATAAACTGCAACAAAGCTTGTTTGCATCTTAGTACCTATAAAACAACAACAATCCATCATCATCCCAGATATACAAACTATCTCCAGCATCATTCCAGATACACGAGAAACTCTTTTCAAAAATCCCTCTCTCCAGTTCAACAGAATAAATATGCGTGGCATCATCTTTAAAAGTTACCTGCATACTCTCGCATTTGTTATTCAGAACAATCTTTTCCTGATTTTTGCATCTTTCATTTTCCTTCCACTTCAGTTCAACAAGCTCCAAACAGCCATAATTCTTTGACTTGCTCCAAATTCCAATTTCCCGCTTCTGTGCACTTGCTTCTGCTTTTTCCATATCAGAATAATACTTATCTTTGTCATAATAATACAAACTTCCAAGCCCATTTTTCAAAATCTCAAGATTTATTAATTTTTTATTATAATGAACATAACCAAGCACTCGCCCATATTTATCTTTTCCATAACTTTCAAGAGCAATTGTTTTTCCTTCAAAATCTTGCAGAAAATCCTTTGCTTCTTGAAAATATATCTGTTTTTTCTCAGGAGTGTTTATCCCCAGTAAACGAACCTTAAAATCACTTGCCTCAAAAGTATCTCCATCAATTACTCTAGTGATATTAACATAAATAATTTCAACTTCATCTGTCGCTCTGCCAGTCAATTTTGGATATAAAACTGATAAATCTGCCAAGATTAAAAGAACCATTAAAAATATCAACAGCCTCTTTTTCATGTATACTTAAGAACACAAATACTTTTAAATTCTATGCTGATTTTTTACCCATAATTAAAATGACTCAAAAAAGATTATTGCTCGGAATACATAGTATTAGTATGCAAGATGTAATTAAACAATCTGCAGAAAGAGAGGGTTATAATGTTGATAAAACAATGCGTCCGGAAGAAATGCTAGAACAATCAAGAAAAGGAGAACATGATGTTTATTTAATGGACTTAAATCTTGGATACCCTGGTTCTGAGAACATAACTCCAGCTATAAATGTTTATGATGCTGTCAGAAAAAGAGTAGAAAAAGGAGAAGCAAGATTTTTAGGAATTTCAAATACATATGATGCTGTAACAAGGGCAAAAGAAAAAAATATTCCTTGCGAATCCAGTATGAGTGTTAATTTAATAGATTTTCTAGGATTACCATAAAAACACCGAAACAATATATTTTTAAACCTAATTTTTCTAACATAAGCATGCCAAAAGTAAGAATCAAACTTCAGAGCACAGATATAAACGCATTAAATGAAATCTGTGGCAATATAAAAGATATAGCAACGCAATCAGGAATCAATATTTCTGGGCCAATACCTCTGCCTACAAAAAAACTTAAAATCACTACAAGAAAATCTCCTTGCGGAAACGGAACAGCAACATTTGACAGATTTGAAATGCGAGTCCACAAAAGAGTAATTGACTTGCCTGCAAATGACCGAGTTTTGCACTCTATCATGAGAATTTCTGTTCCAAGAAGCATAAATATTAAAATAGAAATGAAGGACTGATTTTTTATTATTTTTCTCTATTAAATTCTTTCTTTATCTAAAAGTCTCATCCAAATTTTCATAAAATCTTTTTTTTCAACAGAATTAATGCAATTTAAAAATTCAACAGCTGTTTCTAAACTGGAAAAATTTACATTAGCAGATGCAAAGTGCAATGGAAATGGAACCTTGGTTTCATCAGCGTAGATTATAAGTTTTTTCTTATGTTTTCCTTTCAAAAGATTGCAGGCAAATGCAATTCCCTGTTCCCATGAAGCTCCCTCATCTTCAAAACCGGGGGTTCTATAATGCAATAAAATATCTGAATTCAAAACCCCCTTTGCATCATCAATAGTAAAAACAGCAGGGCATATCTGCCTAGAATTTGCTCTGGGATCATAAAATCTTATTTTTTTATTATTTACCTTCTCTGTAACAAAATCTCTCCAGTCATCAAATCTCTTTCCATGATTTTTATAACGACAAAATGCTCCTGCAAGATATGTCTGAAATTTCATATTCAATTAGTTCTTTGATTTTCCTTTTTTTTATTAACTCTGTCAGCATATCTCTCAATTTTTCTTTTGATAAAATAACCAACACCAGAACCAACAGCAAATCCAAAAGCAATGCCTAAAGGAACAAAAGCCTCAATAGAACAATAATCTTTAACAACACTAGAATTATTGTGAACTCCAAGGGATAAATATCCAAAACCAACTGCAGAAATCATTGCCACGGTAGCAGGAAATGCAATCTTATCTGAAAAACTTTCTTGTACTATTTTTCCTGTTCCTTGTTCAAGTGTCTGACTCATTTTAACATAACCTTGTAAGTATACTAACTATCTTAGGCTTAAAAATGTTTATATAATCAAGAATATAAAATAAATCATACTCTTGCCCACATCGCGTAATGGTATCGCACAGCCCTGGAAATAACAAACTCTTTTAGAAAAAGAGTTTCTTAGAGTTCAGAAAACTTAGATAGGAAACAAGAAGTTCCGCTATAAACTCAATAGACAGGCTGACCCTTTTTGGGTATCCAGGTTCGATTCCTGGTGTGGGCGTAATAGGGTTTTGTGATTTGGCGGGGAGTTGAAAAACAAAAGCCCATGATAATCACACAAACCTATTTAGTTTGGTCCGGGCGTATTTGGGCTGAAAGCCCTACCACATCATTAATATGAATTGATTTTCTGATTGTCTCAATTCCTGAACAATCTCATAAATCAAACAATCTGTTGGAAAAATGTTGAGATTGTGAACAGAACAATCTCATAAATCAAACAATCTGTCGTAAGAGATGTTGAGATTGTGAGAAGGTGTGGGCGTGTGTTATAATCATTACACTCAACAAATCTTTAAATATTATTTATCCTCTGCTTAAATATGAACCCTAAAAGACTGCAGAAAAAACGTCTTCTTGATATTCTCACAGGTATTGAATCAGGAAAAATTAAAATTGAGCTTGACAAGGAAGCTTCCAAAGAGGCAATTGAACAAGAAAGTGGTATTTATCTTTTTAAAGCATCAAATAAATGGACAATTGGAATATTTGTAGATTGTGGGAGATTTGATTACATAGATAGTTTTCAATATGGGGGAACTAAAATAGACTATGCTACTTTAAATAGATATTATAAAAGGGTTGTAGATAACTCTAAAAAATACAGAGATAAAGAATTGTCAGAAAAAGTCTGGGGAATAAAGCCAAAAATATTTGCAGGAATCTGACTTTCATCATATTTTTAAACGCTTTTTCTCTATTTATTCTATGAAACAAATATCAAAAAAACCAGAACTCCTTGCACCAGTAGGCAGTTTTCCAGCGTTGCACGCAGCAATCAAATCAGGAGCAGATGCAATTTATCTTGGATTAAAAGAATTTAATATGAGAGACTCTGCAAAGAACTTCACAATTTTAGAATTAAGAGAAATAAGAGAAATATGCAAAAAACATCATATTAAAATTTACCTGACATTAAACACAATCATCTATGATTCTGAAATTTCCAGAATTGAGAATATAATAAAGCAGATTAAAAAGCAAAAACTTGCTGATGCAATTATATGCTGGGATTTGTCTGTTATAGAACTTGCCAGAAAATATAAAATCCCTTTTCATGTTTCAACCCAGGCATCTGTTGCAAATTCTCAATCTGCTTTGTTTTACAAAAAACTTGGAGCACAGAGGATTATTTTAGCAAGAGAATTAAATCTTTCGCAAATTAAAAAAATATCAAAAATAATTCCCATAGAAGTTTTTATTCATGGAGCAATGTGTGTTTCAATAAGTGGAAGATGTTTCACAAGCCAATTCCTGCAAAATAGAAGTGCTAACAGAGGACAATGCACACATCCATGCAGGCGAGCATGGCAAGTAACAGATTCTGATGGATATACTCTAAAACTTGAAAACAACAGAGTAATGTCAGCCAAAGACTTGTGCTCTTTGCCTTTCATAGAAAAATTAAAACAAGCAGGAATTTCTTCATTTAAAATAGAAGGCAGGAATCGCTCCCCAGAATATGTCTCACAAGTAACTCGAGTATATAGAAGAGCACTTGACAAAAAACTAACCAGTGAGGAGATAAAACAAAGTATTGGCGAACTAAAAAAAGTCTATAACCGCGGATTCAGTTCTGGTTTTTATCTGGGAATTCCTACAAATAATGATTTTTCAGTAAGTGAAAATGGCGAGCAGCAAGAAGTTAAGCACATTGTAGGCAGAATTGAAAAATACTGGCCAGATATACAAGTTGCAGCGGTCAAGATTCATGCCCATGGCTTAAAGATTGGAGATGAAATTTACATTATAGGAGACAAAACAGGAATAAAAAGAACAAAAATTACATCTATGGAAATAAATCACAAGCCAGTAAAACAAGTTAAAAAATCACAAGAAGTTGGAATCAAACTCCCTGAATGCAAAAAAGGTGATGAAGTTTATATTATAACACAAAAGATATAGTGTAAAATATATAACCTATAGTATACTATACGATATCTATTTTAGATTACCTACAAATAATATCAAAAGCAAACAATTTAAAAATATAAGAGATTTAGATATTCTATTAAAGAACCCATTCAATAAAAATGCCAAAACAAGAACCAGTACCAATAAGAAAGAATTTATTAATTAGAAATTCAAAATATTTTAGTAAGGGTATTGTTAATTCATTAGGATTAATCAGATTAAATTTAATGGAAAGAGGCAATTCCTTTTAAGGTATTAGATCTCATGAAAACCTATGACTTAATTATTTTAGGAGCAGGCCCTGCTGGCTTGACAGCAGGAATCTACGCAGCCAGATACAAACTAAACTCTTTGATAATTGGAAAAATGCCCGGAGGTTATGCATCAGAAGCAAGTGAAATCAGCAATTTTCCAAGTTATGAAAAAATATCTGGAATAGAACTTATAAAAAAAATGATGTTTCAAGTAAAAAATCTTGGAGTTGAAATAAAAATAGAAGAAATTATTAAAATAAAAAAAGGAAAAAAAGGATTTTCTGTTAAAACAAATAAATCAGAATATCAAGCAAAAAAAATAATTCTTGCAACAGGAACAAGAAAACAAAAATTAAATCTTCCAGGAGAATCAGACCTTACAGGAAAAGGGATTGCATATTGTGCAACCTGCGATGCTCCGCTTTATAGAGATAAAATAGCAGGAGTTTTTGGGGGTGGCAATGCCGCATTAACAACTTCCCTTTTATTAACAAAATATGCAAAAAAAGTATTTTTAATTTACAAAAGAGAAAAATTTAGAGCAGATCCTGTATGGATAGAACACGTTGAAAAAAATAAAAAAATAGAGAAAATATTAAATTCTGAAATAAAAGAACTTAATGGAAAAGAAAAACTTGAGTCTATAACCCTAACATCTCAAAAAAAATTAAAATTAGACGGATTATTCATAGAAATTGGAACTGTTCCCAGTATAGAACTTTCATCTCAGTTAGGAATAAAAAGTGAAAATAATTACATCATAGTAAATAAAAAACAAGAAACCTCCGTAACAGGAGTATTTGCAGCAGGAGATATAACAAATAACCCATTAAAGCAAGTGATTACAGCCTGCGCAGAAGGCGCAATAGCAGCGAGCTCAGCATTTAAAGAGCTAAACAAAGAGAGTTCATAAAAAAGCTTAAAAATCAAGGAAAATTTTAGATTAAATAATAAAATCAAGATAACTAAAACAAAATATGCTCCCTAAAATGTCAAGACAATCCAAAAAACCATCAATAAAAGATTTATTAATTAGAAATTCAAAGTATTATAGTATTGTCAGTTCAACAAAATTAAGTCAATTAAATATATCTTATAATTACAAATGAACCAAACAAACAAAAAAACAACTATGATTTTAGTTATTGCAGCAATAATTGCAATAATTATCCTAGTTTATTATTTTCAGATAAACAGCAATCCTGAAGAAAAAACAATGAAATGCATAGCAAAAAACTCTGAGTTATATGTTTTAAAAACTTGCAGTCATTGTGCACAGCAAAAAATAATGTTAAGAAATTATATTGATTTATTTGAAATCACTGACTGTGGAGATAACACAAAGAAATGCGTTGAAGATGGAATTATTGAAGATGACAAGGTTTCAATTCCTTCCTGGATTATAAATGGAGAAAAGTATACTGGAGTAAGAACAATTGAACAATTAAAAGAACTCACAGGATGTTAACCTACATGAATTAATTTAATTAAAAATATATTGATAAAAAATGAAAAAACAAATACAATTTATACTAACAATAAAAAATTTATCAATTAATAATTCCAAAAATTCAAAATATTCTAATTTTGTTAGTTCCTCAGAGTTAATTCAATTAAATCCCCTAAAATCAAGATGCCAGAATTAAGTTTTATCTACATATTAGGGCTTGCGCTTACAGATGCTGTTAATCCCTGCGCTCTTGCTGTAATGGCGATGGTTTTAATGGAAATGCTTCTTCAGGACCCTACTAAAAAGAAAAGAGTTCTTTATGGTGGATTTGCATTTACACTTGCAGTATTTATCTTATATTCCTTATATGGATTAATTATGGTTCAGTTCTTTTCTCATTTAATTCCCGAAACAGGAAAATTTTCATATTATGCATTTAAAGGATTTGGATTGCTTGCAATTATTCTTGGTTTGTTTAATTTAAAAGATTTTTTAAGATACAAACCAGGAAGTTTTGGCACTGAAATGCCCATGATTTTCCGCCCAAGAGTAAAAATGCTCATAAAAAGAATGACATCTCCTAAAGGAGCATTTGTAATTGGGTTGTTTGCAACACTTTTCCTATTGCCATGCACAATAGGCCCTTATATAATTGCATCTGGAAAACTTTCAGAACTTTCATTTATGCAAACCCTACCCTGGCTTTTGGTTTATAATTTGATATTTATCCTGCCGATGATTGCAATAACTCTCTTCATATATTTTGGCGTAACAACAGTTGAGAAAGTTTCAGGCTGGAAAGAGAAAAATATACACTATTTGCATTTAATTGAAGCAATTATTTTAATTGCTTTAGGAATCGCAATGTTTACTGGGCTGATTTAAGACTCTCATCAGTCACTAAATTTCTCTTCTCAGCAATAGTTACTTGATTATGCATTAAAACTATGTTTTCTAATAACTCCTGCTCTGGAGTTGGAATTAAGTCAGCAACCTCTAAGTTCCATTCAACTAACCTTGGCTTGTAATTTTCTCCTACTTTTATCTTTGGATAAATTGCATCAGAGTTATCAAAGTTAAGCAAGCAATCTTTATGGTATTTGCATAATCTTCCAAGAACTTCATAAAAGTGAGGAGAATTTATAGTCTCTATTCCTTCTAAACAATTGTCCTCCCTCCCCCTTATTATCTTTAAATTAAATCTTCCATTTTGCAGGTACAAATATAAATTATCACTAGATTGCTCTGTCATATTCTTTATGAAATCTCAAACTTTATAAAGAATATTATTCTAGAGAATATAATTCAATGCACAAAAAAAGAGCATTATATTAAAAAAATGAGCGCATTATACTGGATAATTTTATTTTGCATAATAAACGGACTAATTGCATTCATTGGAGCATTTTCCCTGCTGATTTCTAAAAAATCACTTGGCAAGTTACTCCTAATCCTGGTTGCCTTTTCAGCAGGAGCATTAATATCAGGAGCTTTTTTCCACCTGATACCAGAATCATTGCAGGAAAACTCGCCTATGTTCGTTTTTTCCTATGTGATAATTGGATTTATTGGATTTTTTGTAATGGAAAAATTTCTCCACTGGCACCATTGCCATAAAGGAAAATGCGAGGTTCATCCTGTAAGCCATTTAATATTATATGGGGATGGTATTCATAATTTTATTGATGGATTAATTATTGCTGCTGCTTTTATAATTTCAATACCATTTGGAATAATAACCAGTTTGTTAATTCTTGCTCATGAAATCCCTCAAGAACTTGGAGATTTTGGAGTTCTTATTTATGGGGGATTTTCAAGAAAAAAATCATTAATCTATAATTTTATTGCACAATTAACATGCCTTCTCGGAGGAATTATTGGATTTTTCTTTTCATCTGCCCTAGAGTTCTCAAGATTTTTAATCCCATTTGCAGCAGGAGGATTTATTTATATTTCTGCTTCTGACTTAATTCCTGAAATCAGAAAAGAACCGTCTCTGTTAAAATCATTATTATACATTTCTGTTTTCATAATAGGGCTTGTTCTCTTGATTTTATTCAAGGTTTTATTTGAATAAATCTCTTAAATCAGAACCAGGAGTATTCACAATTTCTTTTAGTCCCTTAAAATTATATTTTTTTCCATCAGGAAACTGAATAACATCGGGCATCCTATTTAAAATTCTTTTAATGTCCTCTCTATTAAATTCTAAAGAAGTTTTATAATCAACTTTAACACAATCTTCTAAAACAGCCTTTAATTCTCCAACATTAACAGCTCCATCACCATTATCCTTAGATAATTTAGTATCATCTGGATATCTTTCAATAACTTCTAAGGGAACATCCATTATAGCCCCCATTGTCCCCAAACCAGTAGCACAAATTGTGCATAGCCTTTGCTCAGAATATTTAGGATCCTTAACTGTATATGTTGTTGACATTTTATTTATATAACTTCAGCACCATTCATTTTGCTAGCCCACTCAGAATGCCCAAACTGGATAATTAAATCAACCCCCAAACCCTCAGTTTCAAGAGGTATATCGCATGCTCCAAAACAGCTTCCAAACCATATTAAAAACTCTGTATCTGGACTTTGTTTTTCTAACTCGCCAGCAACAGAAGTTGCATATGGCTTTAAACCATCTGGAAACTGCAAAAGAACTCTCTTAGCGCTCTGTTTTTTAATAGTTTCAACTATTCTCTCAATTTCCAATTCATATTTCTCATCTATCTCTGAAAATGATTTTTTCATAAAATACCTATATGCCTGCCTCTTTTAAATATTATGCAATTGAAAATTTCAGATTTTAAAAAAAGCAATTAAATTTATAAACACCCAATCTAAATAATCTATATGGAACATAAACAAGAGACTCTTGAAAAAACAACAGATAAAGAATTATTAAAAAAAGGCTTGTGCCCAAATAAGCAATGCCTGCAATATGGGAAATCAACAATAATCTATGATTCTAAAGGAGCTTATTGCAATGCCTGCAAAAGAAGATATCAAGAAGAATAAT
>CAZWEB010000014.1:13533-18102 GCA_964632115.1 Candidatus Woesearchaeota archaeon
TATTAAAATCAGAACCACATTTATGTGAAAATCTTGCATAATCTATAAGTACATTGATAGAATTAGCTTCAGGAAGTATTGTAATCTCATACTGTTTCCCACTATCTAAAACTGCTAAAATAACTTCATCCATATTTTTTAAGAAATCTCAAACTTTATAAAGAATATTATAGTGAAATAGATATATTAAATAAACAAAAACAAGAGGGCAAAACAATGAAAATCCGCCAGCCAATTATAACAGTTGCAGGGCATGTTGACCATGGCAAGACATCCATACTTGATAGTATTCGCAAAACAGCAGTTGCAGAAGGAGAAGCAGGCGGAATAACTCAAAAAATTTCATTCACTCTTTTTCCAGCAGATAAAATTAAAACAAGATGCCCTTTGCTTGAAAAACACAATATTGCTCTTGAAATCCCGGGATTTTTGTTTATAGACACTCCCGGACATGCTGCATTCACCAATCTAAGAAAACGCGGAGGCTCTCTGGCAGATTTAGCAATAATTGTTATTGATATTAATGAAGGCATAAAACAGCAAACAGCAGAGGTTATTGAAATTCTTAAATTCAATAAAACTCCTTTTGTTGTAGCACTAAATAAAATAGACAGAATTTCAGGCTGGAGAAAACAATCTGAAAATCTCAAAGAGAGCATAGAATCCCAATCAATTAATACAAAAAATGATTTTCAGGAAAAAATAATGATGTTGCAAGGAGCATTGCACTCACACGGATTTAATACTGATTTATATTATGATGTAAGTGACTTCACCACAAAACTTTCCCTAGTACCTTGTTCTGGAAAAACAGGTGAAGGAATTCCAGAATTACTCATGGTCTTATGTGGGTTGTCTCAAAAATTTCTAAAAGGCAGACTTGTTTTAGGCAAACAAGCAAAAGGCGTGATTTTAGAATTAAAAAAAGAAAAATCAATAAATTATCTAGAGGCAATTTTATATGATGGGGTTCTGCATAAAACAGATGAAATTGCAATTGCCTCTTTTTTAGATGCTCATGCAAGCAAAATAAGAATTTTAGAACAAGTTTTGCCCTTATCAAATAAATTCAGGCCGGTTTCAGAAGCAACAGCTGCAAACGGAATAAGAATGCAATTAACAGAATCAATAAATGTTCTTCCAGGAATGCCTTTTCAAACTTTCTCAGATATAGAAGAAACAAAAAAAGAATTCAGAAAAGAGATATCAGAGAATATAAGATTAGACAAAGAAGGGATAATAATAAAAGCAGATTCTCTTGGCTCTTTGGAAGCTCTACTTCTCCTTCTCAGGCAGGAAAATATTAAAATAAGCAGAGCAGGCATAGGTTCTATAACAAAATCAGACATCATCTCAGCGCAGGCAAATCTAATCTCCTCGCCACTAAATGCTATTCTTCTTGGTTTTAATGTTGAAGAAGATGAAGAAGCAAAAGAGTTTCTTAAAACCAACAACTCTGTAAAGGATATTAAAATCTTAAAAGAAGAAGTTGTCTATAAGCTAATTGAAAATCTTCAAAAGTTTCAGGAAGAAAAAACAAAAGAAATTGAGAAACAAAAATTAATGTCACTTGCCACAATCTGCAAATTAAAAATTCTTCCTCAATTTGTCTTTCATAATTCAAATCCAGCTATTTTTGGCGTGTCTGTTCAAGGAGGAAGCATAAAACAAGGCATAGAACTTATTGATGAAAATAGGGAAAAAATAGGAAAAACAAAAGCAATTCAATCACAAGGCAAATCAGTTGAAAGTGCAAAAATAGGAGAAGAAATTGCAGTTTCAATTCCAGGAATTGCATTTGACAGGCATTTGAAAAACTCTCAGTTCCTCTATTCTGACATAAATGAGTTTCAGTTTCGCGAATTCAAGAAAAACAAGTCCTTGCTTTCCAGCGATGAAATCTCTGTTCTCCAGGAAATCGCAAGAATCAGGCGTGCAGAAAAACCAACTTGGGGAGTGTAATTATATCTCACCACAATAAACCTTAAAAAACAATTCAAACCAGTAATATCAAAGAAAGATTTGCTATGTGAAAATTCAAAATATTCTAGTTATTATATTGGTTATTCAGGAGAGCTATGTAAATTAAATTTAGGATAAGCTATCTAAACCTTTAAAAACCCCCACTTTCTCAATTATTATATATCAATATTTTATAGGTGTCTTACAAATGGTATTTAAAATAAACATATCAGACAAAGGAAAAGCATTAAAAGTAGAAACAGACAGCGAAGCGCTTATAGGCAGGAAAATAGGCGAGAAAGTTCTAGGCAAAGACATATCTAAAGAACTTGAGGGCTATGAACTTGAAATCACAGGAACTTCTGACCTATCTGGATTTCCTGGAAAAAAAGATGTTGATGGCATAGCGTTAAAACGAGTTTTGCTTACAAAAGGCTTTGGAATGCATAAAAAGCCAAAAAGAGAAGGCAGAAAAAAAGTAGCTACTCCTGACGGCTTAAGATTAAAGAAAACAGTGCGCGGAAACACAATTTCTCCAAGTGTAGTTCAGATTAATCTCAAAGTTTTAAAACAAGGTGCAAAAAAGTTTGAGGAACTTTTGCCGAAGAAAGAAGCTGAAAACAAGGAAGAAGGAGAAAAACCAGTAGAAACAACTGAAAACAAAGAATAATTCTTTACCATAATAATCTTTAAAAACACTGGAATTCTAAGAGAGATATGGGAAAAATTGCTAAAATTGTATCTTGGGGATTATTTGCTTGTAATGTTGCTCTATTAGGGAGCTTAATATATGTCAAATCTCAATCTTATCAGGAAATATTAAATCTAAAGGCTACTGTTTACAAAGAATCTGGAATAATAATCGGGCGTAGTGAAGGAATGGCACAGGCTAATGAATTATGGACCAAACCTGCAAGAAATCTAGCAGAGACATATGGAAAACAACTTGATAAGTCTATGCAAGAAAATTATGATTTATTCATAAAAAACTGCCGTCTAGAAGTACAAAATGCTGTATTAAAAGATAGGCTAGATAGATTAGGAAAAGGCGGGCTGGAAAGAGAGATGGTTTTAGGACTGCTGGAAACTGAAGCAGCTCAAGGAAAATAATATTTCTCAATTATAATAATCTTTAAAAAGAATGGTTTTTTTATTCTAATTATGAAAAAATTAAGATTAGATGATCTCAGTGATAATGATATAATCAATGGCTTGACTTTGCTTTCAGTAGCAGGGGTAATCTTATTCTTTAGTGCTTGTAATCTTAAAGATACATCAAGCAATACAAAACAAGCAAAAGTAATCGCAGAAAAAACAAGTTATGAGCCTCATTCAAGAAAACTAAATGGTGACTTAGATGAAACACCTAATCTTAGTTACCACATGAATTATAAACAAAATTATCCTGCTAAATAAACGCAGAGAAAGGTTCAATAACCTTTTAAAGCAGCAATTCTAAAATATAATTATGGAAAAACCTGAAAATATCAATGTTGAAAACATGGAAATGTTAAACATAGGAATGGTTGGGCATATTGACCATGGCAAAACAACACTTTTGCACAGGCTTACTGGAAAATTCGCAGACACTCATTCTGAAGAACTCAAAAGAGGAATAACAATAAAACTTGGTTATGCAGATACAATTATTGAAAAAGATGGTAAAAAAAGATATGTTAGTTTTGTTGATGTTCCAGGACATGAAATGCTTATGGCAACAATGCTCTCAGGAGCAGCAATAATTGATGCAGCCATACTTGTAATTGCTGCAAATGAAGGAATAAAACCCCAAACAAAAGAACATCTAGTGGCTTTACAGGCAAAAAACATTAAGAACATAATAATAGCACAGAATAAAATTGACTTAGTAACAAAAGAACAGGCTAAAAAGAACTATGAAGATATTAAAAAATTTATAAAAGACACAGTTGCTGAAAACGCGCCGATAATTCCTATTTCAGCTCAGCAGGAAGTAAATATAAATAAATTAAAAGACGTCTTGTTTGATTTGGAAATTCCAAAAAGAAATCTAGAAGGTAATCCTTTATTTCTTATAGCAAGAAGTTTTGATATTAACCGTCCAGGCACTCCTGTTAAAAATCTTCATGGAGGAGTTTTAGGAGGAATTTTAAAACAAGGTGTTTTAAAAGTTGGGGATATAATAGAAATAAAACCCGGATTAAATGAAAAAAAAGCAAATCAAATTGTTTATAATTCAATTAAAACAAAAATAATCTCAATACATAGGGGAAAATACAATATTAATGAAGCAACACCGGGCGGCTCTTTGGCTCTGGAAACAGAACTTGACCCTGGACTTGCAAAAGCAGATTCTCTCTCAGGATGTATTTTTTCTGTTCAGGGGACTCTTCCTGAAATAACAAATACACTCAAGATAAAATTCTCTCTTTTCAAAGATGTTCTTGGAGCAGAAAAACAAATAAAAGTTGAACCTCTAAAAACAAATGAAAACATACTTTTGAACATAAACACAAGCATAACAGTCGGACAGGTAACAAGAATCTGGATTGAAAAAAATGAAGCAGAATTTTTTCTGAAAATTCCAGTAGTTCCTCTCAGTGGAGAAAATGTCGGGCTTGCAAGAAA
>CAZWEB010000015.1:0-17695 GCA_964632115.1 Candidatus Woesearchaeota archaeon
ATTCCTCTTTGCTTGCAGGATGTGTGGCTGGAGCATTACAAAAAGAAGATTATCTCGAATTAATGAAAAAAGCAGGATTCAAAGTTAAGGTTCTTTCTGAAGATAAAGATATCTCAAAGACCCAGTACAATGGGATTAATTTAGAGAGCCTGAAAGTTGAAGCTGTTAAAATTTAACCCACATACTTAATCTAGGCAAAATTTATGGATAAAACCTATTTCAAGACACCAAACTGCCGAATTATCTCTATATTTTTGATTAGTTACCCTATCATATAAAATCTTAAAAACCTTGAATTTCTACTTTAATTATGGCTCTTGATGGTTTATTAAATTCTGCATTAAGATTGGCAGAGAAATTAAGCATGCCTCATGGAAAATGCAAATTTTCAGAGAGATGTTCTCTTTATGATGAACAGAATTCTCCATGCAGCAAAACTGCTGGTTCTTATTATGGCAGGGGAAGAGGCGGAGGATGCTACAGGAAACTTGAGAGAGAAGAGCAGGAAAAACTAGTAAGATAAAAACTAAAATCAGTTAGTTTTAAATATGCATTCTCCTTTAATCTTTTATGGCAGAAAAAAAACCAAAACAAATTGGAACAGTTTCTAACTACTTTGACCATGTGCAAGTGGCTGCTATAAAACTTACTGCTCCTTTGAAAATAGGAGACAAGATAAAGTTTGCTGGTGGAGAGATAGAGTTTGAACAGGAAATTGACAGCATGCAGATAAACCGTGAGCCTGTTGAAAAAGCAAAAAAAGGCGATGAAATTGGGATAAAAGTTAAAGAGAAAGTTAGAAAGGACTACAAGATTTTCAAAGCATAAATAAAAGGGGAAATTAATTTTATTGATTTACTTGATTTAATTAGATTTATAAATAAATGCATTCTGTTTAATATATGCCCCTGTCGTATAGGAGACAAGTATATGGCCCTCTCGAGCAGAGAGTTTAAATCGATGAGATAACAACTCTGTCCTCTTGGACAACTGCAATCACGCAGAAATAATCGCTAGATTCCCTTTCTGTACTGTGTCTTTACAGAGCAGAGAACGGCCAAGACCCGGGTGCGAATCCCGGCGGGGGCATATTACCTTTTAGCTTTTTTGATTTTATCAATCATTTCTTTAAACCTTTTGTTTTTTGATGTGCAAAAAAATTCTCTGCAAGATTTAGGCCTTATTTGGTGAATAGAGCACTTGCCTTTTTTTAGATAAACGCAACTTCCATCTTCTTTTTGTTCAATTATGTTTGCAGCACATCTTTCTGCTTCTTTAAAATCATTAATCAAGCCAAACATTTCAAACTGAGTTTTGTATTTTCCTGATTTGTATTCTTCTTCTGTCAAGTTTATTAAAAATAATTTACAACAGGTTCCGCATTCAAAACATTTGTTTGCCATATTATTTATTATATTTTTCTTATAAAAATATTGTCCTTTGAAATAGGTAGTATCACTCTTGCCAGGCAAGGACATTATATTTTAGTAATTTGGAATAGAATCTTGGAGTTTTATTCCTTACTTTCTGACTCATCTTCATCTTCGTCTAGATCATCTTCTAATTCCAAGTTATCTAAGAATTCAATTATCTTGTCAAGTTTTGCATTAATTTTGCTAAATTGTTCTGAAGACATTCCAGATCCAGATTGAGAGGACATTGCTCTGTTTCTTGGAACAAAACTTCTGCCTGAACCTCCATCTGTTTTTCTAAAACAATCACTGCAAAGAACAGGTTTTTCTCCTGATGGCCTGAATGGAACTTGACATTCTTTTCCGCATTTATCACAAGTAGCATCATGCATTTCAAAAGGTTTTCTTTCAAATCTTCCAGAATCTCTTCCTCTAAATCCTCCTCGTCCTTCAGATCTTCCTCCGCCAAATCGGCTGCTGCTAGGTCTGCCTCCGAATCTTCCCCTACTGCCACGGCTATCTCTGTCGCCTCTGCCTCCTCTATCATCAGATCTAAAATTTGCCATGTCTATTAACTCAAACTTAGGTTTATAAAGATATGGGAAACTGGGTTTGTTAAAATAGCGGGACTTTTGCCAAATTTATAGAGACAATTATCCGCAAAAGTCCCGAGAATATCAAGAAAACCTTGCGTGTTTTGGGTTTTCTGGATGATCCAAGATTTAAAACCCTAAAATCACTACCACATCTTAAGGGATGTGGTTTTAAATCTATGGACATAACAATACTTGGGAAACTCTGTGTGTTGTGCAATCCACAGACATATGTCACCACTTAGAACAACTTGCTAAATTCAAACAACCCCTCCCTAAAGCCGAGCAACTCGTGAATAAAAATGCAAAAACATAATGACAAGGAGAGAATCCTTGCTAAATAAAATGGAAAAACAATTCAAACCAATACTATTAAAGAAAGATTTGCAAATCAGAAAATTCCTTTATGCTTGTTGGAATTTTGGGATACAAAACAAAAGACAATTACAGAGCAAGTTGTTTTGTATTGGAAATTCAAAATATTATAGTTATGGTATTGTTAATTCGTTAGAATTAAGCCAATTAAATTTAGGAGAAGGCAATTTTTTATCACTGCCTTTGATGTAATAAATTTGGTAAGGAGGCATTTATACCAAGAACGATCCTTAATATTCTAAATGCTTTAAATTCATCTTGCCACAATCTGCCTGCAAATTACAATTACAGCAAATACCGGAATTTTCTGACCATTCAGAAGTTCCATAACAAACTTTTAATAATTTTTTTTGTTCTAGTGCGCTTTTCATTATTTTATTTTTAATCATTAAATATAGAGTATTTGATACTATATATAATCTTATATGCTATATATAATCTACTTTTTGTGATTCTGCGTTGGCATGAGGCATTTTTGCTTAAGTTTATATATCAATCCTGTGTTTTTTATAGATGAAAAAGGTGGTGTTTCCTTTCTTGAACCCTGATTTAAAGAAAAATGGGCTGAAATTTAATAAGAATAAAAAGCCCTATATCAAAAAGATTTGTGATATTTCTGGATTTAGTGCATGGCTTGTTGATGGCGAGTACATTAGAACTAATATTTGCGAGGATTTTGTGAATTATGACCAGCATTATCATTTAAATTTTATTCCTGAAAAAGAATTCTGGATAGAAAAAGAAACAATACCTGGAGAAGAAGATTATTATATTGATCATCTTCTTATTGAGAATAGGATGATGGCTTCAGGAGCCTCATATAAAAAATCATATGAAATCGCCTCAGTTATCCAAAAAAGAGAGAGGAACAAATCAAAAATAATGAGGGGGCTAAGAAATAAAATAAATCATAAAAAAGAACTGCTGGATAAGATTCATAAAAAATTACTGCAATGTTGCGGGAATGTAAAAGTTTGGATTGTAAATGGAGAGATTGTGAGAGACTTATTTGATACCAATTTTTCTTGTGGAGGTCATGATTTAGTTTATCATTTTGTGCCTAAAAATGAGGTTTGGTTAGATGATGATCTCTCAGAAAAAGAGAGAAAATTTATTTTTTTACACGAACTTCATGAAAGAGGGTTAATGAAAAAAGGAAAAACTTATCGCGATGCGCACAGAAGTGCAACAGAAGTGGAAGATTCATGCAGGCATAATCCAAAAACAACTGATAAAAAAATAATGGAAGAGATAGAAAAGCAAAACTAATGCTTATAAGATATTTCAGAAAAATTATATAAATCCTTAAAAACCATACTTTCTATTTTAGATTATGAATGAATATATTCTTCATAGAGAAATTCCAATTTCAGGAAATAAACGCAGGCATCCCGAAAAGTGGGTTATTCAGTATGATAATGAAACTTCCAAATTTTTTATTAAAGGAAGAACCTTGCCAGAATTAGTTAAATTAATAATTAAAAAAAATATTAGCATGATATCAAAATCGGACTTGTCAACAATTTCTTCATTAAGAGATTGCAATGAAAATTATAAACAGATTCCTGCAAGCTCTGAGGAACTCGGTGAATTTTACAGATTATATGAAGAATCTAAAAATCACGGTAAAGAATAATCAATCTTTAACCTCTTTCCAAAAATCAACTTAAAATTTTATTAGAAATATCTATGCCCTAAAACGACCAAGACGCCTATCAACAAAAGAATTACAATCTCTTTTTGCTCTCCACTCAATAATTGGCCAAGCTGGATAAACTCCTGCTGTAAGTGCAGATAAACCTATACCCACAATGCTACGTCCAAAATTTGCAACCTCTTGCCTCGCTTCTGATACAGAAACAATATATAATCCCCTAGTAATCCCCTCCCATTCTTTAACCTTATTGTGACCATAATAAAATTTTCTTACTTCTTTCCATACTCTCTTTCCTACATCTGTATCTAAACTTAATTCCCCACCATTTAAAATAGACCAATAGAGTGCTCCTAAAACCTTTTTTGAATCTTTTTTAAATAAATCTGTAATTGCCTTAGCATCAAAATTAATACCTCTAAGCCTATCAACCCAAGGTCTATATCTCTCAGCCTCTTCCCTCTCTAATTCATCTAATCCATTCATATAATCAAGAAGAATCTTGTTCTTTAAATAATTTTTCTTTCTCTCAAAAAACAAACATTTTTAAATAAATTACTAACTTAAGTATAGACTTCTTTAATCTCCTTAATTGTCTTTACTTTTATGAGTTTTCTTCTCATTTCAGTTGCTCCTGATTTTCCTTTTGTAAAATTCATTGCCTGGAGCTTTATTTGCTTGAATGGAAGAGAGTATTTTCTAGCAAGGTTGAGGTAATCAAAAAAATCAGTTTTCTTTTCTGATTTTTTATTTACAGGTTTTTCTGTTAATTTTGCAAAAATATCTGGATTGCCTAAGGAGGCTCGGCCAATCATTATAAAATCAAATTTTTTAAGAAGTTTCTCTACATTATTCTCATCAACATTTCCAGAGTAAATTACAGGAAGCTTAGTTGATTTTTTTATTTTTTCTGCAAATTCCAAATCAGGTTTTCCTGAGTAGCCTTGTTGCTGTGTTCTTG
This sequence comes from Candidatus Woesearchaeota archaeon, assembly GCA_964632115.1. GTDB lineage: Archaea > Nanobdellota > Nanobdellia > Pacearchaeales > GW2011-AR1 > CAZWEB01. Next base: position 4,996 of record CAZWEB010000015.1, read on the forward strand.
GATGTATTGTTATAGCATCTACATATTTTTCAGCGATTTTCAGTATTTTAAATGCGTGTTTGGATTTTCTTAATTTTATTGTTATTGGTTTTTCTGTTGATTCTCTTATTGTTTTTAGTATTTTTTCTATTTTACTCAGCTCGTGGTGCATGAATATGCCAAATCCAAGTTTTTTTGCTGTTTTAGCAGGACATCCAAGATTAAAATCCCATAAAGAAACCTGAGCATCATATTTTTTTATGAATTCCCCGATTCCTTTTTCTGATGTTGAAAAGAGTTGAAGAGCAGGTTTATCGCCAAGTTCAATGGATTTTTGTGTTAAAGGATTAATCATACCTGTATAAGTCAGTCCGCAGCCTGCTTTTTTGCAAAGCAGGCGAAAAGCAATGTCATTTATTTCTGCCATTGGAGCAAGAAAAAAAGGGTTTTTCAATTCAAGATTGCGAATTTTCAGGATTTTCATATTTTGAAGAATAAGGCAATATTTTTAAACTCTTATCTCTATGTATATACATGAAAAAAGTGGTGTTCATGGCTGTTTTAGGAATTTTAATGTTAAGCCTGTTTGTTTTAGTGAGTGCTGTTGCTCAACAAGGACAAGGGCAAGGACAACCGGTTCAGATGGGAGATTCTGATAACGAATCTGGAGATATTGGGGTTCAGCAAAATCAAGAACAGAGTAGTCAAACAACAAATGAAATTAGGGCAAGATTAATGCATGGAAATGAAGAAGAAATTTCAAATGAACAAGGCGAGAGAGTTATGCTGAAGTTAAAAGAAAACAACAGAATACAGCTTAGAGTGGGAAATAGCTCAGCAGAATGTGCATGCAATTTAACAGAGGAAAAAGTTAATAACAAAACAAAATTAAAGGTTCAGTTAAGCAATGGAAGAAATGCTGAAATTAAAATTATGCCAGATGTTGCTTCAGAGAGAGCATTGGAAAGATTAAGGCTAAAAGTATGCTCTTCAGATAATAATTGTTCTATTGAATTAAAGGAAGTTGCTTTAAACAGGCAGGCAAATCAAATACAGGCAGCTTATGAAGTAAGAGCAGAAAAAATGTCAAAGGTGTTGGGATTGTTTAAGAAGAAAATGCAGGTTCAGGCGCAGGTTGATGCTGAGAATGGAGAAGTAGTTGCTTTGAAAAAGCCATGGTGGGCTTTTTTGGCGAGTGAAGAGGAAGAGTAAGGAAAATAAAACAATCACCACAAGATTTTTATATACATCCATCTTAATAGTTCTATAAACAAGAGGAGATATTAAAAAAGATAAAATGAATTGGTTAATTATTGTTGTTTTAATATTAATGGCATTTATGTTTCTTAGAGTGAAGCATATGAAACATAAGATTTATATGATAGGAGTCATAGTGCTTTTACTTTTGGTTTATGTAACTGCATCCCAGGTTCTTTCAACATATAATCTAAATTGGAAATCTTCTCAGGATTTAATAACAGGAGTCAAAGTATATTTTTCTTGGGTTTTGGGTGTTGGAGAAAATTTCAAAAATATTGGGGGCAATGTAATTAAAATGGACTGGAAACTGAAAAATCAGACATCTGAGGAATTTTGATATTCTAGAAGATAAAACTCTATATTTTAAAACAACTAAAATAAAATGATATGTCAAAAACAAACAAATCAATTAATAACACCAATAGAAAATTTGCAAATTCAAAATTCAAAATATTCTAGTCTTATTAGCTTAGCAGGGTTTGGTAAATTAAATTCCTTAAGTCAGGGTTTTTAAATAAAATGAAAATTACAATCTTTATTGTCATGTTTCTGCTTCTTGGGGCGTTTTTTATAATAAGCCAGAATAATCTTGCTTTGAAAAATACAGAGAATATTGATAATTTTGTTTCTATGTATGCCCGATGGATGACTAGGATTTTCGATAATGGCAACAGTGCTGTTGGTTATGTTGTTAAAATGGATTGGCTGCCAAATCAGACAGTGCCTGTTTCTGACTGAATAAGATTAAAAAAGTATATTTGAATCTATATAAATATTTATAAAACAATAATTCTATTTTTAGATTATGAGAACATTATCACAGAATCTTTGTTATATTGTAAATGAGTCAGAGCGAGGGGATGTTATTTTTGGAATTGTAGAGAATGTAGGGAAACCAAAAAATGCAGGAAAACCTAAGAACATGATTTATACTTATGTTGCAGAGGTTTCATTTATTTTAAGATATAAAGGAGATACTGAAGGATATATTGAAACTGCGAGAAGAGGCATTCAAATATGGTTTGCAAGCCCCCCTTATGAAAAGTCCTACCGCTTAGAAGCAGAAGAAGGAAAAAAGAATCCCTATGAAACCTGGGAAGAAATAAGGAAACATTATAATTTTTCTGATAAATTTAATAAAAAGCCAAATTAAAGGTTCTGTTAATATAGCAGGACTTTTGCGAATGACTCTTTCTATAAATTTGACAAAAGTCCTGTGAATATAACAACTCCTAAATTGAGAAATTTTATAAATCCAGGAAAATAGGGTTCTTTGTGCTTCAGTAGATCCATAAGGGAGTATCCCTTATCAACCCTCTGGCATTGAGTAAATCAGCGTCCGGAGGTTCATATTTGCTACAGGCAAAGCCTCAGTAGCTCAGTTGTGGTAGAGCGTTACATTGGTACTACAACCTTTAGAAAAGGTTCTAGGAGTCTTAAAAAGACTCAACTGAAAATGTAAAGGTCCTGAGTTCGACTCTCAGCTGAGGCTTTTTGTTTTACAAATTAAGAAGTATTTATAGAAAACAGGAAGCTGAATAGAGGCTTTTTGTTTTTAGTTTAAATCAGGCTTAAGTTTAAAAACACTTCTCTCTTGAGACAAAAATGACAAAAGAAAAATCAGGTCTTGAAGAACTAAAAAAAGATTACGAGCCTTTCAAATTAAAATACAAACTTCCTGATTTTAGGCAGTTAAATGAAGAATTTGACATAGAAAAAGTTGCTGAAATTGAAACTGATTTTCTCCTGAGAGAAATAAGAAAAAATATAATGGATAAGGTAATTGCTTATCTTAGGTTTGTTGAGATGCTTTTAAATCCCAGCAATGCTCCATTGTTTTTCATGTCTCTGGTTAAAGGATTTGAGTCTCAAGACAAGAGAATTCTTGAAAGAATTTATGAGAAATTAGGGCATTTTGAAATTGATGTTATTGAATTGGATTGCAGATATAGTGAAAAAGAAGAAGCAGAAATGATAAATAAGATTACAAAAGAATGGAAAACAATCAGTGATGATATGATTGCTCTTGTGGAAGTTTTGCGAAGAAACTGGTGCCAGAAATCAAAAACAGATGACAGAGGATATTGCGGGTAGAATAATTTTATAGCCCAGAAATCTCAATCTCCAGTGCAACTGCCGGCATCTTGAGATGCCAATTTTTTAGGACAAAAGGCGCAACCTCTCCCATAAAACCAATTGAGTTATTATCAATTAAAATCTCAGCTGTTCTGCCGTCTATGAAACTTGGATGTTCTGCTTCTTTTATCTTGTAGTTTTTTTCTAGATTTAGCATTTTCATTAAATATTCAAGAACTTGCTTGATTTCTGTGAAATTTGTTTCTCCTGCAATTGCAATGCAGAGGTTTTCTTTTTCTAAAATATTTGTTTCCTGTGTTTCTGAATTTTTATTTTTTTCAATTTCTTGTGTTTTTTCAAACACTCGTCCTATTTCAAATATTTTCTGAGGATAACTTGCATCAATATTTTCTCCTAGAATTTTTAATTGCTGCGTCAGGAGATTTGGACGCAGAACATTATATTCTGTTTTTGAGTCTTTAACTTCAAGAACAGGAATTCTGAATCCGCAGTTTCTCAAATCCTGTTTTGTTGTTAAATGGTAGTTTGATGTTTCTAAAAAACCAAGTCCTGTGAGGATTTCAGCTATTTTTCTTTTTTTTATTTCTTTTTCGTCTGATTGGCCAATTGTTGAGATTTCAGGTATTTCAGGAGAGAAATTATCATATCCATAGGCAATTGCAATATCTTCATAAATATCAACCGGATGCAGAATATCAACCCTGTAAGAAGGAATTTCAACTTCTCTATTTTTTAAATTATAAGAATAGCCCATTTTTTCAAGCAGCTTTTTAACTAAACCCTCGCTAAGTTCTATTCCGAGAAGTTTTCCTGCGTCTTTTATTTCTATTTTGATTTTTTCAGGCTCAAGATTAGGAGTTATAATTTTCTTTTTTCCATAATTTAGGTTCATAGAACAGATTTCTCCACCCATATCTGCAAGGGTTGTTACAAGGATATTTAATGTTTTACTTAAAACCTCTAGGTCAAATCCCGAACATTCAATAAAAACATCTTTTGTATCCTGAGTTATTTTTCCTGTTTTATGAGAATTTATTATTGGCGGCATGCTTAGAATCTGGTTGTCTGCATCTCTAAATACTGGATATTTATCAAAATCCTGAAGCAAATGCCCATATTCCCTACCTGTGGGATGCTTGCTGAGAATTTGTTTTGCATTTAATTCTCTGTCCATTTCAAGGGGAATGAATTTTATATCTTCAGGAAGCTCTGCTTTGTAACTTATTGGCAATTTAATTTTTTCAAGAGGATAAATTCCAATTGCAAGTTTTTTCCTGTTTCTGCCTACTGTTGTGTGCAGTTTTTCCTGAATATCAATAATCTCTTTTATTTTTTCATCATCAAAATTCAAACCCATTATTATTGCGCATGCAGTAAATGGACGAACTTCTTTAACACTCGAGTCTATTTTAACAGAATAATCTTTTTGCGGCTTTGATATTTTGTAAATTTTATTTTTATTTTTAAAATAACTATTCAAGGCCCTGAAGATTCCATGCTGAGAAAGCATATCAGGGCGATTTGGAGTTACTTCAACATCAATTTCATTTTCTGTTATTTTCTCAACTCCAAGCCCGAATAAGCTCAGTTCATTGTTTAAATCTTCGTCTTTTGATTTTCCAAGTATTTTTTTTACTTCTGATTTGTTTAATGTTACAACTGCCATTTTTCTATTTTTCTAATTATTATATTTAATTGAATTAATCCTGCGGAGTTACAAATATCATAACCAGAATATTTTGAATTTTTCATTAACCAATTTTCTGTAGTGGTTATTGGTTGCATTGGTTTTGTTCGTCTTAACATTTTTATTTATCCTGTTTCTTAAATAGTTTATTTATCCCAGAATTTTATTTCTCTTAATTTATTTATGTCATTTTTATATAACTCACGAATATCTGTTATTTTATAGTTCTCCATTACTAATCTATCAAAACCCATTCCCCATGCAAGCACAGGGATATACTCGCCAAGCAGGGGAACAACTACCTCTGGGCGGAATATTCCTGCTCCCAGAATTTCAACCCATTTTTTTGTCTGCTCGTTATAAACATCTGCTTCTACACTTGGTTCTGTATATGGGAAAAAATGAGGGCGAAACCTGATTTTTTCAAAACCCATTTTTCTGAGAAACTCCCTGAGATATCCAAGCAAATGCCTGAAATTAGCCTCCTTGTCTATGACAATTCCTTCTGTCTGGTTAAATTCAAACAAATGGCTTGAGTCTATTGTTTCGTTTCTGAAGCATTTTCCAATTGCAAAGAATTTTCCTTTTTTAAGTTCTGTTTTTAATTTGCTTAGATTTGCAAGTGTCTGGGCTGATAGGCAGGTTGTGTGTGTTCTTAAAACAGGCTTCATAGCTTCCTGCTCTTGCCACTTGTATTGCCATCCTTTACTGCTGTCTATACCAGATTCATGGGATTGTTTGACTTGTTTAACTAAGGTTTTATCAGGCAAGTCAAACTGAGTATTTTCAATATAAAATGTATCTTGGAGATCTCTTACAGGATGGTCCTGTGCTGTGAATAAAGCATCAAAAACCCAGAATGAACTTTGGCTTAGGTTTCCTGTCATTTCCTGAAAGCCAAGTTCTGTCCATATTTTTCTTGCATAATCTGTGGCTTGATTGACAAAATGCCTTTTTCCCCCATAAAGTTTTGGAACCTGGCTTTGAATATCATATCTCCTGAATTTCTTTCCCTTGTATTTTCCAGAAGTTATAAGTTCAGGAGTTAATTGTTCAATAAACTCTTCTTTTAGTTTTGTCAAATCTTGAGAAAGTATTTTATTTCCAAGTTCTGTTGTTTCAATTGAAATATCTTTCTTTTTTTCAATTAGAATTATTTTTTTTCTGTTTTTTAGGTTTTGCAGAGCAAATTTCTGCTCATCTTTTAGTTCAGATAAATCCAAAGGCAGTGATTCAAGGAACTGCTCTTCTAAGCTTTTTTTTGTGATTTCTTCTTTTTTTGCTTCAAGAAGAATATTTTGATTTACAAGATTAATCAGAGCTTTCTTTTTTAGAGCTCCAAGAGCAGCTTTAAATTCATTGTCATTTAAATTGCTTGCTTTTTGAGCATCTTTTAAACTTATAGACTTTTTTTCAGCAACTAGGTGCAGAAGTCTTCTTTCAGGAAGTCCTTTTTTAACATACAGCAAGCCATTAATATCCAAGTCAATAATTTGCTTTTCTGTTTCTTTTAGAACCACCACTCTTTTGTTTTTAAGAAATTGCAAGGCTCTTAGAACAGAAGTTTCATCCAAGCCAGCTCGGGTTTCAATGTCTTTTATTGATTTTTCCTGAAGAAAAGGGAGCACAGCTCGTTCTATTGGGGATAATGTTTCAATAAGTTTCTGAATCTCTCTTTCTTTTTCAGTCATTGCACTGAAAAAACCAAAATCCTTTATAAAGCTTTCTTGACTATTTTATAATGACAAATTATATTGGTTTTATAGGTAGATTTATAAATATCAAAGAAACACTAATTTCATGGCAGAGAACATCTTAACTAAGATATTAGGGGAAGAAGAACTTTTTACAGGTAATCTGGATTATATTGAAAGAGTTTGCATAGGACTTGGAACTCAGGGAATAATTTCAAGAACAAACTTAACTATGACTTCTTCAAGAGGATGCCAGGAAATAGTGAAATTTTATGGCAGTGTTCCAGAAGAACTAAAAGGGCATAATTTAACCTGTATTTTATGTAATTATTTTTATCAGTTTAAGGGTGAGATTGAAAAAGAGCGTATACAAATTCTAAGAGATCATAATACTGGAAAAGAGTACTATGGTTATCCAATTAACAGCAAGATGGCTTAGTTTATTGCTTTTCCTGCTTGTTGAGTAGAAGCTTTAAGTGTTAAAAGCCAGGAGAAAACATTTTTCTTATCATAATTTCCAAGAACCACTAGTTTTGTTTTTTTTCTTTTGCAAAGTTTTATGTTTTGCATAATTTTAGCAAGCAAAATTGCTCTTTGCTTGCCTTGGGTTTTTAAAATATCATTAATATCAATTCCAATTGAGATGTTGTTTTTTGCTGAGATTTTGGCGAGTATTTCATTAATTCCAGAGCCTCTTTCTTTAAGTTTGTCTTTTTCAGTAAGTTCTGGTGAAAGGAGGATAGAGACTTTTTTGTTTTCAAGTATTTTGCGGTTGAAGTCTGGATTTTGAGCCTGAACTATGATTTGCTTTTTTTCATTAAAAGCCCTGTCTATGAGTTTTCTTGCTTCAGCAAGATTTTTTGTGTTGATAATCTCTGTTGCCATAAATATACATAGAAAATGAGCTTAAATAATTTATCAAAGAGTTTAAAAACCATTAAATTTACTCATTTCTATGAAGTTTGTAAAACATGAGTTTAATAATTTGAGAAGAGTAATTCCTCAGCCAAGAGCATCATTAGTAAAAGCAAGATTTGGTCTTGAAAAGGAAAAATTCAAAGCATTAATTGAAAATTTAGAAAACTTGACTGTTTATCCTGATGAATTCACAAGAGCCCATTATTCTCCAGGAATTATAGAAACATCTGAGGTAGTTTCATTTGCTGTTCCTGGAAACTCTTTTGATGTAAGATATTGTTTAGCAATTTACTCGGGTAATAAAGGATATTTAGCTGTCAGCGAGAGTCTTTTTCACCCAAAAAAGAATAAGAATGTAAATAACATATTCTATGCACCTACCTTTGAAGGGGCTTTAGAATTTTTAGAGTGCATTAAAGAAAATCCTTTAAATTTAAGTTTTAGAGACTTAAAATTATGCTTTTTTTTCTCAAAACCAGAAGATTATTAACCAGCAATAATTGTTCCTTCAAATTTTTTTCCTGCGAGAAGATTATCAAGATTTCTTAGTTCCTTGCCAATAATATAAGTGGTTATTTTATATTTATTAATTATTTCTGCTGCATGCTGGTCAAGGACAAAATGCTGTCCTGGCTGATATTTTATAGCCTCTGCTTTTTTAAGAAACTCTCTCCAGGAGATTTTAGGGATGAATCTGGCATTTTTATGGGTTGATGGATTTGCTGTGTAAAGTCCTGAAACCAGGGTGAGATTTATAAACTCACATTTAAAATATCTTGCTAATTTTGCAGCTGTTCCATCGCTTGTTTCTTTGTCTGCATATCTTAATGCTCCGCAGAAAACAATATTATTCTTTTTTAAAAGATTTTTTACCTGTTCCATGTCATGGGGGATTCCCTGACTTGCGTCTTTCCCGAAAAAGTAGGTCATAAATCTTGCATTTAATCTTGTTACAGCAATTCCAGACATTGACTGAAGATAATTTGACTTGCCAGATTCACGCAGAGCTTTAATGTATTTTCTTGCTATAGAGCCTCCTCCGCAGACAATAACAAATTTGTAATTTTTTTTGTGTTTTTTAATAATTTCTTTGAATTTTTTTAATAAAGAAATATCTATTTCATCAGGAACAATTAAGCTTCCACCAAGACTTAGAACAACCACTCTTTTTTTCATGTAAGAATTATGTAAAATATATATTTAAATGTTTATACTTTCAGCTTTGTTAGTGTGGTAGGACTTTTTGCTAAGTTTTATAGTTATGGTTATTTGCAAAAGTCATACAGAGATTATAACATCTATACTTCAGAATATAAATGATTTTAAAACAACAAATACTTGTTTTTCTATGCCTTACGAAATAAATGAATCTTCTTTGATAAATTATTTTTTTAATTGATGTCATAAAAAGGGTTATCCATTAGACAAGGAAATTCTGGAAGACAGAAAAACTGGAAATTTTGTTCTTTATATATCTAAACCTTCAGAACATAAAAAAGACTCAATTAAGCTCTCTCTTCAAATTGTAAAAGAGGAAGAATCTGGGCGTGACCAAATAGAGTTTATAGTTGAAACTGATATTTTGGGTGTTGAGAATGATGATTTTGGAAGATTTTTAGATAGAACTGTCAATAATGACAGGATTTTTGAAAAAGGACAGCCATTTTATAGTGAAGAAAGACAGAAAAACCTTGAAAAATGGCATAAAATCCTAAGAAGAGTTCCTGATGAAAGCAAAATGATTTGTGAGATATCTGATAGAAGCGTAAGCACAGATACATTAAGAAAAACAATCTGGGATTACATGTTTAAGCCATGCTTATTTTATTTTTATAATGCAGGAAATAATTTATTAAAATGATTTTTTAAGTTCTTTAGATTGTAAATAATCTATTGTCTGTTACACTAAAAATCTTTAATCTTGCGCCAGCATCAAGCCAGCCATGAGCATAATTTAGGCAGGCAAATGCATTTACAAAGTCGCCTTTTTTTTCAAAATACTCACTATCGGATAAGTAACATGAAACCATTTTTATTATCTCAGAAGCTTGCTTTTCTTTGCCACTTGTTATTTTTTTCTTTGCAATTGCAAGAGCCTTGCTAGTTAGGGTGTGGTATTTGTTTATTTTCTCAAGAGATACTTTATCTGATTTCATAATATTCAAAAGAAGGATGAAGAATTACCTCCCTTGAGATTTAATTGACTTAATTCTAACAAATTAACAATACTATTACTATAATGTTTTGAAATTCTAATTAACAAAATTTTTATAGAGGGTATTGATTGCATTGGTTTTATTTGTTTCTGCATTTTTGTTCAATCTTCAAGAGATTAATTAATTATTTAAATCTTCTTTTTATTGATATTTTATGCAATTTACAATAAAAACAACAAAAAGAGAGGAGATTATAGATATAACCTCTCAAGTGAGTGAGGTTGTTGCTGAGAATGCAGATGAAAACAGCAAAGTTTGCCTTGTGTATGTGCCACACACAACCTGTGGGATTTTAATAAATGAAAATTATGATTCTGATGTTCAGGCAGATATTTTGGATTTTCTGAAAAACTCTGTTCCAAAATCAGGCTGGAAACACTCTGAAGGAAATTCAGATGCTCACATCAAGGCAAGTTTAATTGGCACAAGCCAATTAATTCCAATTGAAAACTCAGTTCTTGGATTGGGAAAATGGCAAGGAGTTGCTTTGTGCGAATTTGACGGACCTCGCGAAAGAAAAGTGATTGTTAAGATAATTTGAAATATATTTTTAATGATAATAATCTTTAAATATCCTTATTCAGATAATTTAATATGGGGAATTTAAGAAAAGCATTAATTAGTGGTTTGGTTGGAATAGTTGGCTGTGCTATGGGTTGTGATCGGGATATTGATATAGAGCAGCATGATATTAAGACTAATATTGCAGAAGTAAAAGTTATTGAAAATGAAAGATATTATGATTTAGATGTAAGAACAATTGAATTTTATGATTCTGAAGGAAAACCAGTAGGTGAAATAAAGACTAGTTCAGCCCTAAAAGGATATATAATGGATGATACTGGAAAAAAGATAGATATTAATACGATAAATGTTGAAACAAAAGGAATACCTTATATAAAAAAAACTAAGCAAGAATAATTTTTAAAAAATTTAAAACAAATCTCTAAACTACTTTTTCTTTCTTGTTATCATCTATTTTCCAAACCTGATTTTAAGATATAGATGTAGGGATATGATGTCTTTTATTATATACTTTAAATTACAGAAATCATTTAAAAAGCAGAAATCATTGTTATTTTGCAAAAGAGGAAAAAGGGAAGGCAAAAAACATGCATGACCTTCCCTTCTCTTTTTTTAATTTTTTGAAAATTTAATTAGATTTACTTGAAATTTGATTGTTAATTCAAAAAATACTATCAATAAGAATCTGTTAATTAGAAAACCTGAATTTTATATTATCATTCAAAGATTAGTTAATCAGAGGAGTATAGGACTGCAATAGACTTTTGTTTTAGAATTTATTCAACTTTGTCTTCAAGTCCTTTTCTCTTTTTTCTTGAAGCAAGCAAAGCAGCTCCTCCAAGTGCAAGAAGTCCGAGAGTTGCTGGTTCTGGAGTAACTTCAACTAAGCCAGAATATGCAGAAGCAAATTGTTCTGTTTTTGAGACAGGATTAAGAGCCCCAATATTTTGAATTTTTGCATATATATTTGCTCCGTGTTCTACTTCAAATTCTGGGCCTCCAAACATAGAGATAGGTATCTTGTACAGATTACCCTTCCGATAAATTTCAGGGTCATTTATAGTATAGATAATATGATTAGTAACAGGATCACAGGCAAGTACATCATTAGCTGGATTTCCATCCCCATCATCAACATAAAAAGAAGCACTATAGATTATATCTAATTTCCACCGGTCTTCCATATTTATAAACATATATTTGCTGTCACCTACAAGGTCAAATGAGATAGATGTGCTTTTCCATTGAGTTTGCTCGGGATTTTTTGCTTCTAAACCAAAGGTAATTTCGCTGATTCTGGCAACTCCTTCAGGAGATTTTGCTCCGATGTATTCTCCGTTTCCTAGGTTTAATGGAGAATCATACTGAGGAACTAGATAACCTGATGCACCCGGAGTTTCAGAAATGAATTTCATGTTATCTGTGATAAAATTCTTTTTAGAATCTATGGCTCCAGGAGCTATTGGAATATCATTATTGGGGTCAGAATCATAATTTTCTTTTAAATAAGGAGAGGTTACAGTGAGGGCATATGAATTGTTACCCGGAGACTGATATATAAAATACTCACTTTGTTTTGATAATGCATTACACTCTATAAGAACATTATTATTTATTTCGTTTTGACCGAGAATTTGAACTTCAGTTTCACCCAAAACATTAATTGATTCACCTGTAACTGGGATGATTGCCTTTGGAGTAAAAATCATATAACCCTCAACATTTTTTCCAACACCTATAGCAGTATTATTTTTTGCTGCAGCATAAGGGGAATAATTTGTGGGGGTGCTACCTTTTTTATCATAATAAATTCCGATATCCCCGCCATTAATAATACAATTCTCAATTTCAACAGCAGCTTTTTCATAAGGGGCGATTGTTGAAGGAATATTTTCTAAACTTAACCCATATTGAGAAACATTAAATGTAACTCCAGTTATATTGATATTATCATATTGGGCAGTCCCAACTAAGAAACCATTTTTAGATTCTCTTAAAGTTAAGTTTCCAGAAATATTTATGTTACCACCTTCGACTATCTTAAAAATATATTCATGATCTGCATTAACACCATTAATCACTACATCATTAAAAATATATTCTCTAGTTAGTTTAAGACTCCAAAAATCATTTGTTGTAGCAAACTTATCATAACTTCCACTATCCCAGATTATTGTATCATTATCATTTGAGTTATCTATGGCGTCTTGTATTGAGGTATATGACATAGATGAGTTTATAGGTACATTTTCTGCCTCTGCCCTTGTCGCAGGCAGCAAAGAAGCCAAACCAACTGCAGCACCCATTAAACCAGATGCAAGAAT
>CAZWEB010000016.1:0-16933 GCA_964632115.1 Candidatus Woesearchaeota archaeon
TTCTCGACTTACTAACAAAGAATTCTAAAAAAAAGAAAGATTAATTATTGTAACAAAAGTTCTATCTAAAAATGTTACTAAAAGGATAATAATGTTTACACCGAGGATTCGGAGGTTCAACTCCTTCTGGGCCCATATAAACTAAATGGGTTCAAAACTCAAGAAAACAAGTAGTTCGTTAAAAAAGTTAACCTTTTTGACAGAATAAACTTACCTTCTTAATCTTTCATAATCTTCTTTACTTACATTAATCTGCCTTAATATTTCTCTTAGTAATCCCTTGCCTAAATCTTCATTTCCATGAACAGGAACGACAGTTACTCTCCCGTCTGGATGTTTAAATCTTACATGACTGCCTTTTCCATAAATTTTTTTAAAGCCTAATTTTTCTAATATTTTACAAAGTTCTCTTCCAGAAACAGTTATCAATTTTGTCATGTTTATTTCTCTTTATTATTAAATCCTTAAACAAATTGAGGTCTTTCTACTTGAATTTTTTGAATACCAATAAATTTCATGGGATTAACTTCCTCTTTATCAGACTCTAAACAGACTTCTATTGCTTCTTTAATTCTTTCTAAAGTCTCTTGCAAGGTTTTTCCTTGAGTATAGCATCCTTCTATTTCTGGAACTCTAGCTACATAAATTCCATCTTCATCTTGTTCTATAAAAACTGTAAAATCAGTTATTTGTTTTTTCATATTTATCTTAATAAACCTTCATTTAAATAATTATCTATCATGTAAAACAAACCAACCCCCCTCGAAAGATAACTAAAAGAATAAACTCGTTCCAATTGAATTATCTTGAATAAATAGCTCGTTAGAAAATTTACTAAAAGGATACATTAGTTTACACCGAAAACTCACCTCAAAAACAATTATTTATATACTCTTTCTGAAGATTTAATTTATGGAATATGACATTATATTTATTACTCCGGAATATTATGACCATCCTTTGTGCGGAATAGCTATACTTAAAAGGCTGCTTGAAAACAAGGGTTATAGTGTAGGGATAATTCAGGCGCCTCAAAATGAAAAAGATATAACAGAATTAGGCAAGCCAAATTTGTTTTTTGGAATAACTTCTGGGAGCATTGATTCTATGCTGAGAAATTATACTGCTCTTAACCGGGCGCGGGAAAAAGATGAAAATCTTCATTTTGAAAAAAAAGTCCCGGATAGGGCTATAATTGTTTATTCAAATTGGGTTAGAAAATATTTTAAGGATTCTAAAATAATTCTCGGTGGAACAGAAGCCACATTAAGAAGATTTGCTCATTATGATTTCTGGAGCAATTCCCTGAGAAAATCTATTATTTTTGATACTCGTGCAGATATACTTGTTTATGGAAATGGAGAAAAACAAATACTTGAGATTGCTGAAAGAATAAAAAATAATAAAGAGATTTCAGGAATTAAAGGAACCTGCATCAGGACAAGAGATACTCCAGAAGATTTTAAAATTATGCCTCCTTATGAAGAAATTACTGAATCAAAAGATAAATTCTGTGATATGCAGAATATGCTTTCTAATCATGAAAACCTTGCGCAAAAAACAGGCAATTTTTATATTCTTCAGTATATGTCTCCTGAATATACCTCTGAAGATTTAGATGAATATTATGAACTTCCCTTCAGCAGAGAGATTAACATAAAGGAAATGAAGGGATTTGAATTTAGCATGGTTACTCACAGGGGATGCATAGGCAATTGCAATTTTTGCTCACTGAGATTAACTTCAGGAGACAGAATAATCTCAAGAAGCGAGGAATCTATTTTAAGAGAATTAAAATACATAGCAGGTTTGCCTGGTTTCAAAGGAAATATTGATGATCTTGGCGGGCCTTCTGCAAATATGTATGGTATGGATTGTTCTTTTAAATATAAATGCAAAAACAGTTGTATTGAATGCAAAAAACTTGACAGAAGCAATAAAAGGATTATTGAACTTCTTAGAAAAGCCAGAAAAATTAAAGGAATAAAAAAGATTTTTGTAAGAAGCGGAGTAAGATATGAACTTGCTAATGAAGAGTATCTAAAAGAATTAAAGCACCATATTTCAGGAAGACTGAAAATTGCTCCTGAACATATTAATTCAGAAGTTCTTAAACTGATGAACAAATCAGGAGGGAACCTGGATGAATTTATCAGAAAATTCAAGAAACTTGACTGCGGAGATTTAAGTTTTTATTTTATGACTGCGCATCCTGGAAGCTCTATGAAAGAAACCAAAGAACTTAGGGAATATATGAGGAAACTTAAGAATGCAGAAAAAGTGCAAATATTTACTCCAACACCTATGAGTGTTTCAACCTGCATGTATTATACTAGAATGGATCCTAAAACAAGAAAAGAGGTTTATGTCCCATATACTTTTTCAGAGAAGAAAATGCAGAAGAAGATTTTATATGGCTAAACTGTCAGATTTCTGAGCTAATTTTCACAAGATTTAAATAGTGACATTTTTTAAGTATTTTATAATGGGAAAGAATTCTGAAGACAAAGGAAAAGAACCAGAAAAAAAGTCTGGGAACAATGAAAACATGGAATCTAAGAGTTTAACTGAAAACATGCAGGTAGATTATGAAGGAAAACCAAAACTTCCGCAGGGAATGGCTGGTGGAGAGATTCCAGACAATGTCAAAAAAGAAATGGAAAAAACCCGTGAAAAGCTTGAGAAATTCAAGAAGTCTATTGTTAAAAAATATCCTTTTACTATTGCTATAGGAATAATTCCTCCGCAGGCTGCTGAAAAATTTGATGAAGAATCTGGTATGAGTGAAGAGGAAAAAAAAGAAAAACCAATGCACTTAGTTGTGATTATTCCTGAAGAAAAATTTAAGGAGATAGGAAAAATAAAAGCAGAGCTTATAAAAGAAACAAAGGAAATGAAACCTAAATTATGGCTTAATATTATTACTCCTGTTGATTTATGGAATTTTGGTTTGGATTCAAAATATGATATTGTTGAAGCAATTGGAATGGCTTTTCCTTTGTATGACAAAGGTTTGCTTGGAAGCCTGAGAGTTTCACAAATTCACAAATCTCTTTGCCTGAGAAAATTTGAAAAATATGTTGCAAGTTATGTTATTGGTGGTTCCTTAGTGCGGGGAACTGCAACAAAAACTTCTGATGTTGATGTTTTTGTTGTTATTGATGATACAGATGTCAAGAGAATGCCGAGGCTGGAATTAAAAGAAAAATTAAGGAGTATTATTTATCAGTATATTATGGAAGCATCTGAACTTGCTGGGGTAAAAAATGTCTTGAATGTTCAAGTGTACTTGTTAACTGATTTCTGGGAGAGTGTAAAAGATGCTCATCCTGTTATTTTTACTTTTATCAGAGATGGAATTCCATTATATGACAGGGGAACATTTTTGCCTTGGAAATTGCTTTTGAAGATGGGAAGAATTAAACAAAGTGCAGAAGCAATTGATATGTTTATGTCTATGGGAGACAAGATGAAAGAAACAGTCAAGAGAAGAATGCTAGATATTGTAATGGGAGATATTTACTGGAGTGTTTTAACTCCGAGCCAGGCTCTGTTAATGTTATATGGATTGCCCCCTCCAAATACTTATGAAACAGTTGAGCAGATGAAAAAGATTTTCTTTGAAAAAGAAAAAATGCTTGAGAAAAAATATATTGATATTTTAGATAATATTGCAATTAAATATTACAAAGGATATGAGCATGAAAAAATCAAGGAAGTTTCTGGAAAAGAAATTGACAAATTATTGGCAGATGCTGAAGATTATATGAAAAGATTAAAAGAACTTAGAGGAGAAATTGAGAAAAAAGCAGAAGAAAGAACAATTGAACAGGTTTACAAAGATGTTTTTAAGATTTTAGAAGGATTATTTGGAAAAAAACCAGAAGCAAGTCTTGTAAAAGAATTTGAAAAAGAACTTGTTAATAAAGGAAGAACAGAACCAAGGTTTTTGCATGTTTTAAATGAACTTGTTGATTGCAAGAAAAAATACAAAACCAAAAAGAAGCCAACAAAGCATGAGATTGAAGAGGTAAGGAAAAACTCAACACAACTGATAAATCATCTGATTGAATATGGGCAGAGATGCGATTTGGCATTATTGCAGAAAAATAAAGTTACTATTGTTTATGAAAATAATAAAGCAGATTTATTTTTGACAAGCCCTGCTTTTTTAATACAAGAAGGCAAGATAAAGAAAATCAATGACAAAGAAGGAAAACTTGAAGAGGCCCACTCGATAGAATTTGAAAAAGCAATAGAAGAACAAAAAGGCAAGTCAGGCAAGCTGAGCAAAGAAATTATGAAAGTTCTGAAGAAAGAGCTCGGCGAGTTTGAGGTTTTGATATAAGCAAAAAAAGAGTTTGATAGGAAATAAAAATGTTTAGATTTTGGAGAAATAGAAATAAACAAAATATAAAATCTGTAAGTGACTTTTTAGATTCAAGAGCTAGAACTCTAGCCACTGCTCACAATCTTTCACCTGAAGAAATTTTTCCATTATATAGAGATCTTGAAGCTGAACTTTTAGCCAACAATGGACAAATAGAAATAGATCCCAACGTATCTCCCGATAAAACAATAAAGAAGATTGTATGCGGGGCAGTTATCAACTATGAACTTTCAAGCAGAGAAATCTTAAAACTTGAAGATGATGGAAAAACTGCAGTTATTAAGAGAGCTGTTCAACCAAATGTCTATGAATCCTTGGGAAGATATTATGAGGGCATTGCTAAAAGACTAATGAGTCAAAAGTAATCTTCATTCTACCAGTGCTTCAATTGAATATTCTGTTTTTTTGAAAAGTCCACAAAATCCTCTTGCCTCAGTTCTGGTAATTTTTCCGTCTTTAAGATTATGAAGAATTTCAGTATCTCCTGAAATTCTTGCAGGTTCTTCTATGCGAAAAACTTTTAATTCTGCGTTTCTATTAATTAAATCAATTTTTTCATATTTTCGGAGAATTATTCCTGCATGGACAATTGGATAGTTTAAAATATCCCTTAATTTGAACTTTTCCCTTGGTTTTTTTATAGCTGTTTTGTCTTGGGAAACTTGGTACCATCCTGAGAAGATCTGAGATTTAGCATATAACTCTGTGGCATCTTCAATGCCATTTTCTTTTGCAGATTGTTCTAACTCTGGATTAGATGTGTGATTTATTTTTAAAAAATAAGCTACTCTCTTTTTTCTCATAAATGTATCAGAATAATGTCTTTTTTAAATATAATCGTGTTTTGATGTTATAATAAAAGGTATAAAGCAAATCAATAATTAACAGGAAGATAATGTCTTGGATATTTAATTAACAAAATCTTTGAGAATATGGTAAATTATCAAATGTCGGCTAGATTTGTTGCAATAGCAGGACTTTTATGAATAAATCTCTATATAAATTTGGCAAAAGTCCCGAGAATATGACAACACCTCAAATGTCAAGATTTAAAAACCTAATCTTTCTAAGAAAAATATGAAAGCTACTGTTATTCAATTCAGACGCGGAAGAAAAACTCAGAGAGCAAAGCACTTTATTTTAGATGTAGGTGCAGAAAACAGGGAAAAAGCAGAGAAATTTGTCGGCAAAGAAGTTGAGTGGACAAGTCCTGCTGGAAAAATACTTGTAGGGAAAATATCCTCTCCCCATGGAAATAAAGGCTTAGTTCGCGCGATATTTGAAAAGGGACTTCCTGGGCAGGCATTAAATACAGAAATAGAGGTTAAATAATAAAATGACTACAGTTCAAGATTTAATTAGTAAACTAATACAAACCAATGTGCAAGAGTGTCCTTTTATTAAAGGCATTGTTGGAATGCAATGCGAGGATATAGATACTCTTGAGATAGGTGAAATAATTGGAGATGTGGATCCTGGTTTAGCTGCCCAGTATCATGAAAGATGCCTGGCTTTTGGATGGCCAGAATGCAATCTTTTCAGGCAGTATGTTAGGGAAATTCGGAAAGATGCAGAAGGTGTAAAAATTGAAAGAGTGAGTCCCTTAAATTTATGTTATTTAAATTCAAAAGTAACAATAGGAAAATAAAATGGGATTAAGAAAAGCAAATGCTTATTCAAAGAAATATGCAAGGCCATATACAAGAAAAAGTAAAAAAAAGAGCAAGAGCTATATTAAAACAGTTCCACTTCAAAAAGTTGTAAAATTTGAAATGGGAAACTTGGAAGCATTTAAGAAAGGAGATTATATTTTTTTATTAAGATTAGTAAGCAAACAAGATGTTCAGATAAGAGATAATGCTCTTGAAGCAGCAAGACAGGTTGTGCATAAAGATCTTGAATTATATTCACTTGGAAATTATTATCTGGCTGTTAAAAAATATCCTCACCATATTTACAGAGAAAACAGAATGTACAGCGGAGGAAGCAAAGGAGAAAGAGTAAATGATGGAATGAGAAATTCTTTTGGAACTGCAATGGGAAGAGCAGCTTTTATCAAAGAAGGAGAAGATGTTTTTGTTACTGCATTTGCTGATAAGAAATTCATCTCTGTTGCAAGAGTTGCTTATAATAAAGCAAAATCAAAACTGCCCTGTTCAACAAAAATTGTTTTTGAGATGTTGAAAAAATAGGGAAAAATAGATTATTCCATTTCTAAAAATTTGTTAATGTAAATCATAATTTTTTCTTTATGTTCTGGATTTATTGAAACTTCTTCTCCATAACTTGTTGGTTTGCTGAACAAAATTCTTTCTTTTTTTAATTCTTTTGCCATATCTTTAACTCTTTTTCCTATGTCAGAAGGAAACCCTTTTGGTAAATTATCTATTGAAGTGTGCGAATGAGAAAATTTTCCTAGACGAGTTAACTTATGCAAAATCTTTCCTTTTATTTGTTCATCTGTCCAAACTGCCATTTTTACCTATTTTTATAAGTCTATATAAATATACTTTGAATAGTAAGATTTATATACTTTTCTATTTTCAGGTTTTTATGGAAAATAAATATAGGCAGAAACTAAAGATAAATCTGTCTGGGGAATAATATGGAAAACAAATCATTATTAATAAGATTTTTAGGAGAAAATCCTGTATTTAAAATCATAGATTTTTTAATTGAAAATAAGGGGACAGATATGAGTAAAAAACAAATTATAGAAGGCGCTGGAATTTCAAGAGCTTCTTTATTTAATTATTGGGAGCAGCTAGAAGAACAGGAAATTGTTTTAGTGACAAGAAAATTCGGCAAGACAAAACTTTACACTTTAAATTCAAAAAATCCAATTGTGAAAAAACTTCTTGAGTTAGAGAGCATTTTAATTGGAAAATCTATTGACAAGCATAAGTTGGTTGAGGTTGATGCTTAAGATATTACAATTCTTACATTCTTATTAACAGAAAGCATTAAATATTCTTTTTTTATAGTTTAATTATGCTAAAAGAGGGAATTAAGTCAAGAGCAGGCGAAATTGAGAAAGATACAGATTATATCAAATGGCTTTTTGAGTTAGACAAGAAAAGCGGAGCTGTTGCAGGTGGCAAGGGCGCTAATCTTGCTGAGATGTTTAATTCTAAATTTCCTGTTCCTCCTGCATTTATTGTGACTGCGCAGGCTTATGAATATTTTATTAAATCAACTGGATTATATAACAAAATACATGATTCTCTTAAAAAAATAAATATTGAGAGCACAAAAGAACTTCAGGAAAAATCCAAGGAAATAAGAGAGATGATTAAAAGAGCAGAACTTCCTGATGATTTAAAAAAAGAAATTCTTGAGTCTTACGAGTTGCTTGGGAGTGAAAACTTAAAAGGGATTCAGGGAAATGCTCTTGATATTTTAAAATCTGCAAAAGAAGATGTTTTTGTTGCAATCAGGAGTTCAGCTACTACTGAGGACCTTGCTGATGCAAGTTTTGCAGGACAGCAGGAAACTTTTCTTAATATAAAAGGCAAGTCAGAAGTTTTAGAAAAAGTAAAAGCATGTTTTGCATCTTTATTTACTGCCAGGGCAATTTATTACAGAGAGAAAAAAGGTTTTGAGCATGAAAAATCTTTGCTGGCTGTTGTTGTTCAGAAAATGGTTGATTCTGACAAGTCAGGTGTTATGTTTTCAAAAGATCCTGTAAATAAATCTGATAATGTTGTTATTGAGGCTGTTTTCGGGCTTGGAGAAGGAATTGTTTCAGGACAGATTAAACCAGACCATTATCTTGTGTCAAGGGCTTTAGAAATTTTAAATGAACAAATATCTGAAAAGAAAATTGCTATTGTAAGAAGAAGTTCAGGTGAAAATGAAACAGTCAAGCTTACAGAAGCAAAAAGCAAATCAGAAGTTCTTACAAGGGCACAGGTAAATGAGCTTGCAAATTATGCAATAAGGCTTGAAGAGCATTATAAAAAACCGCAGGATATTGAGTTTGCAATTGAATCTGGGAAAATTTATATTGTGCAGACAAGGCCAATTACAACTGTTCAAAGTGAAGGAGAGCATAAAGAATTGAGTGGCAAGATTTTGCTGCAGGGATTTGGTGCAAGTCCGGGAGTTAGTTCTGGTCCAGTTAGAATAATTAAGACAATGAATGACTTGGACAAGATAAAGAAAGGAGATGTTCTTGTTACTGAAATGACAAATCCAGATATGGTTGTTGATATGCAAAAATCATCTGCAATTATAACAGATGAAGGCGGATTGACTAGCCATGCTTCAATTGTTTCCAGAGAAATGGGGATTCCGTGTGTTGTTGGAACAGACAAAGCCACGCAGATTCTGCAGGATGGACAGATAGTTACTGTTGATGGCAGAGCAGGAAAAGTTTATGAGGGAAAAATTCTGTTGAAAGGCGCTGAGGAAAAATTGGAAATCAAGCCAATTGTTGAAACAAAAACAAAAATCAAAGTAATTCTTGACTTGCCTGATTTTGCTGAAAGAGCAGCAAAAACCCAGAGCAAATATGTTGGGCTTTTGAGGCTTGAAGGAATTATTGCTGAATCTGGAAAACATCCTTTGATGTTCTTAGCAGAAGGCAGACTGCAGAATTATATTGAAATTCTTGAAAGAGGCATAGAAAGAATTGCAAAGCATTTTCAAAGTGTATGGATAAGAAGTTCTGATATAAGAAGCGATGAATTTAAAAATTTAAAAGGAGCACCTCAGGAGACTGAATTAAATCCAATGCTTGGATTTCATGGCATTCGTTTTAGTCTAAGAAATCCAGATATTCTGGAGTCTGAGATTTTTGCTATAAAAAAAGTAGCTGAAAAATTTCCAAATAAAGAATTTGGAGTTATGTTTCCCCAGATAATTTCTGTTAAAGAGCTCAAGGAAGCAAAGAAAATATTTAATAAATTTAAAACAAAAAATATGAAAGTTGGAGCTATGATTGAAACTCCTGCTGCGTGCCAGATTATTTTAGAGTTGTGCGATGAAGGAATTGATTTTATTTCATTTGGAACAAATGATTTAACTCAGTTTACCCTGGCAATTGATAGGGGAAATGAAAATATCCAGGATTTATATAATGAAATGCATCCTGCTGTTTTGAGCCAAATTAAACAAGTTATTCATGTATGCAAAGAAAAAGGAGTTGAAACAAGCTTATGCGGACAGGCAGGCTCAAGAAAAGAAATGGCTAAATTTCTTTTTAATTGCGGAATTGACAGCATCTCTGTAAATGCAGATGCTGCGCAGGAAGTTTCTGAATTTATTAAACTGCTTGAGGAAAAGCAGGGAAAAAATAGGGACATAGAGGAAAAACAAGAAATAAAAGAGATAACTCCAGAACCTGAGAAATTAGTAAAGCAGTTTACTCATGAAATTGAAGAAGAAAAGAAACCTGAGTCAAAGCAAACTATGGAAGTTGAGGAAAAACCTGAAGAACAAAAACAAGAAGAATCTAAAGAATCTGGAAACCAAGACAAACCTGAAGAGTTCCCAGATATGGAGCTTGGTTTTGATATTTTTACAGGCGGAGCAGTTGGGCAGATAGATGATACTTCACATGTTGAGGAGAAAATTGATGAGCGAGTTGAGGAAGTTGAGCAGGAAAAAAAAGAAGCGCATGAAGAACATATTAAAAATGAAGAAGAGATTCAAACAGAATCAAGTGTTGAGGAAGTTGAAAAAGTTGATGAGTCAGATAGCAATGACGAAGAAGTAAAAGATGTTATTGATGAAATTCAGGGTAAAAAAGACCCTGAGGATATTGATATTCAAGAGCCAAAGCAGATTGAGGATAGTTTAGATGAAGATGATAGCATATTAGATGTATTCTAAAATATATAATAGGAAGGTTATGTCAAGGAACTTGACTAAAACCACACACTAAAGTGTGCGGTTGTTCCTTGAGCATCCTAAAGTTGCAAACAAACCGCACCTTAAAAGGTGCTGTAACACTCAGCAACTTTTTGATATTGTAATATATGTTTTGTAGGAGATATATCTAATTAGAGGTATTATTTCCCTTCTCCTTGATTTTCTTCTGTTATTGATGCTTCTAAACCTTGAAGTTTATTTTTTCTGGATTTTGAATACCTTTTATGAAGATTATAAAAATAAGCAGTCATTATGGCTTCATGAAATAAAGCTATATTTAATCCTGTGATGAGATTATTAAATATATTTTCTGGTGAACTTAAAAATCCAATCCCACTTACAAATGCTCCTACAACTAAACTCCCAGGAACATCTGCTAATCCAATTGAACATAGTTTAGAAAACCCTTTTTTTCTTCCAAATTTGTATAAAGGCATTCCTATATATTTTGTATATTGCGGAAAATAAAGTCTTTTCATTTTAGTTCTCCTGCTTCCTTATTTCCCTTCTCTGCAACAACAACATACATTGTTGAAATCGTTTTAACCTGTCCTGGTTTGAGAGATTTTGCAAGGTTTGCATCATATTTACTCATATCTTGACCAACATCATTATGAAAAAGATTATACTCTGGATTTTGAGCATGCCTTCCATTTCTTTGGACTATTGCAACTCCGCTCTTATTCTCGGATTCAATTATTTCATATCCTGCTGAAATTAAGCTAGATTCAAGTCCTCTTTGGAATTCAGTATCCATTTTGATTATTTTTGCTTTTATTCCGCAATCCCTTACACTATCTGATAATTGTCTTTCGGCTGGTTTAAGTTTTTCATTTCTTTCCATTTCACAGTAATACACTTCTGGTTTCATGCAGTATATCTCAAAAATCTTCCCTAACGGAAGTGAAGAGGAGACTAATTTTTTTTGAATTTGAGACAAATCTTCTCTTTTAACTAAATGAAATCCTGTATGATGCCATTTATTATCAATACTGTTATATTCAAAATAAGGAAATGGTATAAATCCTTGTGGAACATATTTATGAAAAAAAGTATTTGCACATGCTTGAAATTCTAAAAAGTGAATAAATTTACCTTTTGGGGTTGTGACTCGAGAAACTTCTTTCAATGCGCTTTCTAAATCTTCCAAAGTATCAAACACAGAACAGGCAACAACTCTATCAAAAGAGGCATTTGGAAATGGAAGAGCGTAGACATTTGCTTGAATAATATTTGAATCTTTATCTCTTGCTTTATGTTCTGCAATGACTTCTGGACTCTGCTCTGTCTGTTGGATTCTTGCCTTATATTCTGGAACTAACTTCGCAAGTTCTCCTAATCCGCTCCCTATCTCTAGTATCTTATCTTTTGGTTGAACATAGCTTCCTAAAACCTCGCGAACTAGACTAGTAGAAGCTTCTCTATATTTTTGCCTCCAAGGTTCAAATGCATCAAATGGAGTGCAATCTCTCCATCTGTCTTCTAATCTATCTTTATCCATTTTAATCTGCCTCCGCAGAATTAGATTCATTCTGTTGTTTAATCAGCCTGTTTATTGCAAATTCAACAACATGGCTTTTGTTCCTGAAAGAGCCTTCGCTGACAAAATCATTTAACTTTAAGATTGTTTTTTCTTCAACACTTACACTGATTTTCTTTTTCATTTTCAAGTTCATATATAAAAGATTTAAATTGAGAACTTATAGCACTTGTTAATGCTAAATCATAAGCCTTTTCGCCTTCAGAATACCCTATTTGAGTAAGCACAATTATTTTTTTAGTTAAGCCTTTAATTTGTTCGATTAAATCATGATGTTGTCCAAAACCTTCTATAACATTTTGGTCATAATCATGAGCTATTCTAAAATTACTTTCAGAATCCAAGCCTTCAAGTTTTTCAAATCCCTTGATTTTAATTATAATAACTCCTCCTGGAAGATTCTGCAATTCATCTTTGTGTTTAATTATATAATTAGTTAAATCTGAAGATGCTGGATGTATTGTTGTTTCTAGAACACACTTTGCTGAAATTCCAACCTGCGTTCTTATATACTCTGCTATTTTATAAAAAGTTTCATCATCAGAACCACAATATCCCATTATAAATGAGAGATTTTTTTCTAAGTTTACTATTCTCTTTAAGATTTCAACTTTTTCAGAGATTTTTTTACCACTGATTCTTTCTTCTAAATCTTCAATGTTTTTTGCTTTTGCCATCTTGATTGATTTTTAGCTGATTTTTGATTTCAATTAGGTTTATTTAGTTAATTTTTAGCTATTTGTTCGCATAGAGTAGTAAGATATGCTCTTTTTAAATCTTCCTACTATGTTACTACTATATAGTTTCTACCAAACAAAAGGTTTATAAACTCTGGAGACTATGAGATAATATAATAAATTAAAGGATATTTAAAATGGAAAAAGGAAATAATGCCTATCTCTGCAAATATTGTGGGAATTCAGTTATAGGTACTTATGAAGACTATCAGGAACATATAAGAACGGGGTGTCTCAAAAAAGAAATAAAAATTAACATAGATTGTAAAAACTTAAGACTGCCTGCAGATCATGGATTAATTCAGAGAATATAATAAAACTTAAATAAGGTTAAAACAACAAAATAAAATGCCAGAACAAAAAGAACAAACACAAGAGGGGCAAGGTTCAGTAGAACCTGTAAAAGGGGTAAAAACAATGCCTAATAAATATACTGTTGGAATATATGATTTTGGAAAAATAGTTGTATCTCATTTTCCACAATATGACAGGCAAATCCCTAAAACAGGAATAGCTGTTTTAACTTATTGGGGGAATGCAGATAATGGAAATGATAAACCTTATGAAAGACTTATAATTGATGGTGAAGGAAGAGTTCTTTATGCTGAAGTTGGAAAATATGATCAAAGCGGCGTTACAAGAGTTCAGTTATTAAAGCATATTCCTAAAAATCTCGGCCAGAGAACAGATGAAGTAACTGAATTAGTAAGCAACCTTCAAGCAGTTAGTTCAGAACAATCTGACGCGATGAACAAACAGCTAGAACAGATGTTAAAAGATGGAACAATAAACCTTAAAAAGGAGGCAGCATAAACAATAAAATGTCACTTGAACATATTTTAAGCACAGGAAGAAATTATCTGCATGTATCTCAGGTACTTGGAGATATGCAGAAAGATGCTACTAATCCTAAAAACTTACAAAATTACTTGCAATATGCTGCTCAAGACGGAGAGCAATTATCTGGCGAAGGACTTGAAGCTATGGCTAAAGATTTAAGCAAAGATTCTGGTAAACTTAGAAGATTAGTGGAGACAGCAAGACAAAAAGAACAAGATGGTTTGATTGAGCAAGTATCTAAAAACTACAGGGAATTAGTAAATAGTCTTCCTGAAGAACTTATTCAAAGAATTGTAATTCAGCTTCCTGATAAAGATAAAAAGTTCATGGAAATTGAACAATATTTAGAAAGAAAAGATTATAAAGCAGCTCAAAAAGCATATTCTGAAACATTTGATAATCAATCATGGAGAGATTTTATTGCACTTGCAGATACTGAATTTATTATGGGATTTGCAAAAAAGTATATTGGAATAAAACAAAGAAAATTCTTGAAAGAAAAAAGCATGATTAAAGAAGTTAAAAAAGAAGGAAAACTATACGAAGAATTTGATTATGCTAAAGCAAAAGGTTACATAAAAGATACTATTGGTGCATATAAAACTGACGATGAGAAAAACTCAGTTTATTTAATGCTTGGACATGCATACACTGCAAGTAAACTGCAGGAAGAACACGAAGATGAAAGTGGGGAAGAATAGTAAAGAAACAATACCCTATTAATAATATTTTGAATTTATAAATTATTTCTTGTTGATATTTGTTTGAATTGATTTTGTATTTTTTTATGAGTTGTTCTGGTTTGGGGGGTAATTCATTTAAACAAGAATAAATTTTTACACAAAGTATTCAGTAGTTCGATTCGGGCATTGCTTATACTAAGATAGATTTTATAAATAGTTAGTAACTCAATTTATAATGAAAAACTCTGACTTACATACCCATAGTTATTATTCTGATGGTCTTTTTTCTCCTACTCAGGTTGTAAGAAAAGCAAAAGAGAACAGGGTAAAGAATTTAGCATTAACAGATCATAATTCTTTTGAAGGGATAAAAGAAGCCCAAAAAGAAGCTAAAAAACAGGGCATTAATCTTATTTCAGGTATAGAGTTAAGGTGCAAAGAAGGAGAAGTATTAGGTTATTTTATTGATTTTAAAAATAAAGAATTTGCTAAAAAAGTTAAAATAATTAAAGATAGGAGTAGAGAGGTATTTGAAAATACTGTAAAAGAGCTTAACAAAAGAGGGATAAATGTCAAATCTAGGGAAGTTTTAGATACTAAACTAAAAAGAGATAATCCTTTAATAGCTCATCTTTTCAAGTTTTTAAAAAATAAAAATTTGATAAGCATTAAAGAAATGAAAGAGTTTATGAAAGGAGATTTATTTGAGCCGCATTTTTCAACAGAGGAGATTATTAAAATGATTAATGGTGCGAGGGGGGTGGCAGTTCTGTCTCATCCATGGTATTCAAAAACATTTTTAGATGATGCCCGGATGGAAGAACTTATTAGGGCAGGATTAAAAGGAATAGAAATAGATAATGGGGGAATAAGCAAAGAAAGAGCAAGTTCTTTAGACAAAATTAATAAATTCGCTGAAAAGTATAAACTGATTTTAACTTCTGGTAGCGATTATCATGGAGATTTCACTCTTATGTCTAGCGAACACAAACTCGGTGCAAGTAACTGTGATGAGAAAGTTGTTGAACAATTAAAAGTGTTCGTTAGAAAAGGTTACCTCTAGAATATATTATTTTACACAATCTTATTTATCAGTTCTGCCATTACTCTGATAAATTCATCTGCGCGGTTTTGCCATTCATCAACTTCAATTCCCTTGATATCACTCATATCTCCGTGAACCACTTTTCTGTGCAGAACATATAAATCTCTATACCAGATTACATATTTCATTTTTAGAAGTTTGGCATCTACAAACTTTTCTTTTAGTAAGATTGGAATATGTTCTGGGCTTGGGGGAACTACTTTTGCAGCCATTAGCAAAGCATGGGCTGAATCAACCATTGCCCAGTAAACACCTTCTATTGAGCTTACCTGAGCGAGTTTGCTTCTAATTAAGTGCTGGGGTGCTCTCTGCAGTGCTGTGTAAATTGCTTCTGGTGTTGATTTTATTTTTCCATCCTGAAGAAGAATTCTTAATGGGCGAAAAAAACCTCCAAAATCTATAAGTGGCTCGCCATATCTTAAGATATTAATGATTACAGGATCTCCTCTTATTAAATCCTGCCACCAAGTAGTGAGTTTAACTGTATTAATATGCAGTTCTCTTTTGTAAGGATTTTCCTGAATAATTTTTCCAAGTTCTGTCCTGTACCAGGCAACAAGCTCCTGGTCAAATTTAACAGAAGCATCGTCAATTATAATTATAATATCAATGTCAGAACCTGAGATTCTTGTTTGTTTTGTTGTTGAACCAAAAAGAATTATTGATTTTATTAATTTATCAAATTTTTGAGCAACTTTTTGCGCAAAGTCGCTTGCTATCTCCTGTTCATTTAAAATCTTTAATGTTGGAAAATCTTTTGAAGATATTTTTTTTGGTTTTTTATTTTCTTTTGTCATCTTTCCTCTTTTTAAGTTTTATTTAGCAAGAACCTTGTTTTTTCTTGCTATTATTTTTTCCTCTTTTTTTATTTTTTAATAAACTTCAACATATTATTTAATTAAATTTTGTATTATTCCGTAAATAAGGATTATTACTGCGATTATGCCCAGTATCCATAAAATCCAGTTCAAAATATTCTTTGTCTTGGTTTTCATCTTCCAAGTGCCGCTAAAATATTTATTCCCAGATTAGTAAATAATGTTACAAACATAGTGGAATAATCTATCCAGCTAAAACATTCAGTGTTTATTACTCTTCCTATCAAAAATAATACTAAAATTAAAGTCAAAAGTGATGCTAATATATTTAAAATATTTGAAAATTTCATTTTATAACCATGCCCAAATAGTGAGTATTATTAAAATTATTATCATAATAATACCAAATCCAATTCCTATTTTTTGTAAAAATTTTATTATATCCATTTTAATTATGAAAAAAATGCTAATTTAATTGCTAAAATTGCAAAAACCACACTTATTAGAAATGCTATTAAAACTGCAGTGATTCCTATTATCTTTAAAATTGAAAGTTTCATCTTTTTCCTCTTTTTAAATTTTATTTAGCAAGAACCTTGTTTTTTCTTGCTATTCTTTTTTCCTCTTTTTATTTATAGTAATACCTCACAGATTGCTTGAGAGTTAATACCAGTTTATTCTCTATTATATATTTCGGATTATATATTTTTAAATGTTGTTATTTAGCATTCTTTATTAAATTCTTGATATCTGTGAGATCTTTTTTAATTATGTTTAAATCATTCTTCGCTTTTATAAAACCAATACTTGTTCTTTTGTCAATATTAAACAGTGTTCTCCATAACATTATTTCTGAACTTGCAATAAATATGACTATCATTAATAAGCCGGTTTCAATTGTTGGGGAACCAAAAACAAGCCATATTGCTATGCCTAATGCTGCTAA
>CAZWEB010000017.1:0-2610 GCA_964632115.1 Candidatus Woesearchaeota archaeon
ATTCAATTTCCTGAGATTCATAACTTCGGATATTTTCTATTTTTATTTTTTTAAGTAACATTTTTATTCTAGTTCTAAATTTAAAATTTTATTCATTTCTGAAAGCAAGCGAGATTCAAATATTGCGGATTTTTCATCTTCCTGCTTTTCCAGGCTTAAGGAATTAAGCAAAGGCTGAATAAACTGATTGAACTGAGAAGAATTGTTTTTGACAAAATCCTCTACCAAATTATTTTCAATTTCATCTATATTATCTGTTTTTACTTCAATTTCAGTCTCTTCTGTTTTAAGTTTAGAAGTATTTTTTAAGAAAACATAGACCCCTTTTTCTTTTGCTTTTTCCTGAATTTTTTCAAAATCTATGTCTGTGGTTTTGCCTTGCTTGATAATTCCCTTTAGTCTTAATAAAAGGATTTTATCCTGGAGATTTTGATTTTCAAGTTCAGAAATAATTTTGTCTGTTGCTGTTATTGAATTTTCTATTTCTAAATTAAGAACAAGAATCTCTTTTAATTTAATTTCTTTTTTTGTCAATTTTACATATCCATTGAT
Organism: Candidatus Woesearchaeota archaeon; assembly: GCA_964632115.1. Classification (GTDB taxonomy): domain Archaea; phylum Nanobdellota; class Nanobdellia; order Pacearchaeales; family GW2011-AR1; genus CAZWEB01. The sequence goes on from CAZWEB010000017.1 coordinate 553, forward strand.
ATCTATAATGTAAAAACTTCCTTTGCCAAGATCTTCAAGTTCCTGAAAATTATTTGGAAAAATAGGACCTGGATAAATGAGATATTTATTATCTGAGATTATATATTCATGGATCAAATGCAAATGCCCGAGAGCATAATAATCTGCTTTTGGCAGAGATTCAATGTCCACAGATTCTATTGGCAAGGTTCCTTTTGCAGAAGTCATTGTTGTATGAAGCATTAGAATTTTGAAATTATTACTTTCCTCTAGAGAAATGTTTTTCAAATCCTCAATTTCTAATCCTGATTTTTTTCCTGAATATCCATAAATTGAAACACCTTCATGATTATGGGCTTTGAGCAGAATTTTTTTACCGGCATCGGATTCCTGCTCTGAAAATTTGCATATCTCGCAAAAACCTGCTTTTTCAAGAACTTCCAGAAAAGTTTTTCCAGAGACAGAATAATCATGGCTCCCTGCAATAATATAACACTTTATCTTTTGCTCTTTTAATTTCTTAAATTCTGAAAATGTCTCCTTAAGAATTTCAATTGGAGGATATGCAGAATCAAACAAATCACCTGAAAAAAGAATAAAATTAACATTCTCACTCAGGCAAGTTTCAATTGCTTTTTTAAAATATTCAAGATTAAGCTGCTGCAGCTCTGGCTGCCTCCAACCTCCAAGGTGAACATCAGCAATATGCGCGAATCTCATTGGTAAGACAAATAATTTGATTATATAAAAATAGTTGTGATTAAAGCGATGTTTTTCTTTTAAAAGTCTTTGGGTTTTGCCGAAGAGAACAAATTTTTAAAATTTGTAATTATTGGATGGTTTCAAAAAACTCTTTTATAAGTGTTTCGAAGCCCTTATAAATAGATGGAAAAATTGGGAATTCCCTTGGTTTTATAAGTGTTTCGCAGGGTTTTTAAATGATTTTTGAGGTGTAGTTTTGGAGGTAAAAGGAAAAATGGAAGGCGAAGAAAGCCAGCCAGAACAAACTAATGAAGAATAAGGTTTCTTCATTCAACTTTTTTTATTTTTTATTTTCTTTTTTATTTATTGTGTTATTTGATAAACATACAATTTCTCAAAAAAAAGCTTTTTTTCTGCGAGCAATTTGTAATTGTAGTTTAGTTTTTTTAAATGCTGTTTAATTACCCTGGGTTGAGAAAGTGAACTAAATAATAACAGAATTTCGCCTTTATCTGTTAAATGTTTTTTTGCCTGCTTTAGAAATTTCAGGATAGTTTCATAACCTTTTTTTCCGCCAGTTGTGTCTGGTTTTTTGTCAAATTTATGCTCTGGAAGATAAGGGGGGTTGAAAATAATTAAGTCAAATAAATCTTTTTTAAATGCTGAAAATAAATCTGACTGAGTTGTTTTAAATTTCTGCTTTTTCAGGTGTTTTAAGGTCTCTGAGTCAATATCTACGCAGACAATATTTTTAAAATCAAGAACTCGGCAAGTTTTTGCCTGAATTCCAGAACCAGAACCCATGTCAAGAATTTTGATGTTTTTGTTTTTTAATTTACTCAATTGTTTTTCTAAACCTTTTTTCAGCAAATAAGAATCTTCTGCAGGAGAGTACATTTTAATTTTTAATTATTTTATACTATTTTATACTCAATTTTTAAGTTTTTATATTTTATGAGAACCATCCAAGAATAGTTTCCTTAAAAATTATAGTTGTAGCAAGCAGTCCTAAAAGAACAACAAGAATTCCCACAAGCAGGACTACTTTCCAATTTCTTTTAAGTTTGCTGAAGATTGTTTCTTTTATTGGAAGAATTGAAGATTTTAATGAACTAATTGGTGACTGAATTCCTTTTTGATAACTGCTATTAGACATTGCTGAAAATGTTCCGGTGTGTACAAAACGAGAAGCTTCTTCTACTTCTTCCCTAGAATAACCTGCAGAAATAAAAGTTTGCTTGGCTTTTTCTATAACATAACCTCTTTCAATTGCATTTTTTAGTCCTGCAATAATATCATCTCTTGGCATTTTTCAAACTTTTTATTACCCTCTTTTTATAATTAAGATAATTAAAAAGAATATATAAAGTTATTGAA
>CAZWEB010000017.1:2710-4878 GCA_964632115.1 Candidatus Woesearchaeota archaeon
TTCTGAAAAAAGGGCTTGTCCTAGAATTGATAATGTCATTGCACGAAATAATCTGCCTGTTAAGATAATGTCTGTATACCTTAGTTTTTTTGTTTCTTTTACTGAGCCTAGTTGATAACCTTTATTATAATTATCCTTAATTTTTACTCTAAATCCTTTTTCTCTTGCTGTCTCAATTAAAATTATTTTTAAATGTTCTCTGTCTACTTGCTTCCCTAAATCAACAATTGCCATATTTTTTAGAGATAGAATGAATTTAAAAAGATTATTGCATTATAGTGTATATCTATAAGTTTACACATTCAAACTTCCAGTGTCCTGCATGAGATGGACATTTTTTCCTAGCTTGTAGCCGAGTTCTGAGGCAAGCTCGGCCATAGGGGTAAGCTTGCTAATATCTCCATGAGCAGGTATTATATGCTCTGGATTTGTCATGTTAATGAAATCTCTTAAATCTTCGCGTCCTGCGTGTCCGCTGACATGAACATCTGAAAATATTCTTACGCCTTTTTTCTTGAATCTTTTTTCAAGTTGCTGACGATTAGCCACATTTACCGGAGTTGGAATTACAGATGAGGAAAAAATAATATGGTCCTGATTTCTAAATGAAAAAGGCAGCTGATTTTTTGAAATTCTGTCAAGAACACTTCCAGGCTCTCCCTGATGCCCTGTGCAAACCATTAGATATTTTGTTCTGTCTTTGTCTATTTTTTGAAGAGCCCGCTCTTTTTGCTTTCTGTAACTAGTGAGTTCAATTTCATTTGAAAATGGGCAGATTTTTGCTCTCACAGCAGAAGAAACATATTTTTGCAAACTCCTTCCAACAAAAACAACTCTCCTGTTTAATTTTTTCCCAAAATCAACAATGCTTTTTAATCTGGCAATATGTGAGGAAAAAGTTGTAACAACAATTGCAGAATTTTTATTGTCGGTGGTGAGCATTACATCTTCCAAGAGCCCTCTGGCAATCTGCTCACTCGGGGTTTTTCTTTCTGTTCCTGAATAAAGAGAGTCAACAACAAGGGCTTTTATGCCTTCCTTTGCAACTTCTCTTAATTTTTCATAATTTGGCCTTTTCCCAAGAATTGGAGTATTATCAAACTTGAAATCATTTGCATAAAGAACATTTCCCTTAGGGGTGTGCAAACAAATCATAGATGTCTGTGGAGTTGAATGAGTTACATTAATAAAATCAACACTGCATTTTTTCTTTGAGTTTAGAGTTATAGAAGAATTTGGCTGAACTGTTTTTATCTTGTTTCTTATCATAATATTTTCATCTTGAAGTATTGTTTTCAGAACTTCTGTTGTGAAAGGAGTTCCAATAATCTCTGCATTATATCTCTGGGCAATATATGGAATTGCCCCAATATGGTCAAGATGAGCATGTCCAAGAAAAATTGCTCGAATTTTATTTCTCAATCCAAGCTTGTCCAAGAGAATATCTTCTGGAATTGCTCCAAGTCTTCTTAGTTTCTTTTCTGTGTATTTCTCTAATCTTTCTGCTTCTTCAAGTTCAACTATTGGAGGAAGATATAAACCCATATCAAAAATAAAAGCGTCGTCTCCTGTATCTACTACAGTCATGTTTTTGCCAACTTCGTTGAAACCGCCAATGGTATAAATTTTCATTTGTTAATCTTTGCTGTATCTGCCTCTTTTAATATTTATGGAAAGATAGTTATTTAAATATTCCTTCTTTGAAGATTATATGAAAATAAAGAGGGAAAAAGGGATTAATAAAATCAGAATAGAACATAATAAGAAGCTTTTATGGATTATACTTGTGTTAATTGTGATTCTTATTTTATTAATTATTTATATCAAGAGCGAAATAGCCAAAAAAAATAATGAAGGTGCTGATTTTGAATGTTCTGCTGATTCTGATTGTGTGAAACAAAGTTTAACCTGCTGTTCCTGTGAATCTGGAGGAAGAGAAGCATGTGTTAGCTTGAAAAATTCAACAAAAATAACACAAGAACTTGCGAGTTGCTCCGATAATTTGATGTGCGCTTTTATGTATAACTGCAAAATAAAATCCTGCAAATGCGACAATGGAAAGTGTATTGGAATAGAAGAATAAAAAATCTTCAAAGCAAAAACAGATAAATAAAAAATGCAAAAACAAAATAATGACAAGGAAATAATCCTTGCTAAATAAAATGCAA
>CAZWEB010000017.1:4978-12855 GCA_964632115.1 Candidatus Woesearchaeota archaeon
AAAATGCAAAAACAAAATAATGACAAGGAAATAATCCTTGCTAAATAAAATGCAAAAACAAAATAATGACAAGGAAATAATCCTTGCTAAATAAAATGCAAAAACAATTCAAACCAATAAAATCAGAAGATAATCTGCTAATTAGAAATTCAAAATATTATCGTTATGGTATTGGTAATTCAAGAGGGTTTTGTAAACTAAATTTTTAAGATATGCAATGAAAAAAAATTTGATTTTTTTGATAAGCGCGATTTGCATTATTATTTTAATTAGTTTTATCTCTGCTGGAAAAAAAGCAAATGACAAAATTGATATTAAAGTTTATTCTGCTCTTGAAAAGCATGAAAAAGTAAAAGTTATTGTGGACTTAAAAGAAGAAGTAGTAGAAAGAACATTAATATTTAAAAGTGTTTCAAAAAATGTCACTAGCGAAGACAGGGAGAAGATAATAAAGAGTGTTGGCGAGGAAAAAGTAAAGCACAAATTTAATTCTAAAAATAGCTTTTCTGCTGAACTGACTGAAAAAGAAATTGAAGATTTAATAAAAAATAAAGAAATAGAAAACATAGTTTATGATTCTCCTGTTAATGCATTTTTGCAGGATTCTGCTGGAATTATAAACGCAACATTAACATGGAATCTGCAATCTTCTGGAATTAATCTGACAGGAAATGGGCAGACTGTCTGCGTGATTGATACAGGAATTAATTATCTTCACACTGATTTAGGCGGGTGTTTTGGACAAGGATGCAAGGTTGTTGGAGGATGGGATTATGTTAATTCAGACTCAGACCCTATGGATGACCATGGACACGGAACTCATGTTGCAGGGATAGTTGCAGGCAACAAGAGCATAAGAGGGATTGCCCCTGATGCAAATCTTGTTGCTATAAAAATATTAGACAGTTCTGGAAGCGGCTCTATGTCTGATTTAATCTCAGGAATTGAGTGGTGTGTGAGCAATGCTTCTGTATTTAATATAAATGTTATTACAATGAGCCTGGGATGCAATGCAACTTCTTCAGGATACAAAGGATTTTGTGATTCAGTAAATGACGGCTGTGTTTCTCCAACACTTGTTTCTGCAATTAACAATGCTGTATTAAATAATATTTCTGTGGTTGCTGCAACAGGAAATCATGGATGGAACAATGCAATTTCATGTCCTGCATGCATTGAAAATACAACTGCTGTCGGAGCAACAAATAAAGATGATAGTATTTATTCAAATTCAGACAGAAGCAATATAACTGACTTTCTTGCGCCTGGTGCAAGTATAAATTCAACTTATCTTCCAGGATATGCCACTGCTTCAGGAACTTCAATGGCAGCCCCACATGTTGCCGGTGCAATTGCAATTATAAAGCAGTTGCTGGTTTTAACAAACCAGGTAAAAACCCCTAAAGAAATAGATAATTCCTTCAATCTTACTGGAAAGATAATTTCAGATTCTGGATTATTATTTTCAAGAATAAATATTTACAATGCAAGCCTTTATTTTGATAATATTGCTCCAAATGTAAGTTTAAATTCTCCAGGCAATAATCATGTAAATCTTACTATAAATCAAACTTTTTCATGCAATGCAACAGACTGGCAACTCAGCAATCTTACATTTTATCTTTGGAATTCAACAGGCTTAGTAAATCAAACAACCTCTGCTATTTCTGGAGCATTTAGCCAGTTCAGTATTAATATCACTGGCTTGGTTTCAGATACTTACAAATGGAATTGCCTGGCTCTAGATGCAAAGGGAAATTCTGCTTTTGCATTATCTAATTTTACACTGACTATTGGGGGAATCACAACTCTGCTTATTTCTCCTGAAAATAATAATTACACAAATATAAATGAAACAAACTTTACCTGCCAATCAGACTCAGAAACAAACAGCGAGATGAGTAATGTGACTTTTTATTTATGGAACTCAACAGATTTAGTTTACAATGAAACAAAAAATATTTCCGGGTTTTCAAATTCAAGCCTGTTTAATTATACATTTATCTATGAAGAGAGTTACAAATGGAATTGCTTGTCTATGAACAATCAATCAAATTCATCTTTGTATTTAAGTAATTTTTCAATAATCTATGACATAACAAACCCTTCTATAAATTTACTCCACTCGTTTCCTGCAAGCGAAACCTCAAACTCAGCTTCAAAAACATTTTATTTTAATCTTTCTGATAATTTTAATATTTCAAAATGCAACCTAGTGATAAACAATGCTGTAAGTTTGGAAAATTCAAGCATAAATAATCTTGATTCTAATTACTCATTTGTCCAGATATTTTCTCCAGGAGATTACAGCTGGAAAATAAATTGCACAGATTTGGCAGGAAACCAAAATAGTTCAGAAACAAAAAGTTTTACAATAACTGCTCCTGCTGTTCAGGCAAGTTCTTCAGGTGGGGGCGGGGGAGGAGGAAGCACTGGAACAACCTACATTGCAAATGAAGAACAAACAAGAGGGGGTTTTACAAAAGAACTGAAAGAACAAGATAAAATAAGATTTACAATTTTTGATGCAAAATCTGAAGAGCATACTTTAACAATAAATGATATTGGCAATAATTTTGTGAACTTCACTCTGAAAAGCAATCCTATAAATATAAAATTGGGTATTAGTCAGAGCATAAAAATAAATTTAACTTCTTCAGATTATTATGATTTATACATTAAATTAAATTCAATTGAGAACAGCAAGGCAAGTTTAACAATACAAACAATACATGAATTAATAATTATCAACTCAGTAAAAATAAATGAAGAAGAAAACAAAACAGGCAAGCAACCTGGAGAAGATTTAGAAAATGAAAAGAAAAACTATTTAATCTGGTTTGTTTTTATTTCAATAGTTATTATTGCAATTACAGCAATAATCATACACCTCATAGATAAGGGAATGTACAGAGAAAAAATAAAAAACACAATTAAAAAATACAAGAGAAGAAAAAAATGAAAAGCCTAAAACCAAGCCACAGGGAAAAAAAGAGATATTTGCTCTTATGGGGCAAAGATACTTCAAAAGAAAACATAGAAAGAGCTATCTTGGATTACATAGGTGTTTTGGGATTTGCAAAAGCAAGCCCGCAAATTGTAAAGAAAACATCAAAAGGGATTATTATTGCAATAAACCGGCAGGAACTTGACAAAATCCGAGCAAGTTTCCTCATGTCTGGCAAGGATATTCAAGTCAAGAAAGTTTCAGGGGCAATTGTGAATGTGAAATAAGCTGATTTGAACCAAAAACCACAAGTTTTTTAAACCCCATATTCTTGGATATTTTGGAAGGAAAAATAAAATATAAAACTGATTATTCAGTTTCTTTGAAAATTTATACAAAATGGAAGCACCGGTTGATATGCAACACCAGGTTATGGGGTATGACAGAGCTGCGACGATGTTCTCGCCAGACGGGCACATATTGCAGGTAGAATATGCAGAAAGAACTGTCAGACTTGGCTCGGCATCTATAGGAATGGTCTGTAAAGACGGAATTATTATAGTAGCAGACAAAAAAATAAGAGACAGATTGATTGTTCCTGAATCTGCAAATAAAATTTATGAGATAGATGAACACATCTGCGCAAGTGCTGCAGGAATTTTAAGTGATGCAAGAATTTTAGTGGAAAGAGGGCAATTAATTGCCCAACAGCACAGGGTTACATATGATTCTCCAATAGATACTGAATCAATTATAAAAGAAACAGCAAATAATATGCAGGCTTTTACACAATATCCCGGAGCAAGGCCTTTTGGGGTTTCAATAATGATTGCAGGAATTAATTCAGAATCAAGAGTTTTTGTAAGCGATGTTACTGGAAATTATGTTGCTTACAAAGCAACAGCAATTGGCGAAAATGATGAGAAAATCAAGGAGAGATTAAGAAAAGATTACAAAGAGGACATAACTATTGAAGAAGGAATAAAGTTATCATTAAGAATATTCAAGGATATTCTTGGAAAAAATTTCAATCCAGAAAGATTTGATGTTGGAATTATTGATAATAAAAGCAAAAAATTAAAAAGACTCGGCGGAGAACAGCTGAAAAAATATTCAAAATAATTGAAAAATGCAAAAACAATTCAACAAAGACTTAAAAGTCTTCAAATAAAATGCAAAAACAAACAAAACCAATAACAGCAATAGAAAATTTGTTAATTAAAGATTCAAAACATTATAGTCTTGTCAGTTTAACGAGGTTATGTAAATTAAATTCAAAAGAAAGTAATTATTTATCATTATTTTAGAGGTAATAAAACAAAGATGACAGAAGTTATTGCAAGAATCAAGGCAAAAGGGAAAAATTATGAAACACTTGTGAATGTTGACAAAGCATTAAAGTTCAAAAAAGGACAGGGAAGTGTAGATGAAGCAATATTTGTTGAAGAAGTTTTTCATGATTCTAAAAAAGGACTAAGACCTTCTGAAGCTGATTTAAAAGATGCTTTTGGAACAACTGATATAAAAGAAGTTATCGGAAAAATAATTAAGAGCGGGGAAATACAGGTTCCAAAAGAGCATAAAGACAAAGAAAGAGAAGACCGGAAAAAGCAAATAATTGATTTTTTAAGCAAATATTCAGTAGACCCAAATACAGGAAATCCCCACACACCAAGCAGAATTATCAGTGCAATGGAACAAGCAGGATTAAATATTGACAACAGAGCAGTTGACCAGCAGATTCCAAAGATACTGGAAAGTTTAAAAAGGGTAATTCCTATAAAAATACAGACTAAAAAATTATCATTGCAAATACCTGCAGAATACACCGGCAGGGTTTATGGATTGCTTAAAGAATATAAAGAGAGTGAAGAGTGGCTTTCAAATGGCGACTTAAAAGCCACAGTAAATGTTCCGGTTGGATTGCTTGATGATTTTTATGACAAATTAAATTCAATAACTCACGGCTCTGTACTGAGCCAAGAGATAAAAGAATAAAAATGATTACAAAAACAGAAGAAATTGAAGAAAACCAAGAAATTACAGATTTAGAAAGCAAAAAGACAAGAGAAGTTGTAACTCCTGGAGAAATAGTTGTTTCTGGAGATGAATATCTTGCTGGCGAAGGAACAACAAAAGAAGGAAAAAACATAATTGCTGCAAAATTTGGACTTGCTGATGTTAGTGGAAGACTTGCAAAAGTTATTCCTCTTTCTGGAACCTATATGGCAAGAAGAGGAAATGTAGTCATAGGAAAAGTAACTGATGTTACATTCAATGGATGGATTATTGATATAAAATCTCCTTATCAATCTTTTCTCCCAGTATCAGAATATAATAAATTCATAAACAAAAATGATTTAACAGATCATTTTGATATTGGTGATATGATTGTTACAAAGGTTTTTAGTGTGAAAAGAAAAGGAGTGGACTTGACTGTCAAGGGAAGGAATTTAGGAAGAGTTGAAAACGGAATAATTATTGAAATCAATCCAAATAAAGTTCCAAGAGTAATAGGAAAAGAAGGAAGCATGATAAACCTTATTAAAAATGAAACAAACTGCGACATAGTTGTCGGGCAAAACGGAATTGTATGGATTGGAGGAAACAAAGTTGAAGATGAATTGTTTGCAAAAAAAGCAATTGGTTTTGTCACAGAAAAATCTTTTGTAGATGGTTTAACTGACAAAACCAAAGAGTGGTTGGAAGAAGAGAAAAAAGGAAAAACTGATGATAAAAAAGAAATTAAAGAAGATAAAAAAACAAAGGAGAAAGAAGAATAATGGCATATACAAAACGTCCTGATGGAAGAAAATTTGATGAATTAAGAGAAATGAAAGCAGAAGTAGGAGTTGTTCCTAATGCAGATGGATCTGCTTTGTTTGCTTTTGGAGACACAATAGCAATTGCTGCTGTTTATGGGCCAAAACAACTTCATCCCCAGCATATGCAAAATCCAGAAACAGGACTTTTAAGAGTAAATTATGACATGCTTTCTTTTTCAGTTACAGAAAGAAAACGTCCTGGTCTATCTCGAAGAAGCCAGGAAATAAGCAAAGTTACAGAATGGGCGCTTGCTCCGGTCTTGCAATTAAAAGAATTTCAAAATACAGTTGTTGATGTTCATATCAATGTCCTGCAGGCAAATGCCTCCACAAGATGCGCAGGAATAAATGCTGCTGCTTTGGCTCTGGCACATGCAGGAGTTCCAATGACTGAAATGATTTCTGCTGTTTCAATTGGAAAAGTAGATGATAAAATTGTAACTGACTTGATTAAAGAAGAAGAAGATTATTCAGATGGAGAAGGAAGTACTGATATTCCTTTTGCAATAGCATCTAATTCAGAGAAAATAACATTGCTTCAATTAGATGGAAAAATAAGGACAAAACAAATGAAAGAAGCAATTGAATCTGCAAAAAAAGCATGCAAAAAAGTTTATGAGCTTCAGAAAAAAACATTAAAGGAGTTTAACAACGGAAAATAAAAAAACAAAAATTCAAATAAAATGGAAACATCAAACTTAACAAAAAAGCGAATAAAAGATTATCTTGAATCTGGAAAAAGATTTGATTCAAGAAAACCTCTGGAATACAGAGATATAGATATTGAAATTGGAATTTCAAAAAATGCAGAGGGCTCTGCGCGTGTTAGAATTGGAAAAACAGAAGTTGTTGCAGGAGTTAAAATGGATGTTGGAACACCTTATCCAGACCATGAAGAAGAAGGAACAATGATGACAACACTAGAACTTTTGCCTTTAAGTTCTGATGAGTTTGAATATGGACCTCCAAGAATAAATGCAATTGAAATGGCAAGAATTATTGACAGAGGCATCAGGGAAAGTGGGTTTATAGATTTTAAAAAATTGTGCATTAAAAAAGGAGAAAAAGTCTGGACAGTATTTATTGATATTTATTCTATAAATAACGATGGAAACTTGCTGGATGCAAGTGCTTTGGCTGCGGTTGTTGCTTTACTTACTGCAAAAATGCCAAAATATGATGAAAAAACAGAGAGAGTAAAATACGGAGAGTTTACTTCAAAAGGAATTCCCCTCGGAGACAGTGCTCCATTAAATTTTACATTTCATAAAATAGGGAAGGAAATTTTGCTTGACCCAGGCAGAGAAGAAGAATCTGTAAGTGAGGCAAGAATCTCTGTGGCTATGACTGAAAATGATAAAAAGGAAATTTTAATAAATGCTCTGCAAAAAGGAGGAGTGAGTGCTTTTAGTGAAGAGGAACTGATGAATATATTTGAAATGGCTGAAAAAAAATACAAGGAAATGATTAAAGAAATCACGAGCAAGATAGAGAAAAATTCAAAGAAGAAGAGCAAATAATAATATAAAATGATAGAAAAATTAGAAGAACAATTTACAAAATATGAGATTGCAAGAATCTTAGGAGCAAGAGCACTGCAATTGGCAATGGATGCTCCTTTTTTAATAAAAATTGATGATAAGAAATTAGATGATATTAATTTTGATGTTCTTAAAATTGCTGAGCTTGAACTTGAGTCAGGCATCTTGCCTATAACTGTAAAAAGGCCTTTTCCAAAAAGAAAAGATGAAAAAATAAAAAAAATAAGCAAGGAAGAAGCAAAACTTATTGAGGAAGAACTTAAGAAAAAAGAAGAGAGAAAAGAAAAAATTCTGGATAAGAAAGTGGGAGAAAAAGAAGAGCTGGAAGAAAAGGACATTAAGGAAGAAGGAGAAATAATGGAACTTGCCCAGCCAGAAGATGAAGTAGAGATTGAAGAAAAACCAGAAGTTCAAGAGATTTGATTATAATAATTTTTTATTCTTTTAATATTGCTTTTGAATTAACAATTTGAGTTCTTCTATAAAAATGCAAAACCAACTTACAAAACCCGCGAGAAAAATTTATTAATTAACAAAAAATTGGATAGTCTTGTTGGTTCAGTA
>CAZWEB010000017.1:12955-15962 GCA_964632115.1 Candidatus Woesearchaeota archaeon
CCGCGAGAAAAATTTATTAATTAACAAAAAATTGGATAGTCTTGTTGGTTCAGTAAAGTTATGTAAATTAGAAAATTCTATATTATTCAGAATTCTTTTTTTATTGATGTAGCATATTTTCAATAGTTTTTTATAACTCATACAATTCAGGATTTTCCAATTGAATTAAAGCCATTGCTATTGCTTGTTTTGTATAATCTTTTCTTGAAATTCTGCCTTTTGTCAGGATGAATATTGCGCCTTCTTCAGAACCTACCTTGGGTTTTTCTGTTAATCCTGCCCTGAAAAATGCTTCATTAATCTCCATTCCTTGTTCTAAAACAGGTTCCATGACCTTGAGGGGATATTCAAAAGGGGCAGACATACCTAAATTAAACTTTTTTCCATTATAAAAAACACATGCGCCAATATTCAAAAATCCTGTTTTTGTATAGGGAACAGGAATTATTCCAGATTCATAGCCAACACTATAATCACAATTTTTAAATGAATTCCTGGCTCTGTTCATTGCTCCTCTTATAACTTCTTCAAGGGATTTTGGCTGATTTGAAACTTCTGAATCTACTTTTACAGAAATAACTTCTGCGTGTTTCAAAAAATCATAATCTTGAATACATTCCCTAACAGCTTCTACTTTAACAGGATTTGCAGAACCTACATTTATTTTCATTAAAAAGATTACAATAGAGAATTTATAAAAATAAGTATATCTCAGCATAACCTTTATTAATTATCTTTTATTTGATTATTTATCAAGAAAACCTTGTATTGGTTTGGTTTTCTGGATAGTCAGAAATTGAAACAACTAAATTCACAGAAACCGCATCTTAAAAAGATATGGTTTCAATTTATGATATGATAATAAAAGAGGTAAGAGCCCGGGAGATTTTGGATTCCAGAAAAGATAAGACAATAGAGATTTCTGTAAAAACTGCCAAAGGCAATTTTATTTCAAGTGCTCCTGAAGGCAAGAGCAAAGGAAGATGGGAAGCAAAGCCATATAATATAAGCCTGGAAAAAGATATTGAGTTTATTAATAACCTGGGTACTGAAGAAAATCTTGGGAAAATTAAAATCAGCGAGTTTAAAGATTTAAAAGAGATTGAAGGGCTTGTTGGAAACAAACTTGGGGCAAACAGCTTGTTTGTTTTTGAGGCAAGTATTTTAAAAGCACTTGCTGCAGAGCAAGGCGAGGAATTGTGGGAATTTCTTTCCCGGACAAAAAAACCAAAGTTCCCAATGCCTGTTGGAAATGCAATTGGTGGAGGATTGCATAGTTTAAAATTTGAAAGAAAACCTGATTTTCAGGAATTTTTATTTATCCCTGAAACAAAAAAGTTTTCAGAAGCTGTTAGTTTAAATAGAAAAGCATATGCAATGGCAGGGAAACTTCTTGGAGCAAGTCAGAAAAATGACGAAGGCGCATGGCATACTCAGTTAAGAAATCTTGATGTTCTTGATGTAATGGAAAAAATAAGAAATGAGTTTGGAGAAAAAATGAGAATTGGAATTGATGCTGCTGCCTCTAGTTTTTTTAGCCATGGTTTTTACAATTACAAGAACAAGCAGCTAAGATTAAACAGAAAAGAGCAGATTGACAGAATTGTTAATTTGGATGTGGGGTATGAATTATTTTATGTTGAAGACCCTCTTGAACAGGAGGATTTTGAAGGTTTTTCAGAAATTACAAGAAAAACAAAATCTCTGATTGTTGGAGATGATTTAACTGTCACAAGTCTTGGAAGATTAAAACGAGCCTCTCAAATGAAATCCATCAATGCTATTATTATCAAGCCAAACCAGCAAGGAAGCTTGGTAAAAGTCAAAGAAATCTGTGATTTTTGCAGAAAAAATAATATTAAAATTGTTTTCTCGCACAGAAGCGGAGAAACAATGGACACAACAATTTCTGACTTGGCTCTTGCATGGAAAGCTGATTTTATAAAATGTGGAATTTTTGGAAAAGAGCGCGAAGCCAAGCTGAAACAATTGGCTGAGATTGAGAAAGGGATTTGAGAAAAAGCAGAAATTTTCTGAGGATTCTAGAATTACTTTTTCTTTTGAACTAAACTCCAAATAATGTAGCTTCCAAAAGATATTCCTATAAATGTTAAAATAAAATTAATGATTACTTTAGTATTCAGATAGTAATAACTTAAATAGCTCGCCCAATAATCTCCATGCCAAACACTAATGCTACCTAATATTAAATAAGTAGCAAACAAAGAGATTATCATTGACAAGATAATTTTAAGTACATTAGGTTTGAAATTCATATTAAAGTTAACAAATTAAACTTTTTAAGTTTATTAATAACTTCAAATTAATGATTGGTTGAAATTAGGGGGAAAATTAGTTAGTATATTTTTTAAAAGAGCATTCTATTCTCAAGAAATGGCAGTACAAATTTTCAAAAGATTTATAAAGATTAATATTTTGTCTATAGAATGAAAAAAAAGGGGCTTTCAACAATAGTTACAGCAGTCATGATTATGCTTATTGTTCTTGTGGCAGTTGTTCTTGTTTATAATACCCTCATTCCTATTATAAAGACTGATTCTTCTAAAATACAAACAGAGACTTTAACAACTGATTTAAATATTAAAAAAGCAACAGTTATAGTTCCGAGAGTTACAACAGAAGGATTTGAAGGACTTGCTCAACTTATGAGTGAATCAGACGGAGTATTAGAAATTCAGGTTGAAAGAAATACCGGAGCAGGTAATATTGCTGCTTTAATATTTAATTTAAAGAATAATGAAGGAGAAATTTGCCAGGTTAGGAGAGAAACAAATATTAAAGAATTAGAAACAAAAACTTTTGAAATTAATTTAGATGAAGAATGTGAAAATCTTGGGGAAATAAAATCTGTTTCTATTGCTGCTGTTATTGATGTTAATGGAGAAGAAGCAACAAGCGGAATAAAAGATACTGAGAAGAATATTGCAACAGAAGAATTGACTACTGGAGATTATAGCAGCATAAGTAGAAGCAGGGGATATATTGG
>CAZWEB010000018.1:0-14154 GCA_964632115.1 Candidatus Woesearchaeota archaeon
CTTTTAATTGCAATGCATTATATGGTGGAAAAATAATCTCTTCTTCTGAAAGAGAACTTCTTACTCTGGGATCTAAATTATCTAAAAATCTCAAGTCATTGCTTATCCCAATAATGCTTATCTGAGTCTTATTCAATTCTGAATTTAGCCTAGTAAGATTATATAAAAAGCTGTCAGATGTTTTTTTAACAGCCTGGTCAACCTCATCAAGAACCAAGATTAAAAGCTGATTTTCCTTTTCAATCAATTCTATAAATTTGTTATAAACTTGGTCTGTTGGAAGCCCAGTAGAAGGAACACTCCCTCCTAATTTTTTTATTAACTCTGCTAAGATTCTATACTCTGTATCTGCAACTTTTCTAAGCTTGCAGTTAAGATATTCTATTCTTAAAGAACCCCCATGATTATCATTTTCTGCCCTTTTTAACAATTCATTTCTCACATATTGTATTGAAATTGTTTTTCCCGTACCTGTTAAACCATAAACAAATAAATTGCTTGGCCTCTCTTTTCTTAAACAAGGGGCTAAGATAGAAGCTATTTGTTCTATTTCTTTGTCTCTATGGGGTATTGTTTCAGGAGTATAATTTGTCTGCAAGACATATCTGTCTTTGAAGATACTTCCTTTTGATGCAGAATCAAATATTTTATCAAGTTTTATTACCATCTTTTCTAATTTTTTACCTCAATTTTATAAAAGTTTATTTTATAGCTGCTTATTTTTTACCTCAATTTTATAAGTGCATTTTTTAGAGTGTTTTTGTTTTTATAAAGTTTAGTGTTTTCAAAAATATACATACACACCCCTATTTCCTATGCATATAAAAGATTATATTATTGATACCCTCGAAACATACAGAAGAAGGGATTTAAAGATTTGCAATCACTAAAAAATAAAAACACCTAAATTTCTCATGGAAATAGTAGCATATAATAATGCATTATATATTTCAGATTGTATATATTGTAATATCTATTTTGTAGAATATAGAATTTAGAATTAATTTTTAACTATTTTACAATAATTTTTAATTGATATTTGAAATTTTTAAAACTGTTTTTTTACCTATGATTACATACTGCGACATATATAATATAATATAATATATAATAATATATATAATATAATATAGAAAAGCTTATAAATAAAAATAAAACACAAAAAAATCCAGATTCTCTTTATAAACCTTTCTACAAAACACCCATAACTCTCTAAAGGAAATCATAGGGTCAGGGAGAATTACATCAGATTTAGCTTATCTTTGTCTTACTCAAGAAATGTTAATACCCTAGAAGACTATAGAAAAGTTTATAAATTACTCGAGTTTTGAGTTAATAATGGCAATAGAAAAGAAACCCCTAAGAGAAATTCTTGGGAAACTGGTTGTTACAAAAGAAGGTAAACGTTTAGGATTGGTAAAAGACATGACTTTTGAAACAAGAAGCGGAGAGCTTATAAGCATTGTTTTAAAAGACCCTACACCATACACTAAAAATTTAAATTTAGAAAAATCAAAACAAAGCGAGGCTTTGATTCCCCACAGTGCTATAATTGCTATAGGGGACTTTGTAGTAGTTGGTGAAGAAGAATTAATTTAATCAAAAGTCTTTTTCTTTGTTTAAATTTAACACTCAACAATACAAATATTTTTAAATAAAGATTTTTTTGATAAACAAAGAATAACAAAGGAAGACTATAATAAAAATGAAAATAATTGGTTTTAATTTTAAAAAAATAAGCATTGAAAGGAAAAAAGATCTCCAAGGTAAACTGGAAGTCAAATCAAATCTAGATATAAAAGAAATTGAAAAAGAAAAAATAGATATTGCTGGAGAGGTTTTAAGGCTGGATTTTTCCTATGGGATAAAATACGAGCCTGGATTTGCAGAAATTCTTTTTGAAGGCCACATTTTGATTATTCCAGAAGATATAAAACAAATTTTAAAAGACTGGAAAAAAAAGAAAATTGAAGATAAATCAAGAGTCCCTCTTTTTAATTTCATTATGTCTAAGTGTAATGTTAAAGCCCTTCAATTAGAAGAAGAATTTGCCCTGCCTTTCCATATCCCACTGCCAAAGCTCTCAAATCAGCAGCAACAAGGGCAATCTGAACAAGCGAATTATACAGGATAGGTTTTAAGAATTCTATAATACTTCTATTCTACTTTGATTCGTTTTCCCAACTTTATTTGAAATTGTTTTTGTAAGGAATCCCTGAAGCGAGATATGTCTTCTCTATGAATATGCCTTATATGATCAACAACCCCTACACAACTTTCTAATTTTTTTCTTGCAGCCCTAGGCATTTCCTTATAACCAACACTTTCCACCCTAATATCCTCAGAAAGTCCATATCCATCTCTTACAATATCTCTCGCTAAATCTTCTGCGTTTCTTCCTCTTTTTAAATAATCTTCTTTTGGATTAAATGCATATAAAACACCATTCTCAAAAACATAAAGCTTGCTCGGAGAACGAGTGAATCCTTTGATTGTATCCCAAATTCCCATGATAATCCTAGTATTCTTTTATTTATATAATCTTACCTTAACAATTTTCAGCTATCTAAACTTTTTCCCAGCTTCTTTAACTTACCAAAATCATAAATTTCACCATTTTCATTTACAACCTGGACTTCAAAAAACTTCTTTAAATCTCGTTCAGAAATAAACATCCTATTCCCTCCAGTATTAATTACATCACTACCCATAATTAAAGGTAAAAAACTCGGCAAGATAATAATCCTCTTCCTTTTCCATTTTCCAATTAAAAAGCATTTATACTTCTCTTTCTTGTATTTATTAGATAATGTAACTGCAGGATGCCTATGCCCCAACACAAGCATTTTGATTTTCTTATCAAGAGCTTCTGGAAAAATCCTAGATCCATGGAGAAAACAAATTCCATCTAAAACATAAAACTCTTTAATTTCAATTTTCTTCCTCTTTGCTATTGGCTCTAAAACAGTATCATGATTTCCCTTTACAAGAACAATCTTTCCGTTTTTCCCAAGGTTCTTTTCAAAAGAATCCAAAATAGCAAGAGTTTCATGCCATTCTTGCTGAGAAATCTCACCAAACTCGTGTTTTAAATCCCCAAGAATAACAATCTCATCAACCTTCCCAATTTCTAAGAATATGTTTTTTAATTCAGTAGCCATTTGCTTGAATTGCTGTCTTGGAACCAAAACCCCTTTTTTATTCAGAGATTCTTCATACCCAATATGTAAATCTCCAAGAACAAAAATTCTTTTCTTGCCTATTTTTATGAGTATTGCCTTGTTCAAAAATTTTATTTTCATACCCCCAATAAAGAAAACTTATTTTTAAATTAACTGGTTTAATTTTTCCCATCATCAAACAAATCACTTAAACTTTCACCTTTAACTGTCCTAAAAACTGCTTCACCAAACAAGTCACTTAAAGAAATTATTTCTATATTCTTACTTTCATTGCAGCAAAGAGTATCGCTTGTAAATACCTTATCAAAACCCTTAAGTTTGTCTATTCCTTCTGTAAATAATCCATGAGTCCCATAAGCATATACTGCTTTTGCTTTTTTCTCTCTTAAAACTTTTTCAACCCCTACTAAGGTTCCTCCAGTATCAATCATATCATCAACAACCAAGCAGTTCTTATTTTCAACATCCCCAATAACAACAGATTTTTCAACTTTATTTTCTTGTGTTCTCTGTTTGTTTCCATAGGCAACATCTGCATTTATCCCCCTTTTTGCTAATCTTTTAACTAAAGATTCAACTCTTTTACCTCCTCCAGCATCAGGAGATACAACAACTAAATCCTCAAGAATCTCAGGATGTTTTTTCTGCAGAGAATCTAGAAGCACAGGCATGCTATATAAGTTATCAAAAGGAATCTTAAAATATTGTTGTATTCCAGGAGCATGCAAATCAACAGTCAATCCCCTATTTGCATAAAGAGAAACAACATCTGCAACAGCTTTTGCATTTACAGAAACCCTTGATTCATCTTTTCTGTCTTGTCTTGCAAATCTTGTATACGGCAGAACAAGATTAATCTCAGAAGGCGAGGAAAAACCCATTGCCTGCAATGTAAAAGCAAGTTCTGTAAACCACTCGCAAGGATTTTTATTAGAATCATGAATAAAAAAACAAATTCTTCTTCTTATATTGTCATTTATTCTTACTTTAAATTCATCATCTTTAAATATTGTTTTTTTAATATCCGTTAAACTTATTTCAAAATCCCTTCTTTCTTTCCCCCGTACATATTCATAAATCCCCTTAGCAAAACCATAACCTTTCCCTTTAGAATCTGCAATAAGAACAACTCCAGTCATCTTTTATTTTTTAACTAACTTTTAAACACCTCAAAATCAACAAAAATCTTCTGTTTAAAAACAAATCTATAATAGAAAATATGCTTTGAACTTAGATTATTCTTTAATATATTTCACTATCTCTTTATTTTTCAGAGGTTTTCCCCAATCTCTCTCAAATGAGCATCATGCATTCTTTTTAAAAATGCGATTTTATCTTCCATCTTGAGCAAATCAGCATAGCCTTGCAAAATCAAGCTCAGTGCAAACGGGCTAGGAAGATTTGTGTTTATTTTTTCTATCTTAATTTTTCCCTGAGTAATCCAATCTAAAACTTGCTTTGTATTCTCGATATCCATTAAGTCCTCAAGAACTTCACGCCTTGCTTCTTTGAGTATTGGAAAATCCTTGCTTATTTTTTTAATTGCACTAAGCAAAAAATAAGATTTCATCTGCTGTTTGCCAACACTTCTAGTCCTCCCTTTATAATTTCTTAAGATCATCAAAGCTCTTGCAGCACAATGCCTAAATCTTCTGCCAAGAACCTCGGTTCTTTCAATTGCTTCTTCTAAAACCTCTCTTAGGTTTTTACTATTTAAAAATTTCAGAGCTTTTTCTATCTGAAGCTTCTCACCAGCAAGAAAAAACCCATTATCTGAAATTCCAATCTGAATATCCTTGCCCCCAGCCTGGGCAACAAGCAAAGCAATTGCTCTTGACAATGCATCATTTACTCTTCTACCATATAAAGTATGAAAAATAACATAATTTTTTTCACCTTTGTAAAATTCCATGACAATTCTTTTTTCATGCGGAATCTTGCCTTTTGTAAATTTAAATTGCTCATAAAAATAATTATAAATTGCATCTGCAACTTTTTCCTCGCAATATACAAATTCCTTGATAAACTCCTTGATTTCTTTAGCAGATTTTCCAGACTCCAATTTTTCAGCAAGCAGTTTTCTAAATCTCCCAATATTTAACGCAGAATCAAAACTCAAGGGCAGCATTTCAGAAAACCAACTTGGAATTGTTGGAGCCCGATTTACACTAGATGTAACATATGCATTCATTCCCCGAGTATATAAAAACTGATATTTTTTCCCGCCTAAAACAAAAACATCTCTTGGTTTCATTCTCTCTAAAAATATTTCATCAACAACACCAACTTTCTCGCCCCGCCTTTCGCCAGCAGAAATAACAACATTAACAAAACTTTCTTCAGGAATTGTCCCTATATTAGTCATATAAATTACTCGAGCTAATCTTCCTCGCTTGCCTATTTGCTTTGTTTCTTTATCATACCAGATTTTAGCATAAACATTTCTATGCTCAAGCTCATATTCTCCATCAAGATAGCTTAAAACAGAAAGAAAATCCTCTCTTTTTAAATTTCTATAACAATAGCTTCTTTTAATTAAAGAAAACATTTCATCTTCTTCCCAAACTTTGTAAATTGCCATGCCATAAATATGCTGTGCAAGAACATCAAGTGCATTTTCAGGAATCTGCACTCTATCAATTTTTCTTTCAATAGATTCTTTCGATAAAATAGCACACTCAACTAAATCATCTCGGTCTAAAACAACAAACCTGCCCTTAGCTATGTCATGTAACTTGTGCCCTGCCCTGCCAATGCGTTGCAAGGCTCTGGCTGCGCTTTTAGGGCTTCCCATAAGAATAACTAAGTCAACATAACCAATATCAATTCCAAGTTCTAAGCTAGTGCTTGTTACAACAACTTTTAACTTGCCTTCCCGTAACCTCTGTTCAATATCAAATCTATGTGCTTTGGACATAGATGAATGGTGTGCTCCTATGTTTTCAATATATTTTGAAGGAAACATCTCTGTTAAATGGTGGACTACTCGTTCAGTTGCGCTTCTTGTGTTTGTAAAAATAATTGTTGTTTTATGTTCTTGAATCAGATCGTCAAGCATTTCATATAATGAAGAGTGCAAATCCAAACTGGTAGTATCAATCAAGTCAGTTACAGGAGTTAAAACTTTAATATCTGTTTTTTTTGTAAATTGAATATCTGCAATCAAACACTCTCTTTTATCTTCATTATACTCCTCTTTATTATTTTTCTTTTTATCAGGCTCACCAACTAAAAAATTAGCAATTTCCTCAAGCGGAGCAACAGTAGCACTTAATCCAATTCTTACAATTGGCAAAACACTAGATTCTTGCAATCTTTCTAAGCTCAGACTCAAGAAAACCCCTCTTTTACTAGCCATTGCATGAATTTCATCAACAATCATAAACTCAATTCCGCGCAAAAGTTCAATAAATTTTATTGTTGTCAGCACAATTGCAAGAGTTTCAGGAGTTGTAATAAAAATATGCGGAGGCTTCTTAAGCATTTTTGTTCTTTCACTCGTTGTAGTGTCTCCTGTTCTTAAACCCACGCGGATTTTCTGTAATTTTATGCCTTTTTTCTCAGCAAGTTCTTCAATTTCCTCAAGAGGTTTAATAAGATTAACATGAATATCATTACTCAAGGCCTTTAGAGGACTTACATAAACAGCATAAACTTTTTCTTCAAGTTCATTTTTCTCAGCAAGAGTTACTAAATAATTTAAAATACTAAGAAAAGCAGTTAGTGTCTTAGTTCCGCCCGTAGGAGCAGATATAAGAATATTTTTCCTCTCCCAAATAGGCATAACACCATAAAGCTGCGGCAAAGAGAATTCTTTAAAGCGTGAAAAAAACCATTCTCGAACAAGAGGATTTAAACTATCAAGCAGCTCCTGCTTGTCCCTCAACAAAGCCTCCTGATATTTTTGATATTTTCCAGACATTTTTCAACAACAAGAAATAAAATTTAAGTAACTAATAAACTTATCTTAGGGTATTTAAATTCTGCCTATGTAAAAATTAAGTAAAAGCATTATATTCTTCAATAGGTCCGCCAAGAACTCTCTCGCTTTCTAAACTTTGCCTCTGCCAATCCCACAGATCGGCAATCGCCCTTTGCTGTTCTTCATTTAAACCATAACCAATTGCCCCAATAGGTCCATGATAATCAGGATCATTTTCAGGAAGTGGCTTGGATATATCTTTTATTAAATCAATTCCCATAAAAATTTAAGATAAAGGATGTTAATAAGTTTTATTATACTTAACATTATATTTAAACCGCATGTTTTAAATACTAATACCGAATAACTATCTTATGAGAATCAGCAAACAAAAAAGAGATAAAATATCAGAACAGATTCTAGCAACATTATACCATAATTTTCCCAAACAGATGTTCACAGCAGAAATCTCCAGAGAAATTGCCCGCGATGAGGAATTCACAAAAACCCTCCTCAAAGAGCTTTGGAACAAAAACCTAGTTGTTCCAATAAGGAAAAACCCCAAAGGAATACCATTCACAAGAAGAATCAAATGGCGTCTATCAAATCAAGCTTATTCTGCTTACAAAGAACATCAGTAATTAAATAATTAAGACTGGTTTGTTTCCATATCTTCTTGCACAAGCTTCAACAATCTCTTTCCGCACAAATGCATAACTTATCTGCTCGCTTGTTCTAGGAATCTCATATTCAATATGTCTTTTCCAATCTCTTTCTCTCCTTATCCATTTAGGGTCTCTTTTAAACAAGAAAACCCTTAATTTATCAATCAATTTTGCCATAAATAATTTACTTATTAGAGTTATTTAAACATTTATATAACAAACTATATCTTTCAGCAAACAAAACTTTAAATAAATCCACGATTTCTTTAAGAAATGGAAGAGGGAAAATTAAAAGGGGCATTTTCCAAAGTCAAAGAAGATATCTTTAATCTTGGAAATGAAATCTCAGAGATGAGAAAGCAAATGCTAGAGATGAATCAATTCTTAAAGCAAATAAATGAAGAAATAATCTCATTAAAACTTGAAAGAATACATGAAAATACTCAAGATATCTCTGAAAAAAATGAAAAAACAAGCTCAAAAACTCCAACACATAATCAGACACATCATGAAAAAACCCCAACACATCCCACATATCAGACACAAAACCCGACACATCCACAGGAAATAGGGGGGTTAAAATACCCAAATTTCAATACTTCCATAGGAAATGATGGGGTTCCAACAGACAGACAGACAAACCAACAGACAAACCAACACATCCAAAATAACGAAAAAACCCAACAATCACAAGAGTTATACACTACTGAACAAGAAAATCAACAACAAATAAAAAAAAATGTAGTTTATAACTGGGAAAATAACCAAGAAAATACTCCTAAAGAAAAACCAATTCAGCAGAAGATCTCAGAAGCTTCTGATATTTTAGACTCTCTAGATGCAATAAAAAAGGAAATCCGACGGCAATTCAGGCGAGTAACTAAGCAGGAAATGCTTGTTTTTTCAACACTTTACCAGCTTGAAGAGCAGGATTCAGAGGTAACCTATAGCAAAATAGCCTTGAAATTAGGGCTTTCCCAGTCTTCTATACGGGATTATATGCAAAAAATGATAAGTAAAGGCATACCAGTCATAAAAGAAAAACTAAACAATAAGACCATTATCCTTCATATTTCACCTGATTTAAAGAAAATAGCAACCTTAGACACTATAATCAAACTCCGCGAAATTGATGTTTTCAGAGCCTAAAAACCAATTATTTATACTTTAATTCAATCAACCCCTCATTTTATCTAATTAATCAATCTATTTAATAGAAATTCGGTGTAACGATTTAGAACTGGAGTTACAACTAAGATTTTTCTTTTAAAATACTTGTTTTTTGGCTTTTTAAAGCCTAAAGTACTTAATTTACTGAGTTTCTAATTTCCCTCACTATTTACTATTTTTCACTAATAAATAGCTCACTTTTTCTTGAATCTCTTGTTTTTTTTATTTTTCCTGCACTTAATTACTCTCCCTAATCTCTGTTTTTCACTCAAATATCTCTTTTTCTCTAAACCTCTATTGTTTTTACTTATTTCTAACTCTCACTTTTCCACTTATGCAGTGTTATTTACATTGTTTTTTAGAGGTTTTCCTTGTTTTTTACTCTTTTTCTCTTGTTTTCCCTTATTTCCCTCACTTTCTGCAGGTTTTTCTGTCTTTTCCTTAGATCTAGCTCATTTTAACTATAATTTAACTCTCACTTTTCCACTTTTTTCATTAAAAAGGTTCGTCTAATCTATTAAAAAGTTCGCTTAATCCTCTTTTTTACTTTTTTTATCTTTCTTAAGCCTCACTTTTACCTTTTTTAAGAGTATTTCTTTGAATTTATCTGGAATATAGAGTCTCTTTTTATTGTTTTTTTCAACCTGCTCAAATATTAATCCCTCACTTTTCTGTTTTATACTGTTTATTTGCCCCCTAATTGTAGCCTCACTTTTGCCTAACATTGCAGCTAAATCTTTGTGGCTTAATTTCATATCTGAATTCAGCAAGATCCAGACTATAGCTCTTTCAGTTACAGAAAGATTTTCTAAAAAAGTACTAGAAAATGAGTTTTGAACAGCTGTTTGAACAGCTGTTTGAACACCATCAACAGCTGTTTGTTTATTAAACACTGTTTGCCGTTGTTTGAACAACTGCTTATTTCCAAGAATATCTATAATATTTTTAACATTTTCCAATTCAGATTTTATCGTCGCTATTTCCTCATAAATATCAGATATTTCGTCTTCCTGTTCATCTTTCTTGTCTTTTAGGTGTTTAACCCAACTAGAAACATTAGAAAAATCTTGCTTAACTTTATCAAACCCTGTTTGAACAGCCGACTTTAATTCATCAACATCCTCTTTTTTTGCTTTTTTACTAAACCAAGACATATAATATTTAAAAAAAAGGTATTTATAAATCTTTTGTTGTTCAACTCATTGTTTATGTTTGAACAAGGCTCTTAAACAGCTGTTTATCGTCGATAAAACCAAGATTCTGTTCAAAACTTTTAAGCTGTTTAAACAGCCAAAAAATAACAAAAAATCATAAAATTCCACAAAAAATCATAAAATTCCACAAAAAATCAAGGAAAAACATTATGATCTCCCCTATAGTCTACATAAGAATAGAGAATATTCTGGTAATTAAAAAAAAATTAAGCGTTTTTTACTTAATTTTTTTACATATAAAATATGCAAAAACGCTTAAAAAATAAGCAAAATCGCGTTAATTTGATAAAAATAGCTAAAAGGAAGCATAAAATAACCTCAAAACAAAAGGTTTTTAAACTTCAAAAACATCATAAGTAAGCATAAAGACAGCAAGATTATTGGTTGTTTTTAAGCAAAAGGAAGACATCACAACATCACAACAAAACAAAAAGAGGAGGAAAAATGGCAAAGAAAACTGCAAAAAAAACAGGAAAGAACACAAAACTAGCGCAAGGACCGGCGTGCCAAAAAAGCTATTGTTGTAAAATGGCTTGGATATTGGCAATTCTTATAGTTGTACTTGTTTGGGTTTCAAGTGCAATCTGGTCTAAGGTTCTAATAACAATTGCAGCAGCAATTTTGTTTTTAGGAGCCTTAAAACACATACAAAACCCTAAAACAAGATAACAGATAGCAAGTCAAAATAAATCTAGTTGTATTTTCTTTTTATTTATTAATCTGTTAAAAGAGATCACCTTTGCTTAAAACTTTTAAGCAAAAATCAATGCATTTAATCAAGAAAAATCAAGGAAATTTAAACATGCCCAGACAGTATTTATCAAAAGCCAGAGAAAAAGCATCAAAATTAAAAGCAGAATTTAAAAAACAAACAGTAATAGCAATACTTGCAGCTCTCGCTTTCTTAATAGCCCTGTCATGGAGAGACTTTATATCAGATTCTGTCAATAAAATAGTAGAATCTCTCGGAGTTTCAGGTAACTTATATCTTTTCAAGCTTTTCAGCGCATTAATAGTGACTTTCTTGGCTGTTTTAGGCATTTTAATAATATCTCGGTTCAAAACAGAAGAAAATCAATAAAAACAGAGAAAATAATCTTTTTCACAATATAAATACTTAAATATCTCTGGTTTTTACTAAATCTCATGGAGATAAGCACATATAGAACAAATTTAATTAATTCTGGATGGACTCAAGACTCAGAACATCCAAATTTATATTTTAAATCTGTTTCACCAGAAGCAAAAGAAGCAATGGTAAATGCAGATAAAAACAGAACTTTTCTCTCTAGATTAATAGCTCTCCTTGATTAAAACTTCCAATCAAATACCAATGCTTTTAATCAATTAGTTTAATCAAAAAATTTCCCAATACCTCACAAAAGATATTTCTAAGGGCAATATAAATGTGAGCGCGAAGCGCGAACTCGCGCCCGGCATCTTAGATCTATATTCTCAAGTGCAAAAATGCTTAAATATTCAAATTAATCTATATATCCATGGCAGCTAGAATTCAAATGGTTTTAACTAATAACAGAGAAGTTTTATATGGAGTTACTTTTGAAATTGAAGCAACATGTTATGGTGAATCTACTCAGGTTCCAGTAAAGGTAGTTGGTGTCCAATCTACAGAGAAAAGCAGGTTAGCAGTTGGAGTGCAATATAGCCTTGAAAAAATTGGAAGAGAGATTCTTGGTAAATCAATTTCTTGGGGTGGGAAATCATCAAAAATTGAAATTGCTGTTGAAGATATACCATAAATCTCAAGAATAAAACATCTGCGCTTTGCTTAAAACATTTAATCAAAGGCATTTTGCACAGAAAATACCATTAATTAAGCCTAAAAAAGGCAAAAAGCTTCGCACAAGGTATATTGTAGGTACTCTAATTTTCAACCATTTTTCACTAATTTTCCATAGAAATCACTGATTTTTTAGATTTTAAAAACCATTAAACCCTGTAAAAAATCCTGCCTAAAACCTTTAATCACAAACCGCAAGCTTTTTATAGGATAAAAATTTTAATTTTATGAAGTAAAATGACAATCGCTGAGCCACCCCCCAGATGTTACAGGGAAGATCTAGCTGTGGCTTTAGACCAAGAATACCATAGACTTGTTTCTGAATTTGAGCAAATTAAAACCCAAGGAAAAGTTAATGGTGAGTGTAAGGATCTTTCTTTAAAAATCTTAAAATTAAATTCTAGGGTTGCTGTTAGTGGTATAGAAACTGATTTAGTTAATCGTGCGTCACTAGCAACATTGCATTACTATGTTTTGGACTATGATTCTAGGAAGCCTGTTCAATAGTATTAAGGTTTTCTTTGCTAGCCTGAGTTTTTGTTATTTGGACAATCGCGCCAATTACAGAACCAATTATAAAGAAAATCAACAAATATACTGCTTGAAATAGTATAATCTTGGCAAGCAAGCTTGATTCTAAAGGCATTCTAAAGAAAATATCGCAAATTTGACATCCTCCTAAATTACAAGAACTTGAGATGCAGTAAAGCAAGGCAAAAACCAAGATAACTAAGTAGACATTTGCTCCATAGAGGCCAGATTTTAACCACCTTTTCATCTAATTTATAATTTTCTTAATTATAAAAATCTTTGTTTGCATCACAATAATTCTTATAAAACCTGAAAAACTCATTAAAAAATGAAAAAGCAGGCGAGGGAAAGAATATTCAAAGAACTAGGATGGTTAGCTGTTTCTTTAATGATCGGACTTTCAGGTGCTGCAAGTTACAATAGTTTTGCAGAATCTGCAAGAGCAGAAAGAGAAAGAGCAAATCCTTATAATTATTCGATTAAGTTAAGGGAAAAAGAAAAACAAAGCATAAGGTACAATGCCCTTGTTTCAGGAATTGCCACGGCTGGGTTTTTTCAATTAATAAGGAGTTATGTTTCAGGAAGACTAGTTAAAAAATAATTAAAATAGGTAACTAAAATAAGAGATGTAAATAAAAAGAGTCAAATGTCAAAACTAGAAAAAATAATAAAAAAAACAATTTGCAGTTCTATTGTAGGACTGTCTTTGTTTTTAATAGGATGCCATAACCCACACACACCGACATTTATTGTAACTTCCTATAATCTGAAAAATATCTCTAATTCTAAACCCCAAGGCCGGCTTGGTGCTTATCCAAGCTCAACATCAGGCATAGAGTTCATAGATGCAGATAATCTAGGGCATCATTGCTACCGAGCCAAATCCTCTGAAAAAAATGGCATAGTTTATACAAGAAAAGCAGGAAATATTGATACTTATCATGTCCGCATATCAGCAGATTGGACAGCATTTTATGCCTCTGAAACATTTAAACATCTGATTCAAGGAAAAAAAGAATTCACATTTAAGTCAACAGAGCCCTCGATTTACCACGTAAAAATAAATTACTCTGGAAACTGGAATTCTATTCCTGAAGACAAAAAACAAAAAATTTTCTATGATATTTCAATTAATCTTGGAAAATATTTTTGCCATAAAACAGATATTTGGCATGAAATATTAACTTGGTTTGGATATAAATCAACAGGAATTTTCTCAGAATTTCCTTCTGCTTTTTCATGGGAAGATACATTTTCAGATGTTTTTGGAACCCATATTGGTGGAAAAGCATTGAGGGCATTAAAAGATGAAGGTAAGACAAAAACCTATGATGAACTAGTCACTTTAATTCTTAAACAAGAGATTGAAAGATTAGAGCCTCTGCCAAGAGATATTGCAAGAGAAATTTCTGAAAATCTTAGGGAAAAATGGTTTTCAGGAAATCTTCCAACAATTGTAAGCATAAAAAAAAGAAATTTTGATATCGGAGCAGATGAGGGATATATAGCACCTTTGATTCCACCGATTCCAGGAGAAAAAATAATGCAATCAGAACCTCTGAAAGATTATCCTGTTCCAAATCTTGATTTTCTTTCTAAATATGGATTCTCTTTAGAACTTAAAGTTGAACCAAGAGAATGGGAAAAAGGAAAAATATTAAAAATTGTA
>CAZWEB010000019.1:0-4651 GCA_964632115.1 Candidatus Woesearchaeota archaeon
TATTAAAAATAATTTCAGGCGTAGGTGTCCGTGAATATTATAAAAAATTAAGATATTCCATTGACAAAGAAGGAATTTACATGGAAAAAGAAATTTAAATTAATACTCTGAAAAATAACTAGAAAATGAAAAAAGATAAAGTGCATATAGAAATTAGAAATAAAATAGAGAGCTTATTGAAAAAAGGAATTTCTATAGAAAAAATATCAAAAACTTTTTCTATACCTTTAGGAACAAGATATGTAAGGGGTAGTGCAAAGTGGTTTAGATATTGCATAGTAGCAAGAGAAAATCAAAAGAAGGCAATTAAAAAGCATTCAGATTTATACAGCAGAGCAGGGAAAATTGCTCAACAAAAACACCCATGGATTGGTAAAGAACTAGGAAAGAAGTATGGTAAACTTACAGGTAAACTAAGGATGGAGCAAATTCGAAAATCTGGAATGATGCACGAATATTTTTCAAATGCTGCAAAAATATTGCAAAAAATTAATTCAGAACATTCGAAAATTAATATGAAAAAAGCACATGAAACAATGAAAAGAAGAGGCATTTTTAATGAGCATCAAAAATTAGCAGCATTAAAATGTAAAGAAAAGAATCCAAACCAATTGAAAGAAATGTCTAATAAAGCCCATAAACTTTATCCTCTTGGTTTGCTTGCATTAGAAAGTCGAAGAAAAAATTATCCTTTTGAATTTATGGGTTGTTTTTTTGATTCAAATGAAGAAAGAGTTGTTTGTAAGAAACTGGTAAAAGAAGGATTATTAAACAAACCAATAGAAAAAGAAAATGTCCATTTTAGAATTGGTAAATGCCATATAGATTTTTTTATCAAGAGTAAAATATTCTTAGAGTTCCATCCTCCTGTAAGATATGGCAGAAAAAGGGATGAAACAAAAGAGAGTTATTATATCAAAAGGAGAGAATTATTAGATAAAAATGGATTCAGAGAATGTCCCTTAGTTTTAATCAGCCATATAAAAGAAGCAGATGAAAAGATACAAGAAATAAAATCTATGATTCATTCTCATTAAATCTTATTATGCTGAAAACCCTATGTCCTTTTTCTTCTAATCTTTTTCTCCCGCCTAAATCTCCCAATTCTATTATTGAAACACACTCTACTATTTCTCCACCCAATTTTTTTACAAGATTACATGCTCCCAACATGGTTCCCGAAGTAGCAATCAAATCATCTACAATCAACACCTTATCCCCAGAAGAAATTGCATCCTTATGAACTTCAATTGCATCTCTGCCATATTCAAGAAAATATTCTTCTCTTATTTTTTCAGCAGGAAGTTTGCCTGGTTTTCTCAATGGAACAAACGAGGCTCCAAGTTTCTCAGCTAAAATCCCACCAATAATAAATCCTCTTGATTCAATTCCAGCAACAACTTGAATTCCCTTGTCTTTATATCTCAAAGCAAGTATTTCAATAACTTTTTTCATTGCTTTTGCATCTTTTAATAAAGTTGTAATATCTCTGAACATTACTCCCAATCTCGGCCAGTTTGGAATTGTTCTAATCTTACTCTTGATAAATTGCTTATCTTCTTCATTTATTTTAAATTCTCCTTTTGAAATTTTTGGAATCACTCCAAACAAAAGTTTCCTGACTTTGTCTGAATTTTCTTTCATTCTTTGTTTTACTATTTCCCATGTTACAGGCGCCTCGCCTTCGCGCCAGCAATCATAATCAGTTGACATTGCAATTGTTGCATACTCAATCCCCTGTTCTTTTGCCAGAGAGCATTCAGGAACAGCAGTCATTCCAATAATATCTGCATATTGCCTGAAAAAATTACTTTCTGCTTTTGTTGAAAATCTCGGACCTTCAATAACAACTAAAGTGGCTTGTTTATGAATTATATGTCCTTGTTTCTCTGCTTCTTCAATCAGTAATTCTCTTAATTCAGCAGAGAATGGCTCAGACATCCCTGTGTGTTGTACTTTCCCTTCTCCGATTTCATTAAAAAATGTCAGTTCTCTATTTTTAGTGAAATCTAAAAACTGGTCTGGAAAAATCAAATCTCCAGGCTTGATTTCCTCTTTTAAGCTTCCTACAGCACCTGTTGCAAGAATATGAGTGCACCCCAATTTTTTAAGAGCCATAATATTTGCCCTGTAATTAATCTGGCTTGGAGGAATTTCATGTTTTCTTCCATGCCTCGCCAATATGCAAACCTCAACACCAGAAATCTTCCCGCAAATAACAGAACTGCTTGGTTTGCCATATTCTGTTTCAACCTCCAACTCTTGATAATCTTCCAGCAGCAGAGGGTCATCCAACCCCGAGCCACCAATAATACCCACTTTCACCATCTCATGAAAAACCCAGATGCCTTTAAATATATTTTTGCAATCAAAAATATATTTCAATATGATTAAATAAAAAAATAAAACTGCTAATAACAAGAATTAAATTAAAGTTTGCCATATTGCAAATTTTTAATATATTATAAGCGAGTTAAAAACTAGCCATGTATAATTATCAATCAACCCTTGCAGAAAATCCCAATTATCCAAATAAAAAAAATAAAAAAAATAAAAAAATATATTTATGCTGTTGTTATAAAATTAGATGCTTTTTCAGTATCTGCTATAGGACAAGTAGTCTCGCCAATAACTGCAGCGATTTGAACTGTATCTATTGGTGTTGTAGTTCCAAGGCTATAAGGTGCTGCCCAATTATTTCCTAATGGTGTTAAAGCCCCAGCATCTGTTGTTTTTACAGTTCCGTCAGCAATAACCTTTATAGAATCAATAGTTCCTCCACCAGATCCTCTTGAAATCTTCAACAAATTACCGTTTTTATCAACAGAATCAATTGTTAGTTGAACACTTAAACACTTTGATGTCTCTTCTATATTTTTTGAACCACTTTCAACAGTGTTTCTCACAACCTGCCAGACAATTACAATTGCTGCCAATACTAGTAAGATTATTAAGATAGTTGTTATTATCTGTGACTGCGCTCTTTTTTGCATTTTTATTTACCTCCTTTTTTGATTTATCTAAAATATACTATTCATACGAGGATAATTGGGTTTATAAATATTTTGTTTAAATAAAAAATAAAAATATTTATTGTATACCATCGCAAATTAATAATGTAATCCTTTAAATTTATTAAATTATAAAATTCCAACCAACTCACAACACCCCATAACTTTGTTTTTCTAATTTACAAATTTTTTCTTGTTATATTGGGAGTCTTTTTTTGAATTTATAATCAGCAAATCTCTTTTTAGTAGTAGGGGTTTAAGTTGGTTTTGCATTTTTGTTTTTTCTTTTCTCATTTATTAAATTGCCTCAGCATATTAAAATATTCCTCTTGGCTCATTGTTTTATCAACTTCACTTAAACCAACTTGTTCTGAGAATTTCCAAAATGCTTCTGGCTTGTAGCCTTGTTTTTTTAAACTTGCAATTGTAGGAAGCCTTTTATCATCCCAGCCAGTGTATTTTCCATCTTCAATATCTTTTCTCATCTGAGTTGTTGACAAATGCAAGTCCTTAAAATGAATTCTTCCGAGAAATGCTGTCCAGGGAATTTTCTTGGTTTTTCCAAGTGCTTTGAAAATCATTTTCTGCCTTTCAGCATTATCCCTGTGTTCTTTTGCCCTGATAATATGAGTCATTTTAAGCTCTAAATCATCAACAGAAACAGCCAGATTCATCAATGGCCATACTCTGTATTTATTGCCTTGCAGAGCATGATTTGCTTCATTTATTCTTGCCAAAGGAAAATCTCTAAAAGCAGGATTTTTATCCTGCATATTTGACTTAAATCTAAGAACAGCTTCTCCTTCTTCATATCCTTTTGTTTTTAAGAGCATCTTTTTCCATCTTTCTAAATTCTCTTTCGCAGACAGAGCCCTGCACGGACAATTCTTTTTCTCAGAAACAAATTCTTTGAATTTCTCAGAATCGCAAGTGCAAACATAAGCATCTCCTGATTTTAATAATTTCTCAGCATATTTATAATACAAAACCATTCTTTCTGACTGAATAATCACAATTGCTTTGTTATTAAAAAGCCATTTGCTCTCTTCTGCAATCATTTTATATGCTGGCTTGTAAATATTCTCAGGATTTGTATCTTCAATTCTTATGTAAAATTTCCCACCATATTTTTGAACATATAAAAATGAAATGCATGCAGTCATAGCATGTCCTATATGCAAGGGTCCGCTTGGAGAAGGTGCAAATCTCATTATAACTCCCTTGCCTGCCTTAGGCAATTCAGAAAGCCCTACTCTGCCTTCTCTCTGGCTTGTTTTTTTCTCAAGTTTTAAAAATTGCTTTTTCTGCTCTTCAAGCCCGAGCTTATTTACTTTATCAACTTGTTTTTTAATTTCAGGAAGAATTTTTTTAACCTCTCCCCTGTCAAGCCCCTCATAAAACAAAGAACTTAAAACAGAACCAGTCTGAGCATTTCCATTATGCTCAACTGCATTTTTTAATGCATATGCTAAAATTAAATCTTCGCTTATTTTTTTCACCATTTTTAATTTTCTTATTCTTAAAACAATCTTTTTAATTTACAAAACCCTCTTGGACTAACAATATCCTAACCATAGTTTTAAAATTTTCTAATTAACAAATCTTTTATTGCGATTTTTTGAATTGTTTTTGCATTTTTA
>CAZWEB010000019.1:4751-13658 GCA_964632115.1 Candidatus Woesearchaeota archaeon
TTTAGCAAGGATTATCTCCTTGTCATTTGTTTGAATTGTTTTTGCATTTTTATTTAGCAAGGATTATCTCCTTGTCATTTGTTTGAATTGTTTTTGCATTTTTATTTGAAGTTGCTTGGTTTAAGTTATACCTTTAACTTACAAAACCCTGCTAAATTAACAGGACTATAATATTTTTGTTTTTTGATTAACAAATTTCCTCTTGTTATTCTAAATAGTTGTTTCTGCATTTTCAAATATCAGAAACACCTGTTCTTCTTTCAAGCCTCTCTATTTTCTTTTCAATTAAGTCAATTCTGTCTGTAATTTTATAAATCTTGTCATAAACCGCGTCTATTTTTGCCTTTAAATCTCTTAACATACCCCTAAGTTTTTGTTTTTGATTATAAGAAACATAGGTTGATGAAACTTCTGCTGTTTCTCCTGGCTCTGGAATAGGATTTGAAGAATTTCCTGATGTTCCTGCAAGATTGCCAAGAAAAGCAAATAGACTGGATTCTCCAGACCGTGCTATTCTTGAACTGCCTGAAGTCAAATCCACTGTTCCTCCTTGAGACTTATTAAATACCCTTTTCTTAGGCATATCGCTTAAATCAATAACAGTATCCTCGTTTTTAAATTTTCTGAAAATATCTCTAATTCCCATATTCAAATCAAGAGGCTTTGGTTTTTAAATTTATTGAAAAAATTGCAAATAGACATATCTAAAAAATCTATTCCTGAAATTGCAGTTCTTCAAGAGTTTTTTCCCTAAAAGCAGAAATTAAAGGATGTTCTCGAAATTCTTCATCTTCAATGCCTGCCTTATTAATCATTTTAGAGATATTTTCCTGATGTTCAATTAGTTTTTTAATTCTTCTGTCTCTTTTCCCTTCTTCAACCATATTATATAATCCATCTGTTCCTCTTTCATAGATTTCATAAGTATGAACCAAGCATGCACCATCATTATCAAAAGAGTAATAGTCTGCAAATTTTTTAGGAACTCTTCTGTACAAAAGCCGGACTACTAAAGGAAGGTGCTTGTAAGAAATACCGCTTGCATCTGGGGGAATTGTTCTGTAAATATCCAGACTTAACGTATGCTCTTGCCCAGGAGAAAATTCAATTCTTGCACCAACATGCAATATTCTTCCCTGAATTTCATCATAATTTGCATTAATCAAAAGAGGACTTTTATCAGGATTTTGTTCTGAACTCATAATTACTTTAGGGTAATAGTATTTTTAAAGAAATTTATAATAGAACATATATTATGAACAATAACCCTAAGTAAGAGATACATATTTAAATGTTTTTAAAAAACATTTAAAAACTCATTATGCTTGTGTAATCTATAAAGGAGATATAAAAAGAAAAATGGCTGATTCAACAGAAGTTTCAGATATGATTACAGAAGTAAGTCCATATTATAAAAAAAGAAAAGATAAAAAAGTAGATATGATTCCATCTGAAGAACATAAACTAGTTTATGATTCAACTTCAGAAACACTTGAACCAATCTATTTCTGGATTCTTGATTTTATGAATAATATGTTTGGGGGGAAAGTTGAAAAAATAGTGGACAATTTTACTTCATCTCCTGGAAGCGGACATTTTTCAGAAATGGGGATGAAAGCAACAAAAATGCAGGAAGAAGGAATGAAGATGATGCAAACAATAGGGGTTTTAATTAAAAGTTTAATTAATATTATCTATGATTTAAGGCAGTTTGAAATGAGATTTCATGACTACAACGATGCCCGTTCAAAAGATAAATCAAAAAAAGAAGCAGGTGAGATTGCATTAAAACAAATCTGGCTGGATAATGTTGATATTAAAAGAGGGAATACAAGCATCAAAGCCATGACTTTTTCCCAGGCAGCTTTTGCAACATTAATAGATGCATTTATGGTTGCAAAGTCTGAAAAAAGGGTTAATGAAATGGACTTAAATGAAAGAGTTAAAAGAATTCTCATACAAAGAGTTCACGAATACCTAAAATGGAAAGAATTAAGTGAAAAAGAATTAAGAAAAAGATACTCAATTGAAAAATCATGGTTAAAAAGCCAGGTAAATTCCTTACAGTTATATTCCAGATGGGCAAAACCTTATCTAAAAGCAGCAGAAGAACTTAGCATGACAGAATCTAAAAATGCAGCTCTTGTAAAGGCATTTAATACAATCTATATGCAGCTTACTCTTCTTGGAAAAAGTGAAATAAAAGTAGAGGAAGAAGCAATAGACCGGAATATTCCAGAAGAATTTAGAAATCTAAAATTAAAAAGAAAATATTACTCGTGCATATTAGTAGATTTTAAATTCCGCGGAGTTCCTCAAAAAGCAGGACAGCATTATGTTTTTGGCGGGAGAGCAGATGTTGCTTTCAGAAGTTATTGCTTAAATGAAGATGAACTTGTTTTGCTTGAAGAAAAATTAAAAGATTCTGATTTAAGCGAGGCTCTTCGACTTGTTGAAGGAGCAACAGAAGAATCTCTTTCAGTAATAAAAGAAGACATTGATTATTTTTTAAAAGAAGAATCAGAGCGCGAATTAGATGTTGAAGAAGAAAAATCAGAGGACACTAATCCTTTTTCAGCCCTGCTTGGGCTTGGAAAAAGTAAAAAGAAATCCAAGCCAAAAAATGACAAAGATAAAGAAAAAGCAAAAATTCAGCAGCTCAAAGAAAAAGGAACAAAAAGAGATAGTTATGCAGAATCAGTTATAAGAAAACTCGGCGAGCAAATTTCAGCTGAAGGTTGTTTCACAACCTATGATGTTTATAAGAAAGCTCATGGAATGGCAAGTCATCCAAATCCGTTTGATTGAAGAAGTTTCATCTCAGCCTCTTCTTTGCTCCAGCCCATTCTTCTCTAAGCATTCCATAAATATTTTCATCATGGATTTTTCCAGTTGATTTGGCAACTCCTGCTTTTCTCAGAGTTCCTTCATACTGAAATCCAAGTTTTTTTGCCAATCCATTTGAAGCATTATTCACAGCAAAAGCAGGAATTCTTATTCTTCTGAGTTTTAATTTTTGAAAAGCAAAATCAATCATAGCAGTAGCTGATTCTGTCATTATTCCTCGCCCCCAATATTGCTCTCCTAACCAGTAGCCAATATTACAAGTTCCTTGTTCTCTGTCAATATGACTTAATCCAACCCCCCCAATAATTCCTGGATTTTCTGATGCAGGTTTTAATTGTATATGCAGATTATAGCTTGTTCTTGGTTTTTCTTTTTCTCTCTCTTTGCAGTGATTTATCCACCATTTTGCATTTTTAAGGGTATAAGGAGAAGGCACAACAAGCAAATATCTTGATACATTTAGATTGCTGATATTTTCAATTAGGCTTTCTGCATCTTTCATTGTTATTTCACGAAGTATAAGTCGTTTAGTTGCGAGTTTCATTTTCTTATCTTATATACCCTCCTTTCTGCAAGTTCCACAACTTTTTATATTCTCCTGGCTGTTTTATCAGCTGGCTGTGAATTCCCATCTGGACTATTTTCCCTTTTTTCAAAACAACTATTTTATCTGCTTTC
The DNA here is from genome assembly GCA_964632115.1 of Candidatus Woesearchaeota archaeon. GTDB lineage: Archaea > Nanobdellota > Nanobdellia > Pacearchaeales > GW2011-AR1 > CAZWEB01. The sequence goes on from CAZWEB010000019.1 coordinate 8,277, forward strand.
ATTATAGTAGAAAGTCTATGAGCTATAATAATGCTTGTTCTTCCTTCCATAAGCCTTGTTAAATCCTGTTGAATTTCATGTTCTGTTTCAGAATCTAAAGAGCTTGTGGCCTCATCTAATGCAAGAATTTTTTTATCAGCCAGGATTGCTCTTGCTATACTTACTCTTTGCTTTTCTCCGCCTGAAAGCTTAACTCCACGCTCGCCGACAACTGTCCTTTCTTTTTTTGGAAAACTGGCAATTATCTTATCAAGCTGGGCAAATTTTATTGCCCTCATTACTTCTTCTCTTGAAGCCCTGGGATTTGAAAAAGCAATATTATTATAAACACTGTCATCAAATAAAATGCATTCCTGAGGAACAATTGACATTTCATTTCTAAGAGACTCCTGCTTAATATCTTGGATATTTTTCCTATCTATTAAAATTTCTCCTGAATTAATATCATAAAATCTGTAAAGCAATTTAATAAGGGTGGTTTTCCCGCACCCAGAATGTCCAACTAATGCAATTTTTTTGTTTTTAGGAATTTTCAGACTGAAATTTTCAAAAATCTTTCTCTTGCCATAGTTAAAATAAACTTTTTTAAATTCAATTTCTCCATTTTTAATTTCAAGGTTTTTTGCCCCTGGCTTGTCTTTAATCTGTTTTTCAATTTTTCCATATTCAAATAAATCCTGGAAATCAGCCATTGCCCTGTAAAAATCCCTGATTCCATGTATAAAACTAAACAAAGGTCCCATTAATGTTGCAAAAACCGTGTAAATAAATACCAATGTTCCAAGAGTCATTTCCCCATTTAAAAAACTCATTAAAGAAAAATACACCAGGAAAAATGTTCCTGTTCCTAAAATAAATGTCTGCCCAGAGTCAAACCACCTAAAATAATCCCAATGTTTTATCATTGCTCTCCTGGTTTTGTCTGTTAATTTGGCAAACCTGTTCTTAATAGTATTTTCTTTTCCAAAATATTTTATAGAGTCAATATTTGTAAAAATATCCGCAACATTTCCTTTTTCAATATCTTCTGCTTCATTTGCTTCTATATTTGAAGATTGCTGTATTTTCTGAATAAAAAGCCCATAGGCTATAAATACAATTACTGTTGAAAAAACAACTATTGCAGAAGTTAAATCAAAATACATTATTGACAGCACCACAATTGTTAATTCAAATATTAAAGGAGCGATGCTGAATGTAATAATATCCGTCATTCTTTCCATGGCTCTTGCTCCTCTTCCTAGTCTTGAGATTAAGCTTCCGGTTTTATGACTTACATGAAAACCATGGTCCAAGCCTATGATATGATTGAAAAACTTTCTTTTTAAGTCTAAAATAAGCCGAGCATCTAGGCGATTTATTAAATGAATATACAACCACCTTGACAATGTCCCTGATACAATAACCATTATAAAAATCATAGCCAAGATTAATAATATTCTTGTAAAATCATCAAGAATCATTGTTCCTGCTGCAAACTCTGTTCCTCTGTCAATAATTACCTTAAACAGATATTTTTCTATAACATGTCTTGACTCAAGTATAATCACAAAAAACAAAATCGCAATAAACAAACCCCAGTATTTTTTCAAAAATCCATAGTACACACTAAGATTATACTTGAAATTTATTTTCTTTTCTGCAGTTTTATTTTTCTTTGCCATTTTTTAATACATTTATTGATTTATTGATGAGTTTAGTTTATACAATCTTGCTGAACTAACAAACCTATAAAATTTTGAATTTCCAATTTTATTTAATAAACCAACAACCCCCCAATATTTTGAATTTCCAATTAACAAATTCTTTCTTGTTTGTATCTGTTTGATTTGTTTTTCCATTTTATTTTAAGATTTTATAATCTTTGTTGAATTGTTTTTCCATTTTATTTTAAGATTTTATAATCTTTGTTGATTTGTTTTTCCATTTTATTTCTCTTCTCTCAGTATATACTCTAAATTTAAATATAAATTCTCCTTATATTTTATATTAAAATGCCTAACATGAATATTCTATATCCAAATTCCTCTTCACATGAAGATTTTGAAGATGAAGATGATGAAGACATTGTTGAAGATATCAATGCAGACAATATAGACCCTAAGCAACTCTGAATAATTCTGATGCACCCTCCTCTTTTTCTTTTAAAAGAAAAGGATGTTTAAAAAGTTAATTAGAGTAGCCCTTGGAATTATCGTAGGAATCAGATGGTTTTTTGTAGTCTTTTCCAGGATTTTCGTAGTCACCTGGGGGATTTTTATATGATTTTTTATCCTGTGGTTTTAAATTTTCGCATACTTTAACAGGCTCGAGATATTTTCCAGGTTCTTGTCTTGTTTGCCTGTATCCTTGTTCAAGTGCCTGTCTTCCAAAGCCATAGGAACCTGATAATTCTTGTCTTCCAAACCCATAAGTAAATGCTTGTTTTTGTCCAGCAAATTTTTCAGAATTCACTCTTGAAACCAAATCATATTTTGGTCTTGTATCTTTTGCTTTAAGAATATATGGCGGAAGTTTTACTCCCTTACTAAGTTCATCTGAAGGATTATAGGGTTTTCTTAATACTGAAAAATCTGGTCTTTCATTTGGTTTAGGAGCATTACATTCTATTCTCCTTGCTGTTTGCATAGCATCATCTGAGAAATCTGATTCAGGAGATGCATATAATCTTGATTTAACATCACTAAATCCCTTGCCAGCAAAATCAGCAGCACCCAAGGTACTTGAATTAAAACTCAAACTCATTCCTTTGCTTATTTTTACCATTTTCCTTTAAAAATTTTAAGATTTATAAACTTAACTAAAGATACCTTTTTGCTGTCTCAATTAAATTTTTATACTTCCTTTATTTTAATTATTTATGGCAGATAAGAAAAAAAACAAAAAAGAAGAGTCTGAAAAAAAAGATGAAAATTCTGAAGAACAAGAAGAATCTAAAGATTCAGATGAAATAAATGAATCTACAGAAGAATCTGAACTTGAAGAACCGAGTGTTTCCCATAATATTATTGAAGATAACGAGTTTTCAGCCGGATTTTATCCTGGTGAATTTGTTGCCCCTGTTTTAGAAGCCAGCGAAACTCCCCAAGAAATCCAGACTCTTGAAGATGTAACCCAGGATGCTCCTGCTACTTCAAACTCAAACAATTCTGGCCAGCAAAATATACCCTATGCTGATTTTTCACAATCTGAACAAAGTGATAGAGAATATGAAGCAAGAAGAGAAATGGAAACAAGATTTGTTCCAACAAATGGTTTAATTGCAGATACTTCAGATACAATCAATCCAATAAGAGACCCTTATCCCCGCGGACTTGGTGGCGGAATGAATCAGGGATGGGATTCCAGAGATGAACTTGCAGAATTCGCAGAAGAACAAAAAAAATATCAGGAAAAAATAGATGATGAAACTTCTCTCCCTTTTAGGAGGAGCAGAAGAACAAGGGGTTTTTGAGTTGCCCTATATAATAAAACAAAGGGTTTTTAAATTTAAAAACCCTTGAAGATATAACTAAAAAGAGGAAAATAAAATATTCAAAATGGCAAACTATGAGTCAATATATGACGGTTCAAACAGCTCTTTAGACCCAATTTATGGAGGGCCTGCAACATACATGTCTTCACTTTCAGGATTAAGCGCAGCCATTGATCCTCGAACAGCAAATCAAGTAAAAGAAGTTTCTGAACATCTTAATTCAGGAGTTAAAAACATAGAAGTTCAGGGAACTTTTCCAGAGGTAATGGAATCTATTCCTAAGCAACATTTTAAAGAACTTAATCGCATGGCAAAACTTACAGGTGCTGAATTAAGCATGCATGCACCAATGGTAGACCCTACGGGCATCACTCAAAGAGGATGGGAAAAAATGAATCAAGATGCAGCTGAAAATCAATTATGGAGCGCAATAGAAAGAAGCCATGAGTTAAATCCTCATGGAAATGTGCCAGTAACAATGCATGCATCAACAGCCCAACTGCCTCCTGCAGAATTTAAAATCAAAGAAGGACAGGAAGAAAAAATAAAATCCCTTCTTCTTATTGACCCAAATGGAAATCTCCATCAAATAAAAGAAGAAGAGAGATATTTTCCAACAAAAATAGGGCAAAAAATAGGGGAAAAAATTCCTTTTAATCCAATTGATGAAATGGAAAGAGAAAATAAAGAAGTTTGGTTAAAACAACTTGACAATTTAAATTTTTATGCCCAAAGAGGAGGAGATATGATTGATGAAATGGATAAAATGTCTAAAACACTTCCTACAGAACCCATAAACAAAGAAGAACATGGAGAATGGGAAAATATGCAGAAAAATATTGAAAGAAGCATGACTCATGGAAGTATTTATTTAAAAGATGCTTATATGCAATTAAAGAAAAATTATGATTTAGTTTATAAAAATGCAGACTCTGAAGATAAAAAGAAATTAAATGCTTTTGCTCAAAGCATACAGCCAAGAATTGAAGAGTTTGAAAATATGAGCGACAACCCTCAAAAACTCTCTGAATTTTCAGAAAAAGTTATTGAAAAAGGAGTAAGGACATTAAGAGAAATAAAACAACCAAGAATTCTCACTCCACTGAGAGATTTTGCAGTTGAAAAATCAGCAGAAACAGTTTCAAATCTGGCATTTAAATCATATGACAAATTTGGAGATACATCCCCAATAATCAGCTTAGAAAATCATCCTGCAAACACATCTATTTTGACAAGAGCAGAGGATCTAAGAGATGTCATAAAAAAAGCAAGAGGAAAATTTGTTGAAAAAGCAGTTAAAGAAGGAATTTCAAGATCACAGGCAGAAGATGCTTCTGAAAAATTAATAGGCGCAACATGGGATGTCGGACATATTAACATGCTGAGAAGATTTGGCTATGGAAAAAAAGACATAATAAAAGAAACAGAAAAAATTGCGCCTTATGTAAAACATGTTCACCTGTCAGATAATTTTGGGCATGAGCATACAGAACTACCCATGGGGATGGGAAATGTTCCAATAAAAGAAATACTTAAAAAACTTGGAAAAGAAGGATTTGAAGGAAAAAAAGTAATTGAAGCAGGAAACTGGTGGCAGCATTTTTCACCAGGAGGAAAAAGCAACTCGCCGTTGATTCCAACATTGCAGGCAATGGGTTCTCCGCTTTATCCAATGCACATGGCTCCTTCATGGAATCAGATATATGGTGCTGCAGGAGCATATTTTGCAGGTTATGGAACAATTAATCCAGATATACATCATTCTCTATATGGTGCTGGTTTTGCAGCCCTGCCAACAGAACTCGGAGGGCAGATTCCAGGACAGCAAAACAGAATGTCCGGAACACCTATGGCCTAAAATAGATTAATAACTTTAAAAGATGGCAAAAACTAAACTCACTGACATA
>CAZWEB010000020.1:0-13280 GCA_964632115.1 Candidatus Woesearchaeota archaeon
CAATATCAACAGATTTAGAAAAAGTATCTGAACATTTTGGCAGATGTCCAGAGTTTACTATTGTGGAAATTGAAAATGATAAAGTTAAAGATAGAAAGATAATTTCTAATCCGGGTCATATGACTGGTTTTCTTCCAAAATTTCTGAAAGAGCAGGGAGTGAATTGTGTTATTGCAGGGGGTGCTGGATTTAGAGCACAAGAACTTTTTGAGCAATTTGGGATTAAATTAATTACAGGAATTCAAGGAGATATAAATAATGTAATTAGAGAGTTTATTAAGGGAGAAATTAAACAAGGAAAAGATTTTTGTAGTCCTGGAAAAGGTAAAGGTTATGGAATAAAAAAGGAGGATGGTCACGAGTAAAAAAATGGAAGGAAATATAATCAAAGAATTAAAGAATCATATCCCTTTTACAATCTTTGGAGCAATAACTGGGATAGTTGTAATGCTTCTTTTTTATAAACTTTCTTCTGAAATCTCATATAATATCTTTTATGTTCTCCATCCTATTCATGTTCTTTTAAGTGCTCTTGTTACAACTTCAATATATATAATTTATACTAAAAAATATAATAAAAAAATTAATCCCCTAATTTTAATTTTAGTAGGTTATATTGGTTCTATTGGAATAGCAACATTAAGTGATTCTATTATCCCTTATATAGGAGAAATCCTTCTTAATCTTCCAAATAAAGGAATTCATTTGGGCTTTATTGAAAAATGGTGGTTAGTAAATCCCTTAGCTCTCTTAGGTATTTTAATTGCTTGTTTTTATCCAAAAACCAAGTTCCCTCATGCAGGACATGTTTTATTAAGCACTTGGGCATCACTTTTCCATATTATTATGGCATTAGGAGCAAAAATAAATCCTCTCTTAATTATTATAATATTCTTATTTTTATTCATCTCTGTTCTAATTCCTTGTTGTTTAAGTGATATTATTTTTCCAATGTTATTTATAAAAAATAAAAATTTAAAGAAAAAATGAAAATAGCTGTTACAGGTGGAAAAGGTGGAACTGGTAAATCTACAGTAGCAACTTCCTTAGCTGTAGAATTTGCTAAAAATAAAAAAACAATGTTAGTTGATGCTGATGTTGAATGTCCTAATGATTATCTACTTCTTTCTGCAAAAAGAAAAAAATACACTGAGGTTTACCAACCAATTCCAAAATGGGACTTTAAAAAATGTAATAAATGTGGTAAATGTGCTTCTATTTGCAAACAAAACGCTATAGTTTTTGTTAAGGGTAAATTTCCAGCTTTTGTAAAAGATGTATGTATTGGTTGTAAGGCTTGTATGGTCGCATGTCCTACAAATGCAATATCAATGACAAAAAAACAAATAGGAACAATTTATACTGGAAAAAATTATGATATTGATTTAGTAACAGGAGAGCTTAAATTAGGAGAATTAGCTTCAGGCGAAGTTGTGAGTGAAGTTAGAAGATACTCAGATGAAATTAATAAAAAATTAAAATCTGAAATAATGATTATAGATTCTGCTGCTGGGATTGGATGTCCTGTTATTGCTTCATTAGTTGGAACAGATTATATAGCTGCTGTTACAGAACCAACACCTTCTGCATTACATGATTTAAAAAGAGTTTTGTATTTAGCAAATCATTTTAAAATTAAAAGTGGAATTGTAATAAATAAATTTGATTTAGCAAAAAGATTTTGTTCAAAAATAGAGAGATTTTCAAAAAACAATAAAATTCCAATAATCGGAAAAATTCCTTATAAAAAAGATTTTGTTGATTCAACAATAAAAATGAAGCCTGTTGTTGAAATAAATCCTGAATATAAGAAAATATTTAAACAAATAATAGAAAGAATAAATAAAGAGATAAAAAAATGAGCGTGATAAAACCTTATCATAAGAAAGTTGTAAACCTAGCTATTGGAATTGTTTTAATTTTGTTTATTTTAATTATGAGTTCTTCTGTTATATCTGCTGAAGAAAATCAAGAGAAAATATGTGCAGTTTATATCACTGGCATTGGTTGCCCAAATTGTGCTATTACAGACCCTGCATTATTAGCAGAATATACCTCAAAATATCCTGATTTAATAATTGTAGAATATGAAATTTATCATTTACGGGCAAGTAATCAGGATATAGCTAATCAATATTTTGAATCTTATATCCCAAATACTCAAGCAGGCATCCCACTTATAATATTTAATAAAAATCAAGCTGAATTAGGAAGATTTCCAGTTTTAGATTCTAAAGAAATAATTAAAACCTTAGATTCAAATAATTATCCCTTGCCAGATGGCTCATCTATTAATTTTAATGATTTAGATCTTACAAGTTTAAAGGGCAAGGTAAAAATCTGGACAAAAAACAGAGTTTTGATATCTGGTAATGATGGAAATAATGAATTATTAAAAAGACTTTTAATAACAGAAGATATATTTTCTGTTTTAGAAAATATTGAGTTTGAAGAAATAGAACCCAAACCAGTACCTATTTCTGATGGTCAAATTGAATTTTCAAATGCTGTTAAAATAAACGACTGGATTTTGGAATGGAATGGGAAGTCATCAGTTATAACGGCTGGGGAAAGTGATTTTAGTGATGTAGGGGGAATAAATCATGTAACTGAATCACCCTGGAAATCCTGGTATTGGATTGTAATTATATTTGCCTTCTTTATTTTTTCATTTATTCTTCATAAGTTTAAAATATTAAAAAAATGTATGTGTATTTGTTTAACTGAAAGACAAAAGAATTATCTTATTGTTGGAGTAGCTTTACTTTTTTTAATAGGATTTTTCATTCTGGCTAAAAATATTTCTCCTGCTTTTTTAGAACAAGCAGGCTATACTTTACCATTACCTATTTTTACTTTTTTTATTGCTTTAATTGATGGTTTTAATCCTTGTAATATATTTGTTCTAACATTCTTATTAGGGTTATTAGTGTCTGTTTCACATTCAAGAAAAAGAATTTATGTTATTGGTTTCACATTTGTATTTATGGTTTTTTTGATTTATCTTTTATTTATGGTAGCATGGCTTAATATTTTCAAATATATTGGATTTATTACTCCTTTAAGAATTGCCATAGCTTCAATTGCATTAATAGCAGGAATAATTAATTGTAAAGAACTTTTATTTTTCAGAAAAGGAATAACTTTAATGATTCAGGAACAACATAAGGGTCCTTTAGTAAAAAGGGTTGAAAGAATGAAAGAAGTTATCCAAAAAGCTTCTCTTCCTATTTTAATTTTTTCATCTATTGGATTGGCAGCATTCGCCTCCCTTGTTGAATTACCTTGCACAGCTGGATTCCCTATAATTTATACAGGAATTTTGTCAGGAAAAGTTTTGAGTAGCTTTCATTACTACCTTTATTTAATATTTTATAATATAATATATGTTGTTCCTCTCGCTGTAATAATTGCAATTTTTGGATATACTTTTAAAGCAAAGCAAATAAGCAAAAAACAAATGCAAATAATAAAATTTATTGGCGGATTAATTATGATCCTTCTTGGTATTATCTTATTAATTAATCCTAGTTTAATTGGAATAGGTTTTGGCTAATTTTAAACCATAGTGCTATTTGAAGATGCATGCAACTATCAAAAATAAATCAACCTCAAACAGACAAATAATTCAAAACAATTGCAAAACTCACCCACAACAAATAAGGCACAAGAATCCAACCAGCTTTTTTATCAATCTTATAAGTTACATAGATCATTGAAATAATAGAAATCCAAAGAACAAATATTTCAATAAAAGCATAAAAAGGATTTTTTAATCCAAAATAAAGAACACTCCAAAATATATTCAAAATAAAATTAATTCCAAACACAATAATAATCTTCTTTCTCACATCCAATTTCTTTGCATTAATCCATGAAAAATATAAAGATAATGCGATTAAGAAAAACAAAATATTCCAGACAATTGGAAAAATCCAGTTAGGAGGAGTTATTGAAGGCCTAATTGAATCATACCATTCTGAATCTGTTACAGGAGAAGTAAACAAACTTCCAATAAAAGCCACTAAGTAAACAATTACAATGCTTACAATTAAAACTTTCCAATTAATTTTCTTCATCCTCTTTTTCATGTTAATAATAAGGAAAGAGGTTATAAAAACATTCTTAATATCAGAAATAAGTGTTTTATTATGAGAATAAATGATTTTACTCAATATGGAGAAAGAGCGAATTATGGTTTTAGGATGAGGTTAACAAAAAACCAAAAGATAAGGCTGATAGCAATGGCAGATGCTGCAGGTTTTAAAACCATATCTGGCTATGTAAGGTTTATTTTGTTTAATCCTACATTTGATATGAAGCTCAATAGGATCCTGGAGATTGTTAAGGATCTGCAAGAAAAACAAGATTTGACAGAAATCTCCAAAAAAGCAAAATAAAACTATATTATCTGTTGTTGTTTAATGTTATCTATTGTGAGACTTTAATCTTTTTAAAACAATAATTAATAAAGAATTCATGGGCAAAAATTCACATCTTCATCTCACTATGGAAACTTCTCTAAAAGAATTCCTAAAGGAAGAAGCAACAAAAAACAGTATGGGTCTATCTGAATACTGCAGACAAAAAATTAGAGAAGAATCAAGATTGCAGAAGATAGAGAAATTATTGTTAGAGATTAAGGAGAAATTAAAATGAAGTGTTCTAAATGTGAAAAAGAAATTAATGATAATTGTAAGTTTTGTAGTAATTGCGGAAAACATATAGAAAAGCCTGAAACAGATATTGAAAGCTTGACAAAAACCTGTGCAAAAACATGGTATATTCTAGGATTCATGAAAGGAGCAATATCCGATACAATGAAAGATAAAAAAGCCCTAGAAAGATTTGAAGATGCACTTAAAAAAGATCATGGGGAAATGTGGGAATGGTATCAAGAAATAGTCGCATACTGGAAAGAATGGGCTTCAGAACAAGATGATGAAAAAAATAAAAAGACAAATGGATCTAAACGAGCTAGCATTCCAAAAACTGAAAAAGTTAAAACCAAATAAGAACAACATTATTTCTTTTCCAAAAATTAAACTACTAATCTGTAGGCAATTTAGTATAAAAAAAGAATGTTGCTGGAAACTGTTGAGAGATTTTAGAGATGAAGGAAGGATTGAGATTATTTGTGGTCATGGTGTGAAAATTATTAATCAAGATTAAAAGTTTCTTTTTGATTTCATTTTTTTGCAGTATTATTGAGTTTATTAGTTATATCTTCTTTAGTTTTAGATTTCTCAATAATCCTTTTCTTCTTTCCATCTAATTTCTTTCGAACATATTCAAGCCGAAATTTTGCCCTATCAAGTAGTTCAATCCAACTGATTGCATAAATTTTAATATTATGTTTCTTTTTATTTTTCATTAAACATACACCTTTCTCTTCATAATAAAAAGAATCATCTAATTCTGCACCTATAAGAAAATAATTCCACTCTTTAGTATTAGGGCTATTAAATAAAGGAATTTTCCTAATAATCTCAGAATATTCTTCTATTTGATTATAATCTTTCAATCCCAATTTCATAAATCCCTTAGAATCTTTATCCTGCCTAGGCCTTTTTATTTCTACAATTAGATTTGTTTCTAATTTCCCATCATTTATTTTTCCATGTACAAAAAGGTCTACTTGCTTCTTTGATAAATTTTTTTGATGATCTACCAATTCAATTTTATTGTGTTTGCAATATTCTTCATAGAGTTTATTAAAATCATCTTCTTCATTACCAATTAAACTAGTATATTCCTCTCCAAAAATCCAAAAATGATTCTCTATTTCTTTTTGTAAGGCAGATTCTAAAAAATAATATTTAGTATGGTATGCCATCTCCTTTAATTTCTCAATTGTTGTCAACCTGTCTTCAATCAATCTAATTGTACTAATAATATTACCAAGAGGATATTTTTCAAGAAGTTTCTTTAATTCATCTAAGGCCTCTTCATTTCCAGGTTTTATCAAGATCTTTAAGATATCTAATAGTGTTTTTGAATCATCATCTAATAATTTATTGATAATATTCAAGAAAATAAGAGTTTGTTCTTCATTTAAATCCGCAAAAACTTTTGGGGCAAATCTGAGAACCTCTTTAGTCACCTCTACAACTGGTGTTTTTTTGTACATTCTTTCACTTTTTGAAGGGATGATCTTATCAAAATAATGTTTATTTTCAAATTTTTCAATTTTCTTCTTTACAAAATCTTCTGAGAATCTTCTTCTAATCTCATCACTAAATTTATTAGTTTTATCTTTTAGTTTATTAAATATATCAAACTCTTTTTTAGAAAGCAAGGGGCCTTCTTTCTTTTTTCTTCTAGCTATCTCGGAAGCTGGAGAAAAACTATCAAATAACTTACTTTTAACAAGAACTGTATGTAAAAATCTATCATCTATCCCAGAAATTACAGTTTTGGTTTTATATTTTTCTTTGCTTGTAGAGGTAAGATAATGGTTATTCGATTCTCTACAATAAAATTCCTTCCAACGAACTAAGGTAACCTCAAATACTTCCTTCTCAATCGTAATCGTTTTAGAGTATTCTTCACATATGCTATCAGCATCAATCTTATTCCCATTTAGAAGTATATTCAAATTTTTCAATTTTATAATCCAATAAAATTCTTTCAATAAACTATTTCTTATTTTTTCTATAGATTTTTTCTCATCTGTAATTAAATCTTGTTTAACATTAAAGTCTGAAATAGTTAGTGTTGTTCCAGTTTTCTTTTTATCACTATCCGTGGCTCCAATACCCTTAAAATCAACAAGATTAGAAGAATGTATGTAAGTTTCAAATTCCTTATACCCCTTTCCATTAAGATATATGCTTGTCCAGGTTGCTTTATTAGCAAACTTAATAAATGCAAATCTACCATGCCCATTTTTTCCATGAGGTAATGAAAGATAATCTTTTTTTAACTTCTTTTTCGGAGAATCGTTTGTATGAACAAATAAATCAGTTTTTAATTTATTGTAGTTTATACCTTCTCCATCATCTTCAATTATGATCTTTTTTGGAGTATTTCCATAACAATCAATTTTTATTTTAATTTCCTTCGCATCAGCATCTATTGAATTCCATACATATTCGTTAATCGCTTGAAGAGAACTTTTTACATGCTCTTCAACTTGACTTTTTATCCCTTCACTAGTTGCTGTGACTTTGTGTTCAAAAACATCCTTAACCATCAATAAATAATAAATCGCTCATTTAAATAATTAACATATTAAAAATTAGATAATTTTTTCTTTTGTTAAAACCTTTTCAAGAATTTCAAAAGTTATTTTAAAAGAAAATTCTACCAATGCTCTGTTCCTATTGCCTTTCGCGTCATCTCTTTCCAAATCTTTCCCACCATGATTAAGATTACTTCTAACCCTATATGAGAAATTTAAAATCTCTAAGAGATTATTAATGTCACTTATCTCAATTGGTCTTTTTGGATTTATTGGAGACATGTCATATAATTTTCCAGATGCCTTCAATCTAACCACGAACTCTCTAAACTTATCTGACTTTGTCCAATTGGCAAAAGGGGATTGATATTTATTCACAAATTTATTTCTCATTGTTTTATTATTCTGATCTGGAAAATTCAATCCTAAAAAAGCATCAAAAGAATGCCAAATATCTTTTAACCCTTCTGCATAAAATTGCTTATCAAAACCACTCTTTGTTCCAATAAACCTCTTTTTTGCCCTTAAGAAATATGTTAAGATATTACTCTTTCGTTCATCGTCACCAAGATTCATTTTCCCTCACACCATTCACAACTCTTCTTAGGACATTCACCACTTAATAACTTCAACGCATCTTTCCAAACTTTCTCAGCATTCTTAACATCAACTTTCATCTTTACTAGGGTTGTATCAAAGATCACTTCTCCTGTAGCCATGACTTCCTTAGGAACATAAAACAATAAGAAAAAATAATCTTCTGTTTCATAACCCTTTTTCCTTAGTAGAAAATTATAAACATTTTGTTGAAGCCTATAATGTTCCGCAGTATCTTCCTTAAGTGCATAACCTCTTGTCTTATAATCAAGAACAATTAACTTTTTTCCTTTAACCAAAATATTATCAACTGCTCCATGCAACTCATTACCTTTTTTATCTTTCCAAGAAACTCCCTTAAAATTACTCTGCCAAATCTTCATTTTTTCCTTATCATCAAATAATTTCATGTTTTTGCATTCTCCAGTTTCACAAAGTTCAGGAGGTAGTTTTCCCTTTTCCATAAATTTATCAAAATGAATCTTCAGAATTTTATCCATTCCACTAGGCAAGCTCGGAAATATTCCAGAAGGTCTTTTCCATACCTTATGTTGGCTAAGCCAGAAACAACGAGGACAATCCTGCATTAAGTTCAATGTTGAAGGGGATAGTTTAAATGGCATTTTAATTAATTAAATGAGTCTCCTGATTTAAACTCTTTGTTTTATTGATAACTATGTTCACTTGATATTGGTCTAAAAAATCTGAATTAAAAAATAGTAGTTTTTTAGTTTCATCATTCATTAAGTTTTCTCTAATTCTTCCATAAAATTGGATATCAGACAATCCAAAAACATGCCCTATCTCATGTGCAACATTCCAACCAGTAAAATCAAAAAACCATAATTTTTCAGGGCTTACTAAAGTAAAACTACAATTACATAAACAACCTCTTCCGGCATGTTTATTCTTATTATTATCTAAAAAGATTACGCTTAATTTATTTGATTCATCAGTAATTTTATTTATTAATTTATCATAGGATAAACATTCTTCTTGAGAACTTCCATTATTAAATAAAAATTCAATTTCTTCATCACTTAAATTAATTTTCTTTTTATTGATAGAACCATAATTTATCGATATGTTATAATTAGCCCATACATTCTTGCTATAATTTAAAGCATCTATTGCCTCTTCCATTAATAATGCCTCATTTACAATATAAACATCAAAATTAACTTCTTGAAGTTCTGCGTTTATTCCTTTTTTCAAACCATAACTTGAAAAGAAAATAACCGAAATAAACAAAAATAATGTAGCAATAAAAAAGAATTTTGAAAAAGACCAAAAAGGTCCTTTAAATTCTCTTTTGGTAAAATGATGATAAAGAATAATTGCCACTGCACTAACAATAAAAGAAAAAGATAATACCAAAGGATGGATTAGTTTCCCTAAAAAGTTGACAGAAAAAATGAATATAAGAACAGAAAAGAAGAAGATAAAAAGATAAAGTAAAAAATACATAAAGAAAGCAACGTTTTTTAAGATTTGCTTCTTTGGTTTCTTTTTAGGTAATTCTTCAAAGAATTTTTTGAATGTTAAATACATTGGTCTAAATACCCAAAGAATAAAAATAAATATTATAAATGCTAAGAGCCATCCATTAATTCTTTCTGCAAGAAGTATAACTACAGCAACTAATACCAAGATATTAACAAACGTATCTATTATTGCCCATAGAAATGTCCATGAACTAAATGTCGATTTTTTATTAACCATATTTATCTCTCCTTAAAGGTTATATAAAAATCAAAATATACCAAACCAATAATTATTCCATTTGAAAGAAGAAGATTTGTTAATCCGTCCGTATTCGCTATGATATTAATTGCTACATAATTTCCAACATATGCTCCTAAAATTGTTCCTAGAATTATATATATTAAGAAAACTAAATATCCATGACCTTCGTATTGGGTTTTTGTGGTTCCAAGAAAGGGGATTTGGATTATCCCTTTTTCTCCCTTAATTAACAAAGATTTAGTAACATCTGCTACCAAATAAGCAAGGAGTATCGAAACAATGAACATCCAAGTGTTTTGATAAAGATTATAGAATATCAAAAGAACTACCAAAGAGAAAAATATTGCTGTCCATTTATTTTCTAATTTTTGAATAATTTTGACCATATTAATCTTTTACCTTTTTTAACCATGATTTGTATTCCTTATCCTTAATATATCTTCCACCCATAGTCACATAATAGTCTAATTCGACAAATGAGCTGTAAATAGTTATTTTTTCTATTAGTAAAACAAGAGCTTTCTTTTGTTCCCTTCCTTTAATGTAGTTCTTAAACTCAGATTTTCTTATAAGTATTTTATTGGGATATGATTTAATTATTTCTGAAGAACCCATTAATTTAATCTCATTTATCTTGGCCTCTCCTACGATTTTCTTAGAAAAATAAAAAAATAATTTTTGGTTAACCCCCAACTCTCTTGGGAAGGTTTCGTGAGGCATAAATTTAAAGAAAATTGCATCATCTCTTTTTTCTAGATTTTTCAACATTTCAGAAGTTATAGGTAAAGCTATCCCAATAGTTTCATTTTTCATTTTGACCTTCAATTATTTTAATTTCTCCAGGAGTGAATTCATAAAGATCATAAATCATCCTATCTATCCTTTTTTCATACGCTTTTATTTTAGCTCTTTTTTCAGAATTTTCTAGATAATCTTTATCATCTGTAATCTCCAAAATTTTCTTGACAATTTCTATAAAAAATTTCTGTTTAGAAAGAGAAATTTTTGGGATGGGTATTTGCTGTATATAAAAATTATAGAAATCCATTGTTCTTATGGCTCTAGAATAAATAAAATTATAGACATACCAACTAATAAAAGTAGAGTTGAGATAAGCCATCCAAAAGAGGGAGTTTAGGTTTTTATTCAACTTAAAAGACATTAAAGTGTTTGTTATTAACAACCCTTTTTTATCATAAGCAACCATTATTTTTATATGTGGCACAGGGTTTTCTATATGTGCTACAATTCTTTGAGAGAGTACCTTAGGTTTGAGAAATACTTTAGCAGAATCCCAATTTAATTTATCTTTATTTTTGAGATATCTAAATTTCCGAACATTCCACTTAGTTATATCGATGCCTTTTAATAACTTATATTCTGTTCGGTCATCAGAGAAAAAATCTTGACCTATCGCCAGACCTAATTTTCCCTCTACCATGGATTTTTTCTCTTTTTTCTTTTGAATTTTAGAGATTATCGAATTTGGATAAAGGGCTAAGTATATTTGGATTGTTTTATTATCTAAGAAAATATCTTTCTTTTTTCTTCTAGCAAATTCTTTTACTCCATTATCTTTCGAAAGAAATGCCAAGATTATCTGATTATTCTCCTCAAATCTTTTTTGAAGTCCAAAAGCTGAAGCCTCTAACAATACTTTTTCAAATGCCTTGCTAGAATCCAATAAAAAAACAAGATTATTCTTACTCCAATAATCCACCCTAAATCCTTCCCAAGAATCTCCATATAGTGATTTTTTAGGGATAATAAAAGTTAAAATTCCATCACTCCTAACAATATTATCAAAACTCTTTTTACAAAATAGTTCTGCACTATCTCCACTTTTAAAGTCAATTTTCTCTATTTTTCTAAAGTATTCTTTCTCTTCTTTAGTTAAAACATCTCTAAATCCATAAGGCGGATTTCCCAATACAATATCAAATCCAGGATTATTTCTATGAAAAACATCTGAAAAATATAATTTCCATAAGAAAAAAGGTTTAGATTTATTTTTCTTATATTGCTCCAACTTTTTCATGTTTTCTCCGTCACCTTGCTCTCTTAAAGTTTCCTCTATAAATTCCCATTCAATTTTATCAATCTCTTCTTTCAATCTGTTTTTCTGAGTCCTATTCTCTACATCAAAAAACTCTTTCTGTTTTTTCCTCAATTCCTTTAACTTCTGTTCTGATTTCTTAACTTTTTTATCAATGCTCTGATCTAATGTTGCTTGTCTATCTTTTCTCTCTTTGATTTCAGTAGGATCTATATATAATTTAATTCCTTCAAACTCCTCAATCAAGCTATTCCCACACATAATTTTATTCTCAAGATTGGGAAGGGGTTTGATATTATCCATATCTTCTTCATCCACAATAAGAGAAAGCCAAAATCGAAGTTTTGTAATTTCAACAGCAGAAGGTTCAATATCAACCCCATAAAGAGAATTCTCAATTGTTTCTCTTTTTAATTCATAATCTGTTTTTGGTTTTTTGAGAAGATAAGATAAAATAGTTCTTGCTTTGATAATTTCATTCATAATACCAACAGGAAAAGCTCCAGAACCTACTGCAGGATCACATATCTTAATTTCTTCTAAAAGCTTATCTAATTCCTTAGCATTTTGAGAAATAGTTTTAGGTAAAACAAACTCTTTTTCAGTATGTTTTAATCTTCCTATTTCCTGTCTCCGTAGATATTCTAATGCCAAATCTCCTTTCTGGAAAAAAAACTCTAAGTCTTCTCGAGGAAGGTTGGTATTTGTTTCTAGATAATTAATCAAGCTTTGTTGGCACATATAATGAACAATCTCTCTGGGAGTGTAAAATGCCCCCTTAGACTTTCTATCTTCAACATCTAATAAATTCTCAAAAACCTTCCCTAACATTTCAGGATCAACAGCAACTTCTTTTTCTAAAGGCTCATCTTCTTTTATTGTAAAATTAAACTCATCAAAAGTTTTGAAGATTTCTTCAAACAAATTATTATCAAGATTAATATCCGTCTCCCCCCAATTATATCCGTTCAAAGGTTCAAACAACCCTCCATTTAAAAAAGGAATCTTACAATTAAATTTTTCATAATAATCATTATCCGCCCTTCTATCAGTAGCAAGTGCATGATAAAATAAAGGTTCCAAATAATCATTAAAAAAATTCTTTTTATCTTCTTTAGCCTTATAAAATAATTCTTGGATAAATCTTCTAGATCCTTTCCCCCATTGTTCAAATTTACCCTTTTCTCCTTTTTTAACTCCCAGCCATCCTTTCTTCTGTAAAAAATAAAGAAATACTATTTGACCTAAAAGTTTTTTAGCAAAGTCTATTGTAGAAATCTGTTTATCTTCAAATTCTTCTCTAAGATTTTTATCTTTCTTGATTAAATCATCTAAATCTTCTTTTAGACTATGATATAAATTTTTATATTTTTCAAAGAATTCTTTTGTTACCTTCTCTATACTAAATGCATTTTCTATTTCACTAATAGAAGGTTTTTGGGTTTCTGTTTTTATTAATTCTATAAACTGACTTCTACAGGTATGATTAGGTTCATTAGGCCCAACTAAAAAAGAATATCTTTTTGCAGGTGTAAGTTCTTCTGAAACATCCCCCTCTTCAGTAAGTTTATAATCCATCTTAACAAAAGAAAATCTCCAATCAGAAGAATCTTCAGAAATAAATGCAACTAAGGCAGAATCTATATTAAAATTCTTTAAAAGTTTTGCAATAACATTTCTCTGCATAGTTCTTGCCCT
>CAZWEB010000021.1:0-13218 GCA_964632115.1 Candidatus Woesearchaeota archaeon
CAAAATCTTTACTCATTTTAGTAATTAAGTTAAATTAATTTTTGAGCCGACCTTTAATTTGGGGGATTTTATTTTTGCAAGGAAAAAGGAAAAATCCCCACTAAAAAACCTCTATCTCATCGTATCAATGTTTAGCTTGAAAGATTAGTGTGAATTGCCCACGCCTCTAAAGCGTTCTTAATTTCACAGGTATATTCACCAGAAATCATTGCTTCTAACAACCTTCCTGTCTTGGCAAGGTCTTCAAGAGCAACAGCTTCACCAGTTAATGGACCAATCTTCAATCTGTTCAAATCCCCAATGATAACAGTATCATCAGGAACCCAAGGGTCTACAATCACTTCACATTCAAATCCTAAATCAGAAACAAACTTATCAACTACATAGCCAGCAGATTTGGAATCAAAGTCCATTCTACGGTATGCAACATCAAAGGCAGTAATCTTTCTCTTTTGCACTCCACCAACAAGCATTGCTAATCTACCACCAGCAACCATTCCACCATCATCCCAAATCTGTTTTATCATCGTATTTACAACAGATGGAGTAAGAGCTTCAGCAGTTGAACTTGTATTTCCAGTTGCCTGAGAAACAAATTCAATCAAACCACCCATAGAAGAGTAGTCTGTAGATGAACCTTCTGAAGCTGAACGGATTGAGTTGATTATAGAACTATCAAGTTGCCTTGTAAATTCCTTCAAACGATAAGCTGCCTGATGAGCAAATTCTGAAGGAACTCCAGCGTGACTAACTGCTTGTCTTCTTCGGGTAATAGCAATTCCATAACCCATAAGAGTTAAGAAATTGTATGGACCTGTTCTTTCTTGAGACCAATCTTCCTGAGTTGGCTTCCAATCTTCCTGTTTAGTATGGGAAACAATCATTATAGTGGTTCCATCAGCGTGTTCTTCATCACTTGTTGAACCATATCCTCTAACAACCGTAAGGTCATCACCAGTAATAGCAGTTACTCTACACAATTCAGTTTTGTCTCTTTCATTAAACTTAAAGATTGTTCCAATCTTAAATCTTGTTCCCTCATCAGTTCCAACAGTAAGAGTAACATCACCAGCAGCAAAAGCTGCTCCCTCAGTTACAGTAGCAGTATTAGGATTCAAATCATCTTCCACCCAAATATGTTTCAATGCAGTAGCTGAAAAGGCACCAACACCAACTTTGCTAATTAAAGCATTGTTGTCTGTGCGAATAATCTCAGCTAATTCATCTGACAAATCCAGTTTCTTTACAGCAGCTGCTATATTGTATGCAGGAAGACCTACAGAAGCACTTAAAGCACAACCGAAATGAGCCTCATCTATAAAGTAGCGTGTAGCTGCATTATAGATAGACCCAAAAATCTTAAAAATGTTCATATCAAAATCAAATTTTACTATCTTTATAAGAAGGGGCGACCAGTTATGTAATGTTAATTCTGCTTTTTATGGACTCCTCAATATTATCCAAAGGAACACTGCCCTTTGGTTTTTCTGGAGGAGTTGGAGGTGTTTCACCCGGTTGGATTAAACCCATATCAAACTTTTTACCTTCTCCCTCCTTAGGTTCTTCTTTATTAGGTTGAGTTTCTAAAGAAGTAACTCTTTTGTCTAACTTCTCTTGTATCTGTTCTGCCGCATCTTGGGCATCAAGGTATTTATCAATTAGAGCAAGTGGATTTTTCTTCAGAATTTCTTTAAGGGTAATATCCTTCTCAAGAACTTCTTGATATTTTGCATTACCAAGAATTAAATTCTGAATAGCAATCCTTGCTTCTAATCGTAATTCTCTCTCCGTTGATGTTTCTCCTGCTGGTGGGTCTTCATCAGGAGATATTTCTCCTGACCTAATTTTCTCTAATCTTACTTCCAACTTCTGTCTTTCTATTTCAGCAACTCTTGTTTTTTTATCAGCTTGAGATTGTAAGTTTTGCGCACCTTCAAGCTTTTTTGTAAGGTCCTCAACTTGACCCTTCAACTCTTCTACCTCCTTAGGAGAAGTTGCTTCCCCTTGTATTACATTTGGAGTAATTGCTCCTTCTTGTCCGAGAGGGGTAGTTCCTCCTTCTGAAGGTTTTAGTCCTTCATTGGACTGTGGAGTAGTGGCTACATTATTCATTTATTTATTTTGGTTAATTATTTTACCGACCTTTATTTAATCTTCGTCATATATGGATGATTTCTCCATTCATCGGGATTACTTGGTAGATTTGTCTTTTGCTTATGAGGAGTTGTCATTTTTAAATCAGGATTATCTGCTCTTAATTGTTTCATCCGAGTATTTTTCTTTACATTAACTTTGTGCCATCTTTTAATAGTAGATTCAAATTCTTTCCAATTCTTTCTGGTCTTGGATGGAGCTTTGAATGCATTTATGATACTTTTAATTGATTCAGCCATATTAATTTATTTTATTTATATGATTTAGTTTATTCATAGCAGAAATATTCACAATTGTCAAATTATTTTTTCTGTCTTTGGAGTTCAAGTCTTCTTACCGCACTTTGTTCCCTTTGTTCATCTTGATAATGATAATATCTTGATGTTGACTCATCATAAGGATAAGGTTTTAATCCTAAAACCATATCTAATATCTTAAATAAGATAGGAACTTCTTCTTTACTCATTCTTTCTATCACACCTACAATTTTTAAATTATTTTTAAGTTCTTCTTTAACCATTTCTTTAAACTTTATTTCTTCTGGTAAATCTGCATCAACAAGATTTCTCCCTTGAAAGAAATTATAGTTTGCAGATATTTCAATCAATGCTTTTAGTTCTGGCCTCATAGAAGAAATCCAATCTCTTAACATATCTCTTGGTTTTCCAGTAAAATTTAATTTAGCTAAATCTTGAAAAGCAAAATCAAAATTCATATAAAGAAGTTTTTCCTTATCTTCATAAGGTAACCTAACAAATAATTCTTTTTCTCTCATCCATTCTGGTAAATATTGTTCATCTGGTCTTTCAGATAAACTTTCAATTTCACCTTTTGTTTTCCCTATGGCAGCAAATTTACCGGGCTGCTTGAAAAGTTCTTCAACCTCTAATGGAATATTTTTTCTCATCCAAGTATAAAATGGAAAGATTCTTTTCATATACTTTTTCTCAAAATTTGTCAATTCACCATAATCAAATAAATATTTTTTTGTATGTCTTGCTGCTGAATTAACATCTACATTCTTTCCTAATTGGTCAAGAAACAAAGCAAAACGAGCATTATTTTCCACTGCTGTTCCTACTGCTCTTGGCTTTTCAAAAACAATATCTCTTGCTAATTGTAATCCCTTTTGTTTTCCAGTTAATCTTGGTCTTACTCCTGTCTTCATTAAAATCTCTTGCTCTATACTTTGTCCCATTTCAGCTCCAAACCAACCTTTGTTTAATACTCCAGTTTCCTTCCCCATCTTAACTAATTGTGAAGCTTTATATTGTTTACCACCTAAGGTTGTAGTAAAGTCTGCTACATCTTTTCCTCTTGTAGTCATATAATCATACCATTGTAATCTTGCTGATTGAGAAAACTTTCTTGGGTCTTGTAATCCACCTAACCAAGAAAGCCAAACATTAGACATTGCATTTCTTGAATGGAAACCCGGCCACCAAGAAGTTACTGATGTTTTCCAAATACTCATTGCACTATCAGAAAACTTTACAAGACTATTAATACTTTTATCCTTTGTAATATAAGGAGAAACTGTATTCATCATATCTGCAATTTCTTTTGGTAACATATAAATTGGAATATCATCTGATATTTTGAAAGCTGTTTTAATTGGACTTAATCGCATACCCTTTAAAAGTTCTCCTCCAAAAAATCCACCAGTTCCTTCCGCTTTAAATAATTTCTCAATAGCTTTAGAATTACCTACTTGAGTTATTTTACTCTTTGTTGAATTATACAGCGGATAAAATCTTGCACCACCTCTTGGCATATAAAGTCCCATCCCCTTTGGAACTTTTTGTGTTTTTAACATTTCTTTCCAAGCAGAAGATTGTTTAGAGATTGGTGTTCCAGTTGTTGATAACATTTTCTGAACATAATCATCAACAGCAATTATCCTTTTTGAATAAGCATTTCTTAATCCAACAGAAACTGCATAATCTTCAATTGGTTGCCAACCTGCATCAACAGCTTCAGCCATTGTTTCAAAGATTCTTGTTTTTCCAGATTTATTACGGGCAATAATTGGATGTGGAATATCTTTACCTAACATCCCTGCTAATTTTTGTTTATAATAATGTGGAACATACCCACTTTTAAAAGATGAAATTAATCCTCTTTGAGCTTCAGGTTCAGTAATTTCTTTGAAAATAAATCTCTCCAAATCATCAGCTTTGCTCATTAAATGTTTTGGAACTAAACTTGATAAAGGAACTTTTCTTTTAGCTGCTTGTTCAACTGCATTAGCAATTAATTTCCTATCTGAAAGATTAGGAACTTGCTTTGCCATTAGAAGAGCTTTCTGAGTTGCCAATTCACCACCTAAAAGTATTCTTGATTTAGTTTGCTGACGATATAAAATTGAAAGATTTTTTTGTAATGGAGTTAAATCTTGTGCGTGTTTAATAATAAAGTCATCTCCAATTAAAGCTTCACCAGCCCATCTCAATGGTCCTTTTCTATAAAACTTTTCAGTTACTGGTCCAGTTTTCTTACCAATATATTTCCAAGCATCTGAAACTATTGGGATTTGTTTACCAAAGATTCTCATTGCTGGTTCAGAAACATATTTAGCTGGATTTTTTAATGCCATTCTCAATACACCTTCTTCAATAGATTCTCTTGCTACTGCTTCTGCTATTTCTCTTGTCATCCCCTTTTTAAGATTTAAAGCAACTAATTTTGGTAGTTGTGTTTTCAAAGTTGTATTTAATAATGTCTTACCACCTTTACTCATAGTTGTCAATCCTAACTTTGCACCAGCCCCTGTTCCAAATGTCATATAAGTTACAGGGTCTAAAGCAACATCTAAAGCAAATCCAGCGATTCCTCTCACATATTTATTCTTTACCCCTGCACTTTTAAGGACATCAGAATAAAATGTTCTCTCTTGCCCAATCATCCCTTTGGCAAATGACCCTAAAGCATCTGTAACACTTTTACCTTGAACTAAGGCATTAGAAAAACCAGCCGAAGCATATAACGGCCGATTAACATAATCAAGTGCCTTCATTAATGTTCCCTTAGGTTCCATTGATTTTCTTTCCTCTTCTTTCATTATTACCTGTGTTTCCTCTGATAATCTCCTACCGCCCATCATTCCACTTGAATATTCTCTTAATTTTAATCTTTCATCAGTAGTAAATGCCATTTTATGATTTTGGTGGTTTTATTTTTTCCCAAATTTTTTGACTTTCTTTTATTATGGTTGTTGGTTTAGTTTCTTTTAAACTATAGTCTGGAGCAACAGGAGTTACTTTCTTTTGTTGCCCAACTTGTGATACACCTTTTACCCAAGATTCTTTAGTTGTGTCTATAAACCCCTTTAATCCTTTCCCTATAGCCTGTCCTATTCCACCCCACATTTTTGGAATTTGAGTTGGTTTTTTAAGTTCTTCTCCAATTGATTCTTTAAATGCTTTCCATTGACTAAATCCACCAGTTGCATCAGCTGCTTCTTGTTGATAGCGTTCCATAACAGGAAATGTAGTATGGTCAATTGCTCCCGGCAGAAAGTTCATTTCTTCACTGGGACTAAGGTTATAAACCTTATCTTCTGAAAACCCTAATTCCGCCTTATTTCCTTCTCTAACTGGGAAAAAACTTTTATCTCTATTTACAAAAAATAATTTATTATTACTATCCCTCACGAAACCACCTGAAGGGACTGAATGAACAGGTGCGTGTTTTAATGTCATCAAATCAAAAGCACCATCTGATGTCCATCCTCGTTCACCTTGATAAGTTAATTGGGAATTACCAAAAGAATATTTATCCCCAGCAGATACATTTGCTCTTGTTAGAAAAATTGATAATCCAATTGTATTATTTGAATCAGACACAGTATTTATATTACCTGCCTCATCTCTTGAAAACTTCATATCAGTTTTTTGGGAATAGGATGGGTCAGTAGTTCCTTTATTAATTATCTTCATTGCCATTACTTTTCCACTATGTGGTGTATAGACAACTGCATACTCATTTAACCTACTAAAATCACCACCTTCAAAAGCATCTACAATGTCAGAATATTTTACTAATTCTTCTTGGGCTTCATCCCTGTATTGTTCCAAAGAAAATGTATCAATATCATTACCTTTCATAATTGGAATAAGTTGATTTAATCCTTCTCTTTCAGAAGTCCCATAAAGAATATCCTGATATTTTCTTATAGCACCAGCTGAAAAAGCAATTGGATTACCCGGAAATTCAAACTCCAATTCTCTCAAATCCTTTTCTATATCTGCTTGTATATCTTTAGCACTTAAAGATTTCTTCTTATCTAAAGCAGCTTTTGCTTGTTTAATTTGATAATCTCTTAATTTCTTTTCAGCTTCTCTCCTTTGAGCATCACTTAAAGATGGATTATTAACTATATTCTCCCACTCTGCAATCAATGGGTCATAAGTTGCAGGATTATTAATTTCACCTCCCTCTAACAAGGCATAATCTTTTTCCCTTATTTCCAGTAAATCTTTCAACATATCATAAACATTGTCTGTCTTTGGTTTCGGGTATAAAATTGGTGTTAAATTGAATGTTGGCATATTTTTAAGAACCTCTTAAAGATTTAAGTAATTGCGTATTTTGTGCCTTACTCCCCTCATAATTTGTAATCCCATATTGTTTAGCTAATTGACTTCTACTGGTATAATCACTTTGTTTTCCAACTGATTTTAGATAATCAACAATACTTGAACCTGTATAGGTAGAAGGAGTTGTAGTGGCTGGAGTAGGGGTTGGTGTTGAAGATGGAGTTGGCGTAGATGTTGATGATGGATAATAAGTAGCTAATGGACCAGTTCCATAGGCATAAGATTTCTGATTATATACATAAGTCTTTCCAGCAGTTGGTGTCGGGGTTGGTGTTGGAGTGGTTGGAGTGGTTGGAGTAGTTGGAGTAGTTGGAGTTGTCGGGGCTGATGGAGTTGATGATGGAGTCCCTGCCTGATATGGAACATAACCTTCTTTCCATTGCCCAGAATAACCTGTATTAGGTTGATATGGTAACATCCAAGTTCCCTGTTGTCCCGAATACTTAGACTGAGGTTGAGTTGGTTGAGTTTGTTGAGATGTTTTTCCTTTTTCAACCCAACTTGTTCCTTGTTTTGTAAATTCATATCTTTTACCATCAACTTCCATCCAGAAATAATCCCAACCTTTTTGATTAGCTTGTTGCTCCCAATATTTATATCCCTCATTATATGCTTCTTGAGATGCATCTACAGGAGGAGTTTGTTCTGTAGAAGTCCCTGCCTGATAAGGAACATAACCCTCTTTCCATAATCCAGAATAACCTGTATTGGGTTGATATGGAAGCATCCAAGTTCCTTGTTGTCCTGAATAGATAGATTGAGTTGGGGTAACTGAAGAAGGTGGGGGAGTTAAATCAGTTGGAGTGGTTGGAGTAGTTGGAGTAGTTGGTGAGATTGGTGCATTTGGGTCAATTGGTGCATTTGGGTCAGTTGGAGTAGTTGGAGTAGTTGGTGTAATTGGAGTGGTTGGGGTTGTTGGAGTGGTTGGAGTTGTCGGAGTTGTCGGAGTTGTTGGAGTTGTTGGAGTTGCACCTTCATCTCCTACTACTGCATTAGCTTGTGCTGTTTCTAAAGCAATTTCCATTGGTGTTTTATCTCCAGCAAATTCTTCAGGTGATATTTCTATAGCAGCAGTTGGTCCATATTTTGTAATTGCCTCTTCTAAAGAAATTCCTTCAGCAGCAGCATATTCAGCAGCAGTTGCTAAAATTTGTTGAACCATTTGAGATTTTTTCTCTATTAATAAAGTTTCTACTTTCTGAATCTCAGGTGATAAAGAATAAACATCACCAAATTGAACTTTAAGACCTTCTAATTCTTGTTTTGCTTTTTGATAATTAGCCTGAGTAGCTATACCCGGACTATCTAAATAATATTTAGCAATTATATCTTTTGATTTATATTCTAAAGCACTTGCTGTTGCTCCTTGAATTGCAGAAGTTATAATTTGTGGAAACATTTGAAGCTCAGGATTATTAGTAATAAGACTATTTCTTGTTACTAAATTTTTTAGAAATGTATCTGTTATTAACCCTGTCTGATTCCAAGCTGAGACAGCTTTCCTTTCAGCCTCCTGAGTATATTCTCCAACAAAAGCATTCTGAATATAATTATTTAAAGATGCCCCCCAATATTCCTGTTCTGAATTATATCTTATACCATCAACAGTCATTGGAGTATCTGAACCAGCACTATTTTTAAACGAAGTAAATGTTTCAAGCTTCCATAAAGCAGGACTACTCTTTTCAGTTTTAACTAATTCAATTGCCATCCAATTTTGTTTATCCTCTAATTCTATCTCACCTTGTTCTTTTTTTAATGTTTGTAATTGCAATTCATAAGAAGTTCTAAGGGCATTATCTTTTTGAACATCAGGTTTTATTAATTGTTTCCTTATCAAATCCATTGCACTATCAAGAGATTTTGAAGTTTGGTCATTATAATCAAATTCTATCTGAGCATTAATAATATTTCTATCCTGTTCTCTTTTAGCTTCTTTTACTTTTATTAATTCACCTTGAATATCATCTCTTGTTTCTGTATCAAAAACATTTTCAAGTGATAATTCTAAATATGCCAAATGGTCTTCTAAAGATTTCTTACCAGATGACATATCTATTAAAAGAGTAAAATAATCATCTCTAAATTGTCTTTGTCTAACCAATTTCTTTAATGAGGAAATTGAATTTTTAACACTATTAATATGTTCAGAGTCTGGGAATTGTTCTTTTTGTGCATCTGCCAACTCTATTTCACGAAATGCTAACTGGTCTTTAAAAGATAAATCACTATCAACTATACTTCGTTGAAATTTTGATTCTGCATCCGCCTGAAGTCTCATTCTGGAATTAACAAAGTTACTGATTCTTAAATCAATCAATTCTCCTAAGTCTAATGTAAATTCTTTTATTCTTTCTACAGCCATAATTTTATTTATCTACCTCTAAATCCTTTTAAAGCGACCGCCCCCTCTTCTGAAGTTGGGGACTGTTGTGGTTGAGATGCTGATGCCATTGGCATTGATTCGCCAGCTTCTACTCCAGCACCACCATCACCTTCAGTTAATTGAGGACCTTGACCAGCACCTTGTGTTTGTAATTCCTCAGCTACCATTGCCTGCATTTGCATTCGCATATTAGGGTCTCTTGAAATTTCAATTGCTAAACCCATATCATCCCATTCCTTTTTCATAATCTTTACCTCTTCCTTAGGAGAAGGAATACCAAGATTTTTCATTGTTGTATAATGAGATTGAAGTTTCATATTAAATTTATTAATTTCTTCAGTTACATTTCTGATTAAAACTGCTGGGAAGAAAATATCAGTTTTATAATACCCTTGAATTAATACCTTAGATTTAGGTTCATAAGATTCAATTAATCGTAATATATTAGCATTTAATCTTTGAATAGCGACTTTCCAATATTGCTGCTTTGATTTAACTTTATTATTTACCCCTTGCATTAAAACAGACAAAGCTCTACCAGTTGCTTTTGCGGTCATTGCCCCACCATAAAAGATTTCTGAAATCATTGAAAGATGATGAATGTCTTGTTTTCTATTATTAAGATATTGGTCAAATGGCGCTGTTGATTGTCCCATTGGGTCAGGCCATAACTTATCTTCTGGACCAAGTTTTATAACTTCTGCTTGACCTGCGTGATATTCAACTGGTTCTCCTTCACCAGAATACCAAATATGTGGAATTGCGACCTGATTAATTTTTCCTCTTGTTGCACAAGCTGCTTCATTATATTCCACCTGAGCATCAAGCATATCTTCAATATCTGAAACTCCCCAAGCTCTTGTAGGGTGGGACATATTTTTTACTAAAATGCCGGGAATAAATCCCCAATTGTGTTTTATAAAATCTATTACCTTTTCATCTACCATAGTAAGCATATAATTACCTACCCAACAAATCTGAACTGTGCACATTGGATTACCAGTTTGTTTCTGATAATTATATGGTTCTGATGGAGCTAAACTTGTAATAGTTCTTTCTGCCATTTGCTTTTCATAAATCTTTTCAGCTTTATCAATGGAAACTCTATAATTAAAAATGAAACCATCCATTTCAGTAAAGTCTTCATCACTCCATAAAATCCTAACTTGTTCAATTCTTTTAATATTCTTAAATTTAATTCTTGGCTTATCAACTTTTCCAACTGTTGTCCACTCAATATATGGTCCAAAAATAAAACAGTCCCCCAATAAACTTTGGTTCTGGACTGCTTCTGAAAAAAATACAGGATATTCATTATCCTCTTTAATTGCTCCCAATAATTTTTCTACTTCTTCAGCTCTTGCAATTTCAAAATCATCAGTGTTATCTCTTGGAGGAACATCATCCTCTGGAGGTTCACTTGCTAAAAATGATTGATAATTTAAAACTGTAGTTCTGCAATAATTATAAACCCTAATTGGTGTTCCATCATCTTTGGAATAACTCCAATGGTCTCCTTCAAAGAAATCTCTTAAATTTGTATAGCCAGCAATTTTCTTACCCGTTCCAATCTTATTAGTAACTCCATTGACTCTCTCGCCATAATCAGTTTCTAAATCAGATTGTTTTTGAATAACAAATTGTTTAAGTTCTTCCTCGTTTAAATCTTGTTTAATTAATGGATTAATTGACATTTAGTTGCTGGAGGAATTATTTGATTTGTAAAAACTTGTAAGTGAAAACCTTTTTACTTTATTTACTTTAACATATTTCTCAATATACCAAGCAAGCATTGCAATGACCATTACCCAATCTTGCTTAATCTTTTTATCATCTAACTTGTAAGAAGCTAACTGTTTTTCCAGCTTTGGTAAATAATAACTTCTTAACCCACTATTAGCAGACCTTTCTTCTTTTGTCAAGCCTTTTCTTATATTATCACGCAATCTTAATTGTAAATATACTAATGCATCTTGTTTATTTCCTTGTCCAAAAGAAATTGGTTTAAATTGTGACATCATCTTTTTAAATATTGTGCCACCCATTTCTGCTGCATCCATTACCATTGGAGCATCATTGTATTCCATACATAAGTAAGAAGCCATCGCCATAAGTTCTACAGGGTCACCTCCTTGTTTTGCATAAGCTCTAACTATTTCAATATTACTCAAATCAGTAATGTCTGCAATTAAAATTACAGTTTCATCACCACCATCTGCTACACCCCAATCAATTATCTCCACATATTTTCCATCAGGTTGCGGGAGAGTTTCTTTAAGTTTTGTATTCCACAATCCTTCAATTAATTCTGGTGGGAACATTCTATCAACTGAAGCTAAAAACTTTCCTTCAATAACCTGTAACCATTTTGCCGGAGAAATCTTTTTTAATCTTTCAATAAATTCTTTTCTTTTAGCTTCCGGAATAAAAATATTTTCAATATAGAAACCTTCAATGAGATACCAATCACTTTCTTTTTCCCCTTTTTCAGCTCTTTTTGCTGCGGTATAAAGATGATACCAATATTGTTGGCTCTTTCCTAACTCATCAGGTGTTGCTATTAAAATTACCCAACCAGAATATTTTGCAGTTCTTGAAAAGATTCTTGCACCAAGCTCTTCTTCCAAATGGTGAGACTGCACACACTCATCATAAGTTATTAAAGCAAATTGTTTTCCAGCTAATCCTGAACCTTGGTCAGCTGCTGTTGATAAACAATACAAAGATGAATTATTTGCAAAATCTATTCTACCAAGATTTTCATTTCTACCTTCCAAGAACCAACCAATTTTACATTTACTAATAAAACGCTTTCCATTTTCTTCCCAAGAGAATTGAGAAGATAAAATTTCAACAACATACCTGAATGCTTCTGTTGCCTGACGAGAGATTGGTGAAATGTTTAAAGTTTCATATCGTGCTCGTTCAATTAATTCTGGGTCCCCATCAAATCCCTTCTTATAAAAATTAAACCAAAGATGAGCAATTGCTATAGTTACAGTTTTACCAACCTGATTACCAGTAACCCAAAGAAACTGTTTTAAATATTCTGTAGGATTTTTCTTTTTACATAAAGAAATTAAAGCCCTTATTTGGAATGGGTTTAAATGAACTCCTAAGAAATATTCAGCAAAGAATACTGGGTCCTCTTCACCCGCTGCTAATAATATTCCTTCCAAGGGATTCTGTTTTTTTAACATCAATGACTCGTTGGAAACTTTCATTTAATTTTTCTTTTAATTCCCCAAGTTGTTGGAGAGATAATCTTTGATATGGTAATAAAGTTTTTACTGTTTCTAATCCCAACTTACCCCTTTGAATACTTGTTCGTTCTTTATCTCCTTCTAACTTTTGAATAGTTTGATAGATTCTTCTTAACTCACCAATATCTATTTTGGCAAGTCTGTTTGGGTTTCCTTCGTATCTTTTTAAAACTTCTCTTAACATTAAAATCATTCTCTTTCTATTTGTATTTTGAACATCTTCTATCTCTTCGTCTGAAAGTTCTTTTAAATCTCTACTAACATTTACATCTGCTTCTTCTGCTTTAAACTTTTTTGCTAACCGCATAAAAAAAAGCCACCCCTTCGTGACTTTATAATTACTCTCTTTTGTTTCTTCTGGAAAATAATCTCCAAGTAATTGAACAAAAATCTCACCTGCCTTTTTAGATGCACGATTCTCCAACCAGATTTTTTTTATTTCATCTTCTTTTTTTTCTATATCTGCAATCATTGAATTTTATACTACACCCTTGTTTTGGAAATGTCAAATTGTTTATAAGAAAGTTATCCACAGGTTATCCACAATCCAAACTTGACAAATAATCTTTCAGTCTATAATATTCTGGTGGAGGGTAAGACCCAGTAACTATAAATTTATTAAGAGTATATTTTTAGAACAGATTCTTACCTTCCAATGATTTCTAACAATATGTATAAAAATATCAATCATAATATTATAGTAAGCAGACAAGGTTCTAAAATCCAAAAAGACTGGCGTTTTATCTAATATACCAGTCTTTTTTGGTTATTCTCATCAGAGAACAAGGATTTGTGCAGGAGTTAAATTCTGACAGCA
>CAZWEB010000022.1:0-12817 GCA_964632115.1 Candidatus Woesearchaeota archaeon
AAAACCTTTTTGAATCATCTATAAACTTATATTCTGATTTTTCAATTAACAATTTTTTCATTAGTGGTTCTATAGATTGCATTTGTTTTGAGATTATCTTAGGTTAACCAATCTTTTCTTTAGAATTCTATATCTTATCTCTTCTTCCCAGCCTTCTTCTTATTTTTTGTTTTTCCTGATTTTTTCCCAGATTTCTCTGCTTTGCTTTTTGTTTCAGGCTCAGAAGGTTTTACATTTGTATGGATTACTGAGCTGTTTTGCTGGTTTTGCTGTATTCTTCGCACAATTTCCTGCAACTGCCCTTGCAAAATATTTCTTTCTATTGTGAGTCCTTTTGCAATTTCATCATACTGGTGCAGTTTTCTTGCTATTTCTGTCATTAAAGTTGTTATTTCAAAATTTTTAATTCTTATCTCTTCTGGATTTATAATTTCAATATGAGAAGGCAGATACATAAAGACAATTCTCAACAAGCTTGTTATATCTTTGAATTTCATTTCAGTTTCTGCAAAACTTGTATAAAGTTCCTGTTTTGCATCTTCTATTTTCTTTGGCTTGTTTATCTTCCTGTTTAGAATTTCAACTCCTTGTTCTTTTGAAATTTTTTCAACAAATTCTTTCAGAGTTTTTTCCAAATGTTCAGGAGGTCTTCCTAACATTTCAAAAATCAATATTCCTTCAATTTCTACCATCTTATATCCTTGTTTTTTGCTCTTTTATATTTATTTGTTTAGTTTATTTCTTCCGAAGTTCTTTCTTTTTTAAAGAAAGAAGCTCTTTTAAAGCTTCTTTTTAATTAAAAATATAATTATCAAGGAAAGAACAATAACAAGAGCATATATTCCATAATTTTTTATTTTTTCACTTGAAGACTCATATAACATATTCCCTGTGATTGCTGAGCCTCCCCCATTTTCTGATTTTCTAGTTCCAAGCCTGATGATTTCTTTTTCCTGTGTTGCAGAAACTTTTTCAACAATTTCTTCATCGCTGCTTTCTTCTGCAGATTCCTCTGCAGCAGTTTCTACTATCTCTTCGGGATTTTCTTCAGTAGGAAGTATTTTAATTGTTTTTTCAACTTCTTTGTCAATATTTCTTAATTTAAAAAATAAATTTGCATTTCCATCAAAATCAATAAAATTCTCTCTGATTCTTAATGTTATTTCTTTTGTTTTGTCTCCAGAGCCTGTGAAAAAATCATTAATATAATATGTTCCTGATTTCCATTCATCAGCATCTTCATCATATCTGTCTGAAATCACAGTGCTGTTTTCTTTAAATTCAATCCATACTTTAGCATCATAATTTTCATTTTTTAAGTCATAAGCTTTTAGTTCAATATTAAACTCTTCTCCATTAATAATATCTTCCTTGTTCCAGCCAATATCCAGGGAAATTTCAGGTTCTGTATTTTCATTATTATTGGGGTTATTAGTATTCTCTTCAGTCTGATTATTACTCTCAGCTTCCCGGTTATTTTTATTTTCTTCGCTATTTTCCTGAGATACATGAATTTCATATCCACTAAAGGAATTTACAACAGAGTTTCTTATTTTAACCTCAATATTTGCAGTTCCTGTATAGGGTTCTGTTATATTCAATGAAAAAACCTTTTGAGTATCAGCAGAACTGTCAATTGCATCTAAAACATAATTATAAGTTGTTTTCCACTCGCCTTTATTAAGTATTTTTGA
Organism: Candidatus Woesearchaeota archaeon; assembly: GCA_964632115.1. Classification (GTDB taxonomy): domain Archaea; phylum Nanobdellota; class Nanobdellia; order Pacearchaeales; family GW2011-AR1; genus CAZWEB01. Next base: position 1,695 of record CAZWEB010000022.1, read on the forward strand.
GATTCTTTTACCTTCGCTTGTGGTTATGTCAATTTTGACATCATAGAGATTTTCTGCAAAATCTATTAAGTCAAGCTCAATATTAAAAATCTCACCATAATTGACTTCAGAAGGATAATTCAGGGTAATGTTCTTGGCAGAAGCAAACCCTAGGGTAAATAGGATTATAATAGAAAATACAATTAATAGCCCCTTTTTTTTCATTAAAAACACAAATCTTTCGGATTTATAATATTTTTGCTATTAGGGGCTATTTTGATTCTCTAAAACGCTGTAAAAATTCTCTTAAACTTTTTCTATCTGCCTTGCCTAATTCAAGAGCAGAATATATTTTTTCAAGATTTTCTTTTTTAGGGATTATGCTTCCTCGAGCATAAAGGCAAATTGTCCAGGCTTGGCATCCTATTTGTCTTGCAAGCCATCTTTTGCTCTTGTGAAGTTCATTTAACTTTTCTGTTAACAGATTACTAAACTCTTTATTTCTAGGCTTTTCCCTTCTTTTTTCAGCAAGAGATTTTTGGTAATCATCTGAGGATTCAAAACCTCGTTCTTTCATTCTAGTTTGATTATAAACTTGATGATAAGTTTCTCCTGTTCTTCTGGAGATTTCTGAAACACTCATTCCTTCTTCATAGAGGCGCTTTATTCTTGACATCTTAATAAATAGAAAAATGCTGTTTTAAACTTAATTTTCTTTGAATATATAAATTCCCCCATCTACTTTAACAGAACATCTGCGCAAATTTTATTAACTATAAAATTATCTAAAACCAGGATTATTTGCAAAATGAGCTCTGTAAGTTGAGCAATATGCCTGTAATCTTCTTCTTTCATCTAACTTGGGCTGAAGCATGTTCATAGCAGCTATTAACTTACTATCTTCATTTTCTCTGATTTCTACTTGCTTTTCAAATAATTTTTTATATAAACTTTTTATGATTGTTATTGGATTGTACATCTTAATCTAAACCCCCTCAATCTTTTTAAATCTTTATGTCCTCAAAAATAATTATGCAAAATTATTTTTTATGCAAAAAACTGGCTAAACCTCTTTGCTTTTTTTTGGCAGAGTTTAAGATTCACGCACCAATTTTTCCCTGAATCTTCTAAATCTTTTGGCGATAGAAAAAACCATCCAATATGATTAAATCTTACTGCTACAACTGGTTTTAATCCAAAAATTTCAGAGAAAATCACAAAATCCTCAATCTGCTCTTTTGTAATATACTTGCATGGTTTTTTGCTTGACTTGACTTCAATGCAATACTTCTGCCCTTTTTTTCCTGCAATCAAGTCGCACGCAGTATTTTCCATCATCCCGCTGCCGGCAACTCGCACAGCTCTGAAAGAATTATCTATAAACATGCCATACAGCTCGCGTTCTGCCTTGCTCCCTTTTTCTTTATTGCCCATTTTTCTTTCCTCTTTTGAAAAATAGGTAATTAGAAAATTTCCTGTTTTCTTTATTGCCCATTTCTATTCAATTCTGCAGTCATTTATTAATTCTTCGTTTATTTCATGAAGCTCATCAACTTCATCCAAAATTTCATTATGAACTGAGGAAGGATGATAATAAAGATGAACTATTACTCCATAATCTTTTGCTTTTTTTATTGCTGGAATAAAATCTGAATCACCTGCTATTAATACTGCATGCTGAATCTGGCTTTCATAGGACATTGTAGCTATGTCAAGGGACATAAGAACATCAATCATTTTTTGTTTGAACTGGTTGCCTATTATCTGCAATTTTCCCAGTTTAACTTCAAATCTTGGAAGTCTTTTTAATTTTGTAATAAATTTTTGTACCCTGGACTCTCTAGATATATCCTCGGAATTTCCTTTTCTTACCAGGGGCATGCAAGTATAGACATAAGTCCTTAATCTTTCAATTTTTAAATCAAGGCATATTTTATTGCATAGTTTGAGATAATCAATTATTCTATTGTTAAAATTACTTTTAAGAATCTTGCTTAAATAACCTCTGTCAATAAAAATAGCCCCTCTTTCTTGCATTTTAAAAAGTACCCATTGCTCAACAAAAGCTGAACAATGGGGAATATAGTAATCATATTAAGCTGGAGGAATATTTAAGCCTTTGTGTTTTCAAGAAAATAGCTAAATCCATAGAATTAGAATAAGAAGATAAAACCCGGCATTGCCCGAAGACTATACTGAGGAACATATTAACATTATTAACTTTTTGAAGTTTAAAAAACATTTGATTTATCTTTTCCAGATTCTACTTATAAAGATTTAGTTTCAATAAAAAAGAATTCAGCAGACCCCCGACCTCTCGCCCCATCTTAGAAAGATTTAAAAATGAAAATTGGTTATTTAACTTATGAAAAAACAAGGTATTAGTGGATGGTTATTAATCATAACGCTTATATTTGTTCTTTCAGGAATTGTCGGATTATTTCAATTATTTGAACGAGTGATGTCATTAAATTTTTTTTATTCATCTAATAGTCTAATAGTTGGCATAATTTCACTCATCTTTCTTTTAATCCTCTTATTTTTTATATGGAAAACAGTATACTTAATTTTAAAGAAAAAGAAAAATGCCAAAAACACAGCAATAATTACCTTATGGATATCATTAGCATATGCTGTTTGGTACAGGATATTAGCCGGATTGATATTCCAATTTAATGATTTAATTTCTGCAGGAATCTCTAATATAATTCAGAGATTAGTGTTTTTAGCGATAAGTTTAATTTTAATAATTCTTCTGATTTTCTATTTTAAGAAATCTGAAAGAGTGAGAAACACGTTTATAAAATAACCAATTTTCCCACCATCCGCCGACTTCTGATTTTATCTCCTGATAACTCTCTCAAATCTATTGTTCCAGCACTAAAAAAACTCCATATTTTGGAGGTCAAATTGGTGGATAGGAGAAACTAACATAATTAGTTTCAAAGAAAAAGAATTTTTAAACCTTTATGCTTTCTTCCTCCCCCACAAAATTTTATTTCTCAGGCAAATCTCTTATTGCAAAATTCAGCCAGTTAATATAATAAGAAGCAACTGCAACAACTGCTCCAACTTCCTGGACAGAATGAATATTATGTGAACGATATTTCTTTTCTTCTGCCCACAAATCTAATCCCCCTCTAAATGGCAGAGATATATGATTTAGTCCATATTCAGAAGAAAAGCCTAAGTTCATCGGAACATCAGCCCATTTGCTGATTTGTCCTGCATAGTCCTCCATTAATTTTATAATTCTTCCTTCCAGAAGTTTTTTCACCCCTTCTCTCCATATTGGGTGAAAATTGTCAATTAAAATAACATCACTGCTTCCTTCAGAAGTCGGCTGGATTTTTATTTCAAAATGTGTCATAAAAATAAGGCTATTATCTAATTAATAAATTTTTGCAATTAGAAGAATTAATTTATTCTTCCAGAAACCAATCAGGTGTGCCTTCTTGCCTGTAAACTTCTCTTCTGTGTGTCATACACATTCCTCCGCTTGCAAAACACCCTCCGAGCTCAAGCCCATCAATAACATTTGCATTTTTTTCTATTACCCTTACAATTCCATCAAGAACTCTCATGGGTCCAACATAAACATGTTTCCAGACATCTTCTTCTCCAATTTTTGTTTGTGCTTTTTCTTTTGATATTATCAGTCTTGCAGGATATCTTTTTCCATTTGCCATTAAATCAAAATCAGCAGAATATCTTGTTCCTGAATCTGTTTCTTCTTTTAGGCTTTTCCAGGCTACATCAAAATTATAATGTTCAGCAATCTGCCTGATAATCTTTGCGGGTTTTAATGTAGTTTTTTCCAGGAACTCGCCAATTGTTCTTTTGTCATTTATCATAGAATTCTTTAAAAAAAGAAGTTTAAAAACTTAACTCTGGGCAGATACACAGCACGCTAATCTCCTAATGGCAAGTGTTACAAAAGATTAATAAAATAGTAAATCCTCTCACTAATATGAAACAACCAGAGAGCAGACAAGAAAAACTAAAAAGATTGTCTTATGAATGGGCTGAAAAAACTAAACCAGTTTTAAGCAGAATTTTATTTGAAAATCCTTCTGCTCTTGCTAAAATGTCTTATTCTGTCCAATCTAGTCTGCCTCTCGCAGGGGGAAGTTTTTATAACCCTAATAGTTTTCAGAGAAAAATTAGAAAGGAAGGAAGCAAATATTTTATTGATACTTTTGTCCATGATGACACGCTCTACAAAAAAGATGAACAAAGATATGGCTTAAAGAAAGTTTCTGAAATTGTTTCATCTGAACTTTTAAAGCAGGTAGGAGAAACATATCCTAGGATTAAAACAAATAGAACATTTGGAGATGTTGGAATAAGTGGAAAAAGATTTATTATTAGAAAGATAAAAAGGGAAACAGGAATAGATTTAAGAAAAGAAGTAAGAACACAAGAATCAGGACTTGAAGGCACTCTCGGAATAATCTCAATTGCAGGATTTTTGTTTTCTCTTTTATTTTTTTCTGGAGTAACTGGAAATGTAATCGGAGCAACTGAAACTAATAATATTTTAGGGTTAATTTTTATTTTAATTGGATTCACTTTTGGAGGGATTTACCTCTATCTAAAAAAGAAACACTAAATCAACCAAAACGCGCTTGTCATTCTCCTGCCTCACAAATCCCTCGCATGCAATGTTCTTCTTCCATTTGCCTTTGCTCTCTCACATGCCACATCAAGCATTTCCTGGACTTTTTCATTCAAGGCTTGCTCAACTTCTTCAGAAACATTTGCAATATTCTCCTTGACTGCTTTTCTTATATTGCTCTTGATTATTAAATTCACTCTTTTGTTTTGTTCTGGCATTTTTATTTTATTTCTCCTCTTTTTCCTTTTTTTCTTTCCTTTATTAATTCTTAAATAGTTACCAAAATATATAAACCTTACCTACTCTCATTTGTAATGGAAAATCTAGTTAAAAAAGCATTTAAAACAATTTTTCTTGCAGGAGCAATAACTCTGACAGCCTGTGCATTTGGTTGTGAAGAAGAGCAGAGAAAAGATCGCGAAGAGGTTCATTCCCAAGCACTAGAGCATCATAGAGAATCTCCAAGAGTGCAGGTTGAAATAAGAAAACAGCAGGATATTCCTGAAATTGAGGTTGAAGTTGGTTCAAAGATATTTTATATTGACCCGAATCCAGGAACTTTTTATTTGTATTGGGGAGAAAGATACAGGCATCAGGTACCTCAATATTCTCCAAAAGAGCAAGAACCTCAAAAAAGATAAAAAGAAATTTTTTGAAGATAAATTAATTGATTTATAGTAATACATCCCAGATTGCTTTGGAGGTTAATACCGGTTTATTCTGGCTTCATAAATGGAAAAAGAATAACATCTCTGATTGAATCCTGTCCTGTTAATAGCATAATCATTCTGTCAATTCCCAAACCCAATCCGCCTGTAGGCGGCATTCCAATCTCCAATGCATTGACAAAATCTCCATCATAAGGATTTGCTTCTTCATCTCCTTTTTTAAGCATTTTCTGCTGTTTTTCAAGAAGTTCTTTTTGTATAATAGGGTCTGTTAATTCAGAATAAGCATTTCCTAATTCTGTTCCCATGCAAAATGGCTCAAATCTTTCTATAATCCTGCATAATTTATCATTCCTGTGCAGTTTGCATAATGGTGTTGTTTCAAGGGGATGATCTAAAATAAATGTCGGCTGCTCAATTTTATCCTCGCAAAAATGCTCAAAGATTCCCTGAACAAGCCAACCCCAGCATTTTTCCTTGCATTCTATTTTATTTTTTGATGTAAAATCGCACAACTGCTTTTCACTCATTTTTTCAATATCAATTCCAGCGTATTTTTTTATTGCTTCTCTCATAGTCATTCTCTTCCATGGTTTTTTAAAATCAATTTCTTTGCCTCTGAAATTTACCTTAGTGCTTTGATTTACTTTTTTTGCAGCATATTCATAAATATCTTCAAAAAGTTTCATCATATCATTATAATCAGCGTATGCCTGATATATTTCCATCATTGAAAATTCAGGATTATGCCATCTGTCAATTCCCTCGTTCCTGAAATTTCTTGAGATTGTGAATACTTTTTCATAACCTCCAACAACAAGTCTTTTCAAATACAATTCAGGAGATATAGCAAGAAACAAATCCATTTTAAGCGCATTTAAATGAGTTTTAAAGGGCTTTGCATTTGCTCCGCCATAAATTGTCTGCAAATAAGGTGTTTCTACTTCTTTAAATCCCTTTAATTTCAAGAACTCTCGGATAGCATCAATAATTTTTTCTCTTTTGTCAAACACAGCTTTAACTTCAGGGCTCATTATCAAATCCAGGTAGCGCTTTCTGTATCTGTCTTCTTTGTCTTTCAAGCCATGCCATTTTTCAGGAAGAGGCAAGAGAGCTTTTGTCAGCAGTTTAATGTCTTTTGCAAGAACTGAAAGCTCGCCTCTTTTAGTTCTTAAAACACTGCCTTCTATTCCAATAAAATCTCCAGTATCAATATATTTCTTAAAGAATTCAATAATTTTCTCTGGTGTTTTCTTGTCCTGCAGTATAATCTGTATTTTTCCACTGTCATCCTGTAAACTAACAAAAATAATTTTTCCAATGTCTCTGATAATCATTACTCTTCCTGCTGTTTTTATTTTGTCTTTTTTGCTCTGTTCAGGTTTGAGTTCTTTATAGTTTTCCTGAATTTCTGCAGCAGAATTTTTCTTGTCAAAACTATATGAATAAATCTCTACTTTCTTATCTTTTAGCTCTTTTATTTTTCTAAGCCTCTCTTTTATAATCTCCTGCTCTCTTGCCATAATTATAAGAGAGAAATATAATTTAAATAGTTAACTAAATCTGGAAATTAATCTGAACCGCATAATCTTTTAAATCATCAGGCTATAAAGGATTTTACAATATTAGTAATTTAGATTTTTAATAAATTTGAGAGTTAGGTGACTATAAATTCAAAACATTTTAAATATTAACAACATTTTATTAAGAAATTATTCAAGATATTTAATCTAAGTTATGTATAGGTTTACCAAATTTTTAAGTCTAAATAAAAATCTTCTAGAAATCTATTGTATCTGAAATCCAAAAACTTCTTGTTCAGGAAGTTTTTCTATCTTGACTTCCTTGACTTTGCTGAATGGACTTCCTTTTTTGCACATCTCTGTCATCTTGTCAACAAACCTATCTTCTCCCTGCAAAAGAACTTCGACAGTTCCATCTTCAAGATTCTTGACATAACCATCCAAGCCATAAGCAGAAGCATTGTGCTTTACAAAAGCACGAAACATAACACCCTGCACTTGTCCTGAAATTAATAGCTTAACTGATTTCATTTAGAAATAAAATTTTAAGGGTTTTTATACTTAATTGTTAGGGAGAAACCCCAGAAGTAATTTCTTTTTCTAATTGTGATTTTTTCAATCTTATTAATCTTTTGTCCATCTCTCTATTATTTAGAATAATCTCGCAAGCAATAAAAGTGCCATCAATAAATGCTCCTACTCTTCTGGGAGAATCTTTCTCAGGATAATTTTCTAATCTGGAAGAATCAAAAGCAATACCCATCCGCCCTAAATAAGCAATTAAATAAAACGATTTATCTGTATTTTGTTTTGTTCTGTTACTAAAAACAACATTTACTGCATATTCCATAAAACTTTATAATTTTCTCATTTATAAAAACTATTATACCAGAAGATATATTTATATTTAGGATTTATGCTCCAGAAGAAATTTGAGCAAGCTGACTTTCCTTTACTCGCTCTATTATTGTCGCGATATTCTTCTTAAATGCATCATCAGATAGGTCTTGGGATAAATAAAAAAGATCTGTATTACCTTTTGATATCACCATACGTGGAGGTGTATCTTTATTTTCAGTCTCATCTCTATGTAGGAGCCTGAAGTTCACTCCTTCCTTGGATAGATATCCCATTAAGTTTAAAGAATCTCTACCGAGCTCAGGATTACTAAAATCATAAACAACATTAATTGAGTATTCCATATTTATATTATCCCTTATTTATTTAAATAATTATCTATACTCCATTAATCATATCCCAAATGTCTTTTCAAATTCCCTCATCTGAGAGTATTGGTTTGAAAAATCCCTGCCTTTTTTTGTTATTTCAATCATTGTTTTTTTCTCGCCTTCGCTTTTTTTAGTTAATCCACTTTTTTCAAGTTCTCTGAGATAGAGTTTCATCTGAGAATGAGATAAATTTGCTTTGTACATCAGATGTGTTGGCTTAATTTTTCCGCCTTTTTCCCTTATTATAACCAGCATGTCTGATATGATATCTGTCCTGCTTCTTTTTGTCATTTTTTGCCATCCTCAGGATTCTTATAATGAGGATTAGAAGTATTAAATAACTTCCTAATTGAATTACCTGAGCAACAGCATATAAAACCTGCAATTTAGATAATATAAATATAATCTGGCTAAACGCCAGCATAGAAAATGCCATTATAAGCATTTTTGTGTTCTGAGACTTATTTTCTTTATATACCTGGCAATAATTTTGAACTATTAAAGCAAGAAGTATCAGTGCTGTTATATGGAATAAATAATAGATTTCCTGGCTGAATAAAACAGAAATAACAATAAAAGCCAATCCAATTAACAAGTCTCCTGATGATTTTTTCTTTAATGGCAGTCTGTAAATAATATAAAATCCAATCAAAGTAAAAAACTTATGAAGAAAAAAACCAATATAATAGAATATATCAACAGATTGGGCAACTTTATAGGTTATAATTGCCTGCCCTATCTGCTGAGCAAAAATAACATCATAATAAAGAACAAGTTTGGTTAAAATTGTAGAAAGTTCTGCAACAGCAATTAATAAGAATCCAAGCCCGAGGTACAAAGAATTTTTATTCTTGCTTAGTCTGTAATTTTTTACAGCAAAATAAAAAAATAAAAACAGGATTATAAAACTAAATACTTCAATTAAAACATCCCCTCCGAGAAACCAGTCAGGAGTAAAAACAATTTTCATGATAAATTACCTCTTAATATACCGACGACAAATCAATTTCCCTTTAAAAGCTTTGTGAAACACAAGTCTATATCTTGTTTCTATATTCTATTTTCACAATTGCTTTAAAAGGCATTTTCTTCTATAAAACATCAAAAGAAGTTAAATTTCATTTAAACCCCCTCTTCAATTTATTTGAAGAGGTTTATACTCACCTCTTTTTTCCCAGAAGAGGCCGAAAAAGATTTTTCTTTAATAGGCCTCTTTTCGGGTTTCTAAAAAAGAGTTCAAAAACATCTTAAAATCAGCATATTAAACAAGCACACTAAAAAGTGATAAAATGGTGATAGATTCATATCAAGAAAGAGAAATTATAAGAGACATAAACAAGGAAATAGAAGTTCTAAGGGAAATTGGTGTTGATGATTCTGAAATAAAATATTTAATGTTTTTAAAAAGAAAAAGAGAGATAGGATTGAAATGGTAGTCATAATTTTAAATTTTAATCGCGCTCGTTCTTCCTAGCACTTATTAATTCCTCATCTGTAATGGGGTGAGGAATTATTATATTCACTGCATCAAAAGCAACCGAGAGTTTTATCCTATTTGAAATTTAATTTAAATAATCATAATAAACTAACAATATCCTAACAATAATATTTTGAATTTTCTAATTAATAAAACCTTTTTGAATTATCTGTAAACTTATATTTTGAATTTTCATTTACTAATTCTTTTCGGTTGGTGGGTGCGTGATTTGTTCTAGAATTCCTAATCAATTCAGTTTTCTGTCAAGCTCATTATTTATGATTGTTATTGTTTGACTTGCAAACAAAACACTTGGTCCAACAGAGATTCTTGTTTTATATCTTTTAATTTCTTTTTTAGGCAAGCCTTCCTGGTCTCCTATAATAAAGACAGCATTTTTTATAAGCTCGGTTTTTATTTCTCGAATGTCTTCTCCTTTTTTGTCAAGAATAAAAATTTCCCTGCCTTCTTGTTCAAGTTCTTGTAGTAGTTTTTGAAAACTCTTTTTCTCAATAAAACATCCTGGAAAAACCATGGTTTTTCTGTCTGGCTTGCATTTATACAGCATTCTCTTTATCAAGCCAGCAACATCTTTTTTTGAAATTGGAATTTCAGGATGTGAAATAAGCTCTAGGTGCATTGGGGGATTTGGTTGCCCATCAAAAATCAAATGCAGATGAACATCTTCTCGGGTTTTATGAGATAAAAAGAAAACCGCAATAATTACATTGCATACAATATCCATTCTTCCTGCTTTCATAAGTTCATCTGTTGAAAAATTCCCAGATGTTCTTGCTTTTCCAGAATAATATATGAATTCTCTCATGATTAAATGAAGAAATCAGAGTTTTAAAGTATTGTGATTATTGGGTTGTGTCTACAGTTCTCATGTTTTCATGACTTTCTCCTTCATGCAATCCAAGTTTTCTTATATTAGTGGCACCATCTCCTTGAAAACGATGCTCTAAGATCATATCAATCTCTTCTCCTTGTCTTTCATGAACCCTGTTTTTAGGAGTAAAATCAGACAACATTACCAAAGGGACTACATCACAATTCCCTGTTCTTGGTTGTGCATAAAATAAATAAGGAGCAACTTCTTCAATCCCATCTAAAAAAGGGTCTATTTCTTCACCCATTAAAGAATAATCTATTTGCTTAGACATTTTACTGCACCACTGGTTTTCTAATTCTTATTTCATGCATACCAAAATCATCTAGTCTTTCATCACCTTCGAGATTAGATAAAACTGCTTCTTCTGAGTTTTCACCAATCTTGTTATACCTTAATTCTCCAAAAACTTCTCTTAAAGATTCTGAAGCCCTATGCCCTAAATAACCAGGCATGCCAAGTTCTGGAAAGTTTATCAGTTCTGTTTTGCAATCTCCACCACACACAGCAACAACCCCTCCGGGAGTTGAGGGGGCAGATATTTCATAATCTCCTTTTTTAAGGATTAAATCATCTCTATTAGAATTATCAAAATGTTCTGCTATTTCTTTAGTCGCAATTTTTTTCACAGCGCCCCTATTGGCACTATATTTTTGAATATCCTTCCCAGACATGAAAATTCCAGGTTTTAGGTATTTATAAGGTTTATTGTTATTAAGAAAACAAGTATATATTTT
>CAZWEB010000023.1:0-12415 GCA_964632115.1 Candidatus Woesearchaeota archaeon
GGCTGTTTATATGCAATAATTGCCAGAGTTTCCTGCTCTGCTTTTGTAAATTCACTTGAACCAGTAGCTAGTTTATTAATTATGTTTCTGTATTCGGATTTAACATCCATTTTCCAGCTGTCTTCTTTTTGCAAAATTTCAATAGCAGAACTCTCATTATTGTATTTTTCCCGCAATTTCTCAATTAATTCACGAAGTAAAATTGGATTAACATCAGTCAAAGTAACTAATTCCTGCAAACTCAGCCATCTTGCAGCTATAAAAAAAGCAGCTTCTATTTTTTTTAAATTCACAACTTCAGAAGCATTATCAACCTCTTCCTGACTTTCTGATGTAAGTTCCATTATTTAATTAAGAAAAAGCAATTTTAAAAACTTACCCTTCTAGGGGATCTTCTATCAATATCTCAATTTTATCAGAACCATTATATCTTGTTCCAAACTGCCCATGACTCCTAACATGATTATATGCCCTGCCATTTAGCCTTACCTGAATTTTTTGGATTGCTTCCCAGTTTTCAGCATCTTCTGGAAATTGTTTAAATTCTATTCCATCTGTTGCGCGATTTTCTGCTAATTCAAGACTTACAACCTTTCCTAAATCCTTATCTCCCCAATGTTCTTTTAACGGTGCTTCAAGTTTTTCACCAGTTCCCAATCGCTGCATTTCTCTTGTCTCTGGATTAAGGAATAATGTGTAATCCATTCCATCAAAGGTTGCTTTCATAGAGAATTAATAAAATTAAAGATTATAAGGTTATATATCCTAAAAAATATCTTTTAAAAAATAGATTTCAAACTTACTGAATCTGAAATCTTAACACAGCCCCTATTCCTCCAAGACTCCTGAACTGAACACCTTCTTCTGTTTCTTCTGAAACCAGCTCGACTTTGGCAGATATATTCTCTGCTCTCTGCCTTAAATCTGAAATTTCATTTTTTCCAATTTTTTTGCTTAAAATAAGAGTTTCAACAGCTCCGATTTCCATGGCTTTTTTTACATTTTCCATGCCATAAACTACCTTGGTTCTTTCTTTTCCTAATTTATTAAAAAAATCTTCAAGAAGTTTTTTCTCTCTTGTTATTTCCTGTTCAGCCAAAACATCTTTGCTTGCCTCTACAGCTAATTCAAGAGCTTGTGGATCAGCATAACCAATATCTTTGATAGCAATAACTTTTTCTTTTAAAGCAGTTACTAATTGCCCTTCTTTTAAAAAATCCTCTTTTGTCGGCCCTGGCCCTGCAACAATAATTCCTTTGAGTTTTTTCATATCAAAAAAAATATTTTTAACAGATTCAGAAACTCTCCTAAAAAATTCTTTTGCCATGCCTTCTCTTATTCTTGCATATCTGGCTGCACTCTGTCCCCCTTTTTCTGTTTTTCCAGGAACTCCAGAAGTCATGTGCTGCAAAGTGATTATTCTTTTTCCTTCAAGCAATCCAAGAGTAGCTTCATTTCTGTCTATAACAATAATCCCATAAACTTCCTTAACTTCTAAAATTTCCTTTAAAGGCTCTAAAACAAATGTCTGGTCACATCTGTATAAGCGAACACCTAACTCTACAGGCGGCTCAATAACCCAGATTTTCAAGTCTTTCTGCCCTTCTTTTTCAGCAACATTTCCTGCAAAAATCGCCAGTCCTTTTTCAGGCTTTCCTTTCATTAACTTAAGCCTCCGTATTATTGATTCTAAGGCATCAATGACATTTTTCTGAGTTGTTTTGCTTTTTATGTTTCCAGCAGTTGATTTCTCCTGCTCCAGCTGTTTCTGAACATTATTCAAGTCATAACCAGCAGGAACATACACAGTTATCAATTCAGTATGTCTTGCTTTTTGGCTTTCAAGCTCTGAAATTGCTTCTTCTAATTCAAATCTCTTGTCTTCTTCCATAATCCATTAAGAAAAAGCATGTTTATAAATATTAACTGGAAAGATTAGGTTCTTATATTCTCAGGACTTTTGCCAAATTCTGTAGAGCAATTATTCACAAAAGTCCTGCTAAATTAACAGAGCCTACAAGCATAACACTTTTAAAATCAATGTTCATAGAATAAATATGGAAAAAGCAGGTATAAAAGAAAAAATAAAAGAGGAAATTGTCATAATTAAAGAAAACAAAAGTCTAATCTGGGATATTGCTAAAAAAACCCTTGGAGTTATTTTGATGATTATTGGACTAGCCGGCTTGTTCCTGCCAATTTTACCAGGATTTATCTTGATTATTCTTGGCTTGGCTCTTCTTGGAAACCAATCAATAAAAAATTATCTTATAAGTTTATCCAGGCAAACAAAAAAAGCAAAAAGCGAAAGCTTTTTAAAGTCAAAAAATAAGTAATTATACTTCTAAAAAAATTAGATGTTGAATTTAAACATCAAAATAAAATTAGACAAATAAACAACAATTAAAGGTAAAAATATAAAATGACCCCGAGAAGTATTACTAGTAAAAGATTAGAGGAAAGAGCAGATTTCTTAGTATGGCTTCCAAATTATGTTGAAAGAAAATACCTTAAACAAACAGAAACAGAAGATTGTTTTTCTCCATTAAGAGATTTTGTTACACTTTCTGACATTGGTTTTCCTGAAAAACACGCAAATTTAATAGAAGCAAACAGAAAACTTAATAAAAAAATGAAACATATTTTAGGAGATGAAGATAATTGCTGTGAAAGATGTTTGAGAACAGTTAATGCTTATGCTTTATTTCATGGAAGAAATCATTCAGAGATATTCACAGAAGGAGCAAAGAAAATTATATGGCTTGCTCTAAATCAAAGAGAAAAAGAGCATGAAAGAGAAATACAAGAAAAAAAATACCATGGTGATGGATTATATCTAATACAAATCCAGGTTCCTTCAAGAGGATGTTTGTCTCTTCATGAAACTCATTTGTTGTTTTATGATGAAAAATCAATAAGACACGGGCAAAGAGCTCTTAAAAACAGAGTCAGAGCAGAAGAAGAGTTGATAAGGCAATATCCTGGATTAAGAGATTTGGTGGATTTTGGTGGAACTCAAGATTTCACATTTCCAGGCTCAAATCACAGATATTTTTGTTCAAGCTCTCATGAATTTCTTCCTCAGCAAAAAGGTTCAAAAACAACAACAATAGATATTATTTCAAGAGATATTGGTTTTTAATTTAAATAAACAATTTAAACCATCAGATAAATTTTCTCAAAAATATAAAAATGACATATACAAACAGTTTGGAAATAGCAAAAAAGAGATTTAGCCCAGGCACTCAGGAGTATGAATCTTCAACTCCTCTTGCAAAGATTTTTTTGGAAAAAGCATCTGAAGAATTTAACATACAAGATGTAGAAAATTCCAGAACAGGAGAATTCCCTTCAACAGATATAACAATTCATCTAAGAACAAATAATCCGCGAGAAACACTTGGAAAAAAATTAAATGAATTGTTTAAAGAACTGCCTCCTGAGTCTGAAAAAGAGAGAAAGTATCTTACAACAATTCACGGCCCGATTTATGAACCAGAATCTCTAAGATGCTGTTTGCTCCAATTACCCTCAAAAGAAAAAGGATATTTCACAGCAATTCATTTTCTCTGCAAACCAGAAGAAAACCCAGAAATAAGATAAATATTCTATCTAAAACCCTCAATCTAATAGACAGAAATGCAAAACCAATTCAAAATATTCTAGTTAGGATAAGGGTAATTCATCAAGATTAAGTAAGTTAAATATTGAGAAAGGTAAAACCTCTGGTTGCATTTAATGTAATAAAAATCTTAAGCAAACTCAACCCCAAATTTCCCTTGTTTAATCTCTTTCGCGCCAGTAACAGATTTCAAATCATCAAGCATATATTTCAATCTCTCTTTATCTTTCTTTTCCAAACTCAAAATTATCTCAGTTTTCATTGATTTCTGAGCTCTTGTTTTTTCCTGCCGCACTTTTCCAAGAATTTCAATAAACAAATTCCCAGACTCATTAACTTTTTTATCTTCTTTTAATTTTATTTCAGGCCACTCGCTCGTATGTATGCTCTTGCATTTTTCTTTATCTGAAAAATATAAACTATAAATTTCTTCTGTAATAAAGCAGGTAATTGGAGCCATTATTTTTAAAATTCCAAGCAAACTCTGATAAAGAACATATTGCGCAGATTCTTTTTGCAATCCACTAGCATTATAAATTCTGTTTTTTACAATTTCAAGATAATTATCGCAAAAATCTTTCCAGAAAAAATTCTCTGCCTCTCGCCTTGCACCTGAGATATTATAATTTTCATAATTTTTCTTTGCACTAGAAAGTGTGTTTTTTAATTTTTGCAACATGTATAAATCAATTGATTCTAATTTCCCTGGTTTTTTTCCTGAAAAACCTTTTAAATTCATTAAAGCAAAATTCCCTGCATTCCAAAGTTTTGTTAAAAATCTCTGCCCTGCAACAAGTTCCTGCTCATTAAAAGGCAAATCACTTCCTAAACTTGCACTTGCAACCCAGTATCTAAAAGCATCAACATTATATTTTTCAATCAACTCATCTGCCCAAACAGCATTTCCTTTGCTCTTGTGCATTCCCTTCCCCTTAGAATCCAATACAAAAGTTCCAATCATTATGTTTTTCCAAGGCACGCGATTAAACAACAAGTGGCTTTTCAAAATTGTGTAAAATGCCCATGTTCTTATTATATCATGACTCTGGGGACGAAGAGACATTGGAGCAATCTTCTTATATTGCTCTGGTTTTTCAAGCCAGCGCGCAGCAACTTCAGGCGAGTTGCTTGAAGTCATCCAGGTATCAAAAACATCTTGCTCTGGTTTTGCATTGGCTTTGCATTTTAAACATTTTCTTTCATTTTCAAGAGGATCAATAGGAAGTTCTTTTTCATCTGCAAAAATAATCTCAGAACATTTCTCGCAATACCAAACAGGAATAGGAATTCCATAAAATCTCTGCCTTGAAATAATCCAATCCCATGCAAGATTATTAGTCCAGTTTTCAAATCGGGTTCTCATAAATCCAGGAAACCATTTAACTTCTTGAGCCCTTTTAATTAATTCTTTTTTATATTTTAGTGTTTTAATAAACCATTGCTTAGTCACAATATATTCTACAGGCGAGTTACATCTCCAACAGCTTCCAACAACTTGTTCAAGTTTTTCTTGTTTTTTCAATCTTCCTTGTTTTTTCAAATCTTCAAGAATTTTCTCTCTTGCTTCTGCAATTTTCATTCCTTGATACTTGCCTGCAATTTTTTTGAGAGTGCCGTTAGAATTTAGCAAATTTCTAAGTTTGAGATTATGTTTTTTCCACCATTCAATATCTATATTGTCTCCAAAAGTGCAAACCATAACAATTCCTGTTCCAAATTCAGGATCAACTTTCTCATCAGCCCTAACATTAACTTTATGTCCAAAAAGAGGAACTTCAAGTTCCTTGCCAATCAGTCCTTTATTTTTCTTGTCATTCGGATGAACAAAAATACCAACACAAGCAGGCAAAAATTCAGGGCGAGAAGTTGCAATTGTTACCTTTTTATCAGAACCAACAATATCAAAATCAATATAATTTAATTTAGTCTCACGAGCAAGGTCTTCAACTTCTGCCTGAGCAAGAGCTGTTTCATGATTTGGACACCAAATAACAGGCTCTTCTCTCCTATAGCAATCTCCTTTTTTAACAAGTTTTAAAAAAGACATCTGTGCAACTTTTTGTGCTTCAGGACTGATTGTCTGATATAACAAATCCCAATCATAACTATGCCCAAGTTTTTTAAAAACATTTTCAGCATACCCTCTCTCAACCTTCTCGCTCTCTTTCAAACAAATCTTTCTGAACTCTGCCCTGTTTGTCTTGCTTTTTGAAATTCCGAGTTTTTCTTCAACATATTTTTCAGTCGGCAAACCATTATCATCAAAACCAGGAGCAAAATAAATTTCATTTCCAAACAATCGCATAACACGAGCCATTATTTCAAATTGAGTATAATGAAGAGCATGACCAACATGCAAATGCCCTGAACTTGCATAAGGCGGCGGAGTATCTATAGAATAGATTTTTTTTCCAGATTTAGGATTAAATTTATAAATCTTTGATTTATCCCAAAATCTTCGCCATTTTTCCTCTGTTTTCTTAGCATCATAGCCAGCCATAAGATTTTTAAATACCCTATAGTTTTAAATCTTATGGCAAGCAATAAAATAAATGTTCCAGGAGGTTTTGGCGGACTTGTAAGATATAACGAAGAATATCCTTCAAGACTCAAGTTAAAACCAGCGCAGGTAATAGTAGCAATAATTATAGTAATTGTACTTGTAACAATCTTAAAGATTTTCTGGCCTTTGGCTGGTTAAATAGAGATAATTCATCACAATAATTTTTATAAACCCGGGAAAATAATATAAATTATGACACTTGATGGTTATATGCCGTTTCATCATGGAAGATGGGGATTATATAGTATAACAAGAAGGCTTGCAGAAAGAACCTATAAAAAAGGACAAACAGAAGAAGAAAGAGGAAGGATAGACTATCATGGAGAAATTGAATCAGTTACACTCTCTTCTATGATAGAGCTTGACAGAAAGCACCAAAAATTAGAAACAACATATGAACTCTCAAACAGGCTGGCAAACATACTTGAAAAAACAGCCAGAATTTTCAAGAAAAGATACAGAGACGTATTTCATCTCGAAAGCCTTATGGTTCTTTATAGGGCATTAAGCAAATATCCTCATGAGCTTCTTGACCTAGAAATAAAGCCAGGAACAAAAGTTGATGGGGTTAGAGAAGCAGTATGTGAAAAAACTTTTTGGGTTGTAAATGAGCTAAGAAATGCAAAAAAACTAAGAAAGTCAAGGGCAAATGACTTATTTGAATTTGTTCATGAATTGCATAGAGAAGCAAGACAGGGCGGAACACACATCCCTAAAAACCTAAAAGCAGCATAATTTTAATTTAATAATTTAAGAAATATTTATATATCTTAAAATTTTAATAAGAAAATGATTCCAGGATTAAATCCTAAAAAAGTAGCAGCATTAATGAAGCAGATGGGAATGTCACAAGAGGACATTGATGCTAAAAGAGTTATAATTGAAAAATCAGACAGCACAAAAATCATAATTAATAATCCTTCTGTAGCAAAAGTTAAAATGCAAGGACAAGAGCAATTCCAGATTTCAGGAGATATAAGTGAAGAAGAAAATGAGGAAACAGCAGAAAGCGAAGAAGCAAGCGATGAAAATGAAAACAATGAATCTGATATTGAAATGATTATGGAGAAAACAAGCAAACCCCGCGAAGAAGTTGCACTTGCTCTTGAAAAAAACAATGGCGATATTGCCCAGACAATTATTGAATTAAGTTAAATAAAGATACCTAGTAATAGGAGAAGTTAAATCTGTTGTTACCTTGATACCCTCTGAAGCATAATGCAATGCAACAATTTCTAAAACTCTTCTTGCTCTCCCCCAACCCCAAAGAATCGGCTTGCATTTAACCCAACCTTCTCTATTTTTTCCATCCCTCATACAAGCCCGATAATATACTCCTTTAGAAGAATGTTTGTCTACAAAGCCATCAGTTTGTATAGTCTCAATCTCTTCAAGCAAAGTGAACTCAATTTTTTCAAGATCTCGAATATGCGCTTTTTTTTCAATTTTTCCTACAACTCTTGCTGCTTTTTCTTTATCTCCCATCATAAAATTATTAAGATTGCCAAGATTATAAACACTATTATACTCAAAAAGAAGCATTAAATCAAACAATTCTTGATTTAAGTTAAGTTCAATATTTAAAAGAAAATCTATTAAAACTGGAACAAAAGTTGTGCCGGTATTTTTGCAGGAGGTATAGGATTTTCTGCTGGCAAAGTTATTTTTGGTTCTGGAAAATAAATTAATTTATTTTTCAGTGAAAGCCTAATTAATTCTCTGAATCTTGGCCCGAGCAATTCATGAATTATTTTCGGTTGCGTTCCTAAAAATTCTCCCTGCGCAAATCTAGTTCTAAAGTCACGATAAAGCTCATTAAATTTTCTGAACAATTCTTTTGCTGGTTCTTCTCTCTCAGAATATTGTGAAGAGTCAAAAGGAACAAAAAAATAATTTCCGATTTTAATTGATTTCCCAGCAGGATTATCTTTGGTTGATTTCTCTAATTGAGTCTCGTTTTCAAACAATCTTCCTACCTCTCGCTGTCCAAAATATTTTAGTTTAGCACCATTTTCAGGTTTAACAAAATCTTCAGGAGCGATTATATCTTCAAGAGGAGTTTGAGTAGAATGATTGCGCAGGAGATATCTAGGATATCCTCTGCCATGATAAAAATTAGCTCGACAAGATACTAAATTTTTCCCAGAACCAACAGACACAACAAAGTGAATCATATCTAATCTTCTTGAATTAAATTTATCATCTCCAGAAATAAGCACTATTCTTTCTACACCTTTAAAACTTGGCCATTGCGTAATACAAGAAAACTGGTTTGTTACAAAATCTCCTCTTGGTTTATAGGAGCCTTCCCGCATGCGTTGATAGAGATAGGTCCTCAAATGATTTTTATCACGAATCTTGCCCCAAGATAATGTCCACGATAATACATAGGGACGCTTCTGAGGAGATCCCCTATAAGAATATGCTAAATTTAAAATAGGCTTAGCCATAGGAAATTAGTCCAAAAACCTCTTATAAAATTATGTGTATTAGGGAATATATTGGATTTAAGTTAACCCTCAAAACAACCTAGTGCACCTGCCAGAGTCATCAGCAAACAAATAAGTTTTATCAATTCTATCATAATCATTTGCATCAACTTTTCCATCTCTTGTTATATCAGCATAATTGCACCAGTTATTATCAAAAGAACATGTTGCATTTCTATAAAACAGCCAGATTTTGTCAATTACATCATAATCATTTGCATCAATCACCCCATCTCTATTGATATCAGCATTATTGCACCAAGTATTTAGCGACTCTACAACAAAAAATTTAATATTTTCTGTTCCAGTATTCCCATCAGAGTCTTCAGCCTCAAGTGTTAACTCATACTCTCCTAAAGGCAAACCAGAAAGAATAATAGAATTTTCAGAACCAATCTCTTCTCCATCCAGCTTCCATGAAAAACTATTTAAAAATCCATCTTCTAAATCAAAACCCGAAGCAATTGCATAAATTTCCTGATTTAATAAAATTTCAGAATTATTAGAAATTCCAAAAATCTGCAGAAAAGGTTTCTTCTCACCTATTGAAAAAAAATCACTTTCACCATAGCCAAAATTAAAACCATCAAAAGCTCTTACAATGATTTTATAATTTCCTGTTGAAATAAAATTAGTATTTAATACAAAAGCATTGCCTTTAATTAAATCTCCAACAATATAACTTTCATCTCCATTGTTTATTAAAACACTGAAAATCAACTCCTCTTCATCTGCATCTTCTGCTTCCCAAGTCACAAGGAATTCACTCCCCTCATTTTCTTCTAACTCTGAAATTTCAACATCAGACACAACAGGCGAGTTTTCAGAGATTACAAACTCCTCTAAAACTTCCTGATTATCATAAAAAACAATTCTCTTAGTTTCAAGAGGAATTTCAGCAAAAAAGTAAAACATTTTATAATCAGAATATTCAATTTCTTCAGCTGAAAAATTAAAAACTTTCAGCAGATTATTTTCTGCATCAAAAAATTCTGCCCTATACTCCAAACCAAATTGTTCAGTTTCATTATCAATATTCGCAGGCTCAATAAAAAATTCAAAATCTTCTCCAACAAATCCCTGAAAAAGAAAAATTCCAGGATTCTCAAAGTTTTGAACACTAACAAGACTTGCAAGTCCAGAAATACCTGAAGAAGAACCAGAACTTCCTGAACCTTTCCTATGATTATTTGAATTATCTCTATTATTTCCAGTTATACTTGAAGCAAAATTATCATCAGCAATCTCTCTATAATTTAATAAATTATTTTTTATTTTTAAAATAGATTTTTGGCTTATCTCAACACCATAGCCTGAAATTCCAGCATAAACCACAGAACCAGCTATCAAAAAAACACTAATCAAAATAAGAATAATAAAATATTTTTTACTTATCATCTTTATATCCTCCTTCTCTAAAAGGTAAAAATCTATACATAGAAAATCTTCCATTTTCTGGATTTCTTAAAGGTTCTAAAATTCTGCACTCACTACCGATTATATATCTTAATCCATCTTTCCATTCTCCATGAATACTATGAGCCCTCACAACATCAATAGCCTTATATGTTTCAGGCAACTTAATATAACCCTTTAGATTTGCAGAATATCCACCATCTTTATCAGGAGTATAAACAGCAACAATCTCCCTCATCCTTTGCATGCTTTCTGGCTGATTTCCTAATTCAGCAACAAGTATTGTTCCGTCATCTCCTACAACAGCTGTATAAACAATTCCGTCTGTAGGCTTTTTTGCAGGAAGCAAGGGAAAAATTCCTTTCTCGCTTATAACCACAAGATATTGGTCTCCTACTTGCGTTCCATTTTTATCATTTCTCCAAAGAAGATATCTCCCTACTAAATAATTTTTTCCATTAATTTGCCATGAACCTAACAATTCACTCTTTTTGCACTTGCCAAAATACTCTCTTCCTGTAACTTCTATCACTTTTGGAACTATTTTAAAATCAAGTTCTCCAAGAACTTTTTCCAACTTTCCTTCAACTTCTCTGTTTTTATCAAACATCACTCTGCTTAAAATAGTGTAAGGCTCTTTTTCTTTTAGATCATATCTCCCAGCAAAATAAACCTTAAATTCTTCAGGTTTCTTCTCAGGTTTTTCAGTTTCCTGTTTTTTTATTTCTATACTAGGTTCAGCAGTTATACTCTCTGCTTGTAAAAGCAAATAACTTGAAACTAGGGCTGCAAGTCCAACTAATCCTTGTCTCAAAAAATCTCGTCTAAGTATTCCTGCCATTTTAAGCCAAAACCCCTCTTGTATATTTATCAGCTAATTCTTTGTAAGTATCAATACTAACCCACCTATTCTTTCCAAGAGCACTTCCCATTACATCAATATATCTTTTTCCCATATCAATGCTATCTTTAATTTCTCCAGAATAAAAATCCTCTTCCCAAACATCACTTAAAGAAAATTTATTCTGCATGCTTGTACTTTTTTCATCCCAAATATTTACAATTGCATCTCCCCATAAACCACCACAACTCTCCCCGGTATCTGGGTCAAGACACCAACCATCAGAAGCAACATCCCCAAACCAAGGAACTATCTCATACTCTTCACTTTTAAGATAAAGCCCAGCACAATGCCCAACTTCATGAGCAAGTGTTCCATAATCAGCATCATACTCAATTAAAACAATATTAAATTCAGGATAAGCTAAACCAGAAGCACTAATAACTCTTCCATTGCGTTTTATAGACAATACTTCCCTTGGAACAATTCCAACAACAATGATTTCATTATCCTTTTCCTGAGGTTTTCCTTCACCATATTTCTTGGCAAAAGGACGCAATTCTTTTAAAATTTCTCTTCTTACCTCATCTGCTTTATCCAAAGCTTTTTCTTCTTCTAAAGCAAATTCCTCATCACTTAAAGTAGGAGGAAAAGAAACAGGCATATAAATTTCTTCTAAATTATCAGTCTGAATTTTTAAAGAAGTGTGTATTTTAGGAACAATTTCTCTAAGCATCTGAAGAACACTCTCATCTTCACTATTGCCTAATCCATAAAGCCATAATTTCTCACTAGCAATAGGAAAAACTCTTCTTATAAACTCGTATGATTGTTTAATATTATTTACCCCTCTGCTGACTGTCTGTTCATTAGCAGGAACAAACTCTCCTGTTTTTTCATCTTCAAGAACAATGGTATGATACTGCAAAGAAAGGCTTTTTGATTCAGGACTGAAAATAGCTCCTTCTTTAATATTATTTCCTTCTTCAGACTCTAAAATTTGGTTATTGGAATCTACTTCAAGTTCATACCAAAAGATTGAAGATTCAGGAACAATCTCCTCTTGTTTTAATCCAAGTTTAACAACACAATCTTCTCCTTTTTTAATTTCTTTTAATCTAGAAATTTCTTCACCCACACCTACTATACTTCCAAAATTAATAATTGCATCTTTTACTTGATTTCTCAATTCATCCTTTGTCTTGTAAATTTTCAAATCGCTTGAAGAAACAACAGGAACTTCAGCAGCATTATTAAATTTCAAGATATAATCAATAGGAATATCCAATCTTGTCAATCCAGGCAAGTCAGAAGAAAAACTCGGACAAAACTTTATACCAAAAGGTTTTTCTTTTACAAGTATTGGAATAGCCCCATTACTAGAGGTTAAAGGTGCAAAATTTATTGAATTAAAAAAATTAACATTGTCTATAAACAAATCAATCCTAGGCAGAAGTATATCCCACTCACTTAACTCTCCTTTA
>CAZWEB010000024.1:0-4882 GCA_964632115.1 Candidatus Woesearchaeota archaeon
AAGAATTAGGAAAAACAGAACTTTCTCCTGGAAAGCCATTGAAAGTAATGCTTTTTCAAAAAAAAAAAAAAATTGAAGAAGGTTTTGAAAGGGTTGGCAAGCCAGCTCTGATTGATTTTAAGTATGATGGTTTCAGAATGATGATAAATAAATCTGAGAGCGGTGATATAAAAATTTTTACAAGAAGACTTGATGAAGTTACTAAACAGTTTCCAGAAGTGAAAGAATATGTAAAACAATATGTCAAAGCAAAAAGTTTTATTTTAGATTCAGAAGCTGTTGGTTTTGACCCTAAAACAAAAAAATATAAGCCATTTCAAGAAATAAGCCAAAGAATAAAAAGAAAATATGATATTGAGAAAATGGCAGAAACTCTTCCTATTGAAATAAATGTTTTTGATATTTTATATTATAATGGCAAGAGTTTGATAAAAACTCCTTTAAAAGAAAGAAGAAAAATAATTGAAAAAATAATTGAAAATCATAAATACAAGATGAAAGCAGCAGAAGCAATTATTACTTCTAGTGTTGAGGAGGCTGAGAAATTCTACAAAGAGGCTTTGAAAGAAGGTGAAGAAGGAATTATGATGAAAAATCTGGATTCAGAATATAAACCAGGTTCAAGGGTTGGACATGGAATTAAAATAAAACCTCAGGATAATGAGTTTGATTTGGTTATTGTAAAAGCAGAAGCAGGAACTGGAAAAAGAGCAGGCTGGCTCACAAGCTATACTGTCGCGTGCCATAGCGGAACTGAGTTGCTTGAAATTGGAAAAGTTTCAACTGGATTAAAAGAAAAAGAATCAGAAGGGCTGAGTTTCAAGGAACTTACAAAAAAACTAAAGCCATTAATTGAAAAAGAGCATGGCAGAGAAGTTGAAGTAAAACCCAAACTTGTTGTCAGTGTTGTTTACCAGAATATTCAAAAATCCC
The DNA here is from genome assembly GCA_964632115.1 of Candidatus Woesearchaeota archaeon. GTDB lineage: Archaea > Nanobdellota > Nanobdellia > Pacearchaeales > GW2011-AR1 > CAZWEB01. The sequence continues at coordinate 934 of CAZWEB010000024.1, forward strand.
CTACTTATTCGAGCGGATTTGCATTAAGATTTCCAAGAATTATAAGATTAAGGCCAGATAGGCATGTTTCTGATATTGCAACTCTGGCAGAAATTAAAAGAGAACATCAGGGGTAGATAATTGAGGTTTTTTGTGAGCATTTTTTTAAGTTGTCGCTGCATTCTTGTTTATCATATGCTTTGGCACTTAGGGATAAACTGATTCATTTTTCTTTTCAAAGAATTCATAGCCTTCAGGGGTTATTTCTATGAATGACAGGGGGTTTTTTGGATGCAGATAATTATAATATCCAATATTATCGCACACTGAAAATCTGTTTCCAATTCTGTGGTTTTTTCCAAATGAAAATTCTCCTTTAAAATCATGATATCCTCCAAAAACAATTATAACAAGAGGGTCTAATTGTTTTGTTATTATTTTAAGAGACTCGTTTTCTCTGGGATCCATTGCATCTAGCATGGACTTAAGATGCCTTCTTTTTTTCATTTCAATACTTTCAATTTTATCTTTAGGAGGTGGTTCTAGGGCAAGTCGGCGGGCTTCATCTGGAAAAATAGGTTCTGATGCTAATAATTTAAGTTTTCCTTCACTTGCTAAAACAAAATAAGATCCATTTGCAAAAATATTTTCTTCATCAAATTTTCTAAATATTTCTTTTGCTCTTTCTGCTTCTTTAATTTCTGCTTCAATAATTTTTATATTTTTTCTCAAAAAATCCATATATTCAGGGATTTCTGATTCTTTTGGGACTACTCCGTCAATTTTTGGCTCTTTTAACTGGTTTTTATAAAAATCTAAATTCTTTCTCAATATTTCTTCTTTTAATCTTGAGTCCTGCCTTTTTGCAAAAATCTTTAATGCTTCATTATTAAATAATGCTTCATATCTTGGAATTAAACCTTCAACATAAATCTGGGAAACATTGAAGTTTTTAATTAAAAAATCAAGGGATTTGTAAATATTTTTCTGGATATTTATTACATTTTCCCGCGATTCTTCTGCTTCTTTTTTTTCTACAGAATCAATTATCAAGTCAGTTATTTGTTTTGAAATTCTTTCCTGATAATGGGCTTGTCTTATATGAATTATTATTTTTCTAGCTCTGGGAGTAAGGAACTTGTCTATATGGGCTACTCCTGGAATTTTATCTGGAAAATCAAACAAAGCAGCATTTCCAGGTTCTTGGTTTAAATTTACTGGATTTTTTGCGTAAGATTCTGGGATTGTTATGTCTTGTATTTGAGTTGTTTTTGGAATCGGCGGGCGGATTGTGCATCCTGAGTATTGAAGTGACTGAAGAAACAAAGAGCTGGCTAAGATTAAACCTGCACCACTTTTAAGTATTTTTTCAAGCATGTAGTTTAATTTATTTTTGAATATTTAAGTAATATTGTTGTGGAGGATATATTTGGATAACAGAAATTAAGTTTAGGGGATAATAAGATGATGTTTAGATAATTTTATATATTTGCAATTAGATTGTATATTATGAGAAAAGAGGAGATGTTGCTTGTAGTTTTGGCTGTAGCGTGCGTTTTTATTGTTGTAACAATTATAAACTCCTCTGAAGATTATTCTGACAATATTGATTATGGAAATTCCATTGGTAACTCAAATTCTTTTTTAACAGGGAAAGTTGTTTCTACTCCAATAATTCCAACAGATTGCTCTGATGCATCTATAAGGGCTGTTTGGGATTCTGTATTCAAGGAGAGTTCAAGCGGGATAATTATTTTTACAAATACAAGCCAAGTTGGAAAATGCAATGCTTTTCTTGCTTATAAAATAAATGGGGAAAGAGCATATATTCTTCAGGGAGAAGATGTTTCATTTGTTCTTTTTGTTCCAATAAATGTGACTGCTATAATTGCTGCTGAAGGAAATTTCACACAAGACTATTTAGACATTCTTGGAAGCACAACGACTGCAATAGATAATCTATTTATAGATGGAAGTACAGATACTTTTATTCCAGCAAATTATTTAAAATCAAGAGAAATTAGCTTATCCCAAGCAGGAAGTGAGTTTAATAACTTTTTTAAAGCTACTCCAGCATCATGGAAAATTAATGCTACATCATCTAGTACTTCTTATATGTTTTTAGATGATGAAACATTAGATTCTGGTTCGAGAGGAATTATTGGGGTTGTTTTGGCTAATTACACTTTAAATGTTTTTGCATTTTCAGAGATAATTACAATTGTTCCTTCTTGCACACCATCCTGGAAGCAATATAATACAACATGTTTGTCAAGTGAATCTAAGGTGACTTATTATATTGATTCAAATAATTGCGGGACTGATTCAGGAAGGCCTGCAAATATCTCTGTTGGATGTGATGCTAATAGTAATGGAATTATTGGAAATGTTTCTTCTTTTGCAACTTCTAGAATTTCTCTTAGTGTTTATATAAATGCCAGTTCAGCAAGCAACTCAAAAAATTATACAGGTGGGATTCAGAGAGTTGAGTTTAAAGAAGGGAGTGTTTCTAGAATTTGGTTTAATCATAATTTTTCTGTTCCACTGGATATGAATGCAATTTATATTGAAAAACAAGGAGCCTCGTCTAAATTTGGATATTTAATTGTAAATGGGATAAATGACTCCAAGACAATCACAATTGATAGATTAAATGGTTCTAATGAAATATGCCTAAAAAATAATCATGTAACAAGCATTTCGTCATTGAGTGGGGATTGCTTTGAAGATGATGAAGAATTAATTTATTGTCCTGGAGAATATACTTTTTTTTCGTGCGATGTGTCTAGTTCTAAAATTACTGTTTCAGGACTGACAAATTCTGCTGTGAGAGAATCTGTGGGTGATTCTTATTATCTCACACGAGCATGCACTCCTTCTTGGAATTGCAGTTTTTGGGGTAGTTGCATAAATAATACTCAGACAAAAATTTGTTTAGATTTAAATTCATGCAATTCTAGTTATGGAAAACCTCCGGGAAATCAAGCTTGTGTTTCCTGTAATCCTTCTTGGAATTGTTCTGTCTGGCTGCCTGAAGAATGCACAAAAGAGGAAAATAGAACAAGAACATGCAACGATATTAATAATTGTGGGGTTAATTCAGAAAAACCTGCTGAGAAAAAATCATGTGAATATGAATCAAATTTAACATGGATATTTGTAGTTATAATAGTCTTCGTGTGTTTAGCATTAATCATTGTTTTAATTGCGATTATTATTTCCATTAAAAAGCAACAACCGTCGCCCGAGGCTACTGTGAATTATAATTCTCCGAGACCATTTAATCCTAAGGAATATAATGTTCCGCCTTTTCCTTAACTCCTTAATCGCTTTATAAAGCAATTTTTTCTCGAGGGGAAAAATCAAAAGCTTTATAAAGGCAAAATGACTAAAAATTCTACTAAGGGAAACACAATGGCAAAAAATGTTTTAAAAAGGCATTTTTTAAACATCTCAAAAATTCAAAATAAACAACAAAAATTTTTAATATGGCAAAAACTTCTTTAAAAGTGCAGAATATTGTTGCAACAACTTCTTTAGGTAAGCCTGTATCTCTGACAAAACTAGCAAGAACCCAGAGTAATACAGAATATAATCCAGAACAATTTCCAGGATTAGTGTTGCGTGTGAAAAAGCCAAAATCAGCTGTTCTTGTGTTTTCATCTGGAAATTTAGTCTGCACTGGAACAAAATCAGTTGGACAGGTTAAACAAGTTATTGAGCAGGTGATAAAGCAACTGAGAAGAATAAATGTAAGAATCACAGACAAGCCGAAAATTAATGTTCAGAATATAGTGGCTAGTGGGAGTATTGATTTGGCTTTAAATCTTAATTTGCTTGCATTAGAGCTTGAAAACACAGAATATGAGCCTGAACAATTTCCAGGACTGGTGTATAAGTTAGAAGAACCAACAGCTACTTTTCTTCTTTTTAGCAATGGAAAGCTTGTTTGTACAGGAACAAAGAACAA
>CAZWEB010000024.1:4982-11998 GCA_964632115.1 Candidatus Woesearchaeota archaeon
TTTTCACTCAAAGATAGTAAGATAATTTAATAAACTGGGGTTTATTGAAAGTCTGGCTAGGGGAGAGAATTATAATTTATTAGTTATATAGTTTGGTGTATAGAAATTATTATAAATGCATTTGAATTTTTTCAAAAATGGAAGAAAAAAAAGGTGAGGATTTTATTACTGAATCAAAGAATTTTTTTAATTATTATAAAAAAGAAGTTGGAAAGTTTATACGTGCCGGCAAGAATGTTATTTTTCTGCATTCTCAGGAAATTTCTTCTTTTTCTCCAATTTTAGCTGAACAACTAATGTCTTCTCCTGAAGAAATTATCCAGGTTATGGAACTTGCGCTTGAAGAGTCAGGGCTTGTGGTTAATCCAAGAATCAGGCTTTTGGATTTGCCTGAAATGCAGTTTGTTCACATAAGGAATATAAGGGCCAAGCATCTTAATAGTTTAATTTCAATAGAAGGGCTTGTAAGGCAGGCATCTGATGTAAGACCGCAGGTTGTTAATGCTAAATTTGAATGCCCTTCTTGCGGAACTATTATTTCTGTGCTTCAAATAGACAAAAAATTTAGGGAGCCCTCACGATGTTCATGCGGAAGAAAAGGGCAGTTTAATCTTGTAAGCAAGGAAATGGTTGATGCTCAAAGAATTGTTATTGAAGAATCTCCTGAAAACTTAACAGGGGGAGAACAGCCAAGAAGAATTTCTGTTTTTCTCAAGGAAGATTTAGTAGAGCCTAAAATGGAGGAGAAAACAACTCCTGGAAGTAGAGTCAGAGTTATTGGTGTCTTAAAAGAAGTTCCGGTTCCATTGCAAACAGGTGCTATTTCCACAAGATTTGATTTGGCTGTTGAGGCAAATAATGTAATTCCTTTGGAAGAAACTTTTCAGGAGTTTGATATAAGTGAAGAAGATGAAATGCAGATTAAAGAGCTTGCCTCTGATAAGAATCTTATCCAGAAGATGATTGGAAGCATTGCGCCAAGCATTTATGGTTATGAAGAAATTAAGGAAGTTTTGGTTTTCCAGTTATTTGGCGGAGTGAAAAAGAAAAAGGCAGATGGAGGAGAAACAAGAGGTGATATACATGTTCTTTTAGTAGGTGATCCAGGGGTCGCAAAAAGCCAACTCTTGAAATTTATGTCGACTCTTGCGCCTAAGGGAAGATATATTGTTGGAAGCGCTACTTCTGGGGCCGGAATAACTGCAACTGTTGTGAGAGATGAATTTTTAAAAGGATGGAGTTTGGAAGCAGGAGCAATGGTTCTGGCAAATAAAGGGCTTATCTGTGTTGATGAGATAGATAAAATGGGTGTTCAAGATAGAAGCGCCATGCACGAGGCGCTTGAGCAGCAAACAGTGACTATTAGCAAGGCTAATGTTCAGGCATGTTATTCTGAAGACACTGAAGTTCTAACAGAAACCGGATGGAAACATCATAGTGAAGTAAAAAATGAAAAAATAGCGCAATATAACCCTTTTGATAAAACCATAAGATTTCTGCCTCATAAAGGGGTGTATATTTATGATTATAATGGAAAAATGTATCATTTTAATAATGAAAGCAACGATATTTTTGTAACTCCTAACCACAAAATGCTTGCCAGAGAATTTAGTCAAAAAAATCTAAAGGCAATTGAAGCGCAAAATCTTGATTATAATTATATAAAATTTATTAATTCTGGGAGATTTATAGGAACAGAAACTAAATATTTTATTATTCCTGGAATAAAACACAAACAAAAAAGAATACATCCAAAATATACTCATCAACATAAAGAAAAAAATATTCCTATGAATCTTTGGCTGGAATTTTTAGGATATTATTTAACAGAAGGAGGAATTGAAACAGCTCCAACAATTGGAATTGTTCAAAAAAAAGGTAGAAAATCTAAAAAAATAAGAGAATGCCTGAAGAAACTCACCGAAACTCTCGGCTGCTCTTTATCAGAAATAAACTGCGGAAAATATATAAGATATAAAATAACTCAAACACAACTTTATGAATATTTAAAAAATCTTGGGGAAAAATGCTATTTTAAAAAATCCTGTTTGAATTTCTCTTTATTATCTCCTAGGCAGCTAAAAATATTATTTGATGCAATGATGCTTGGAGATGGCTCTTCAGACAACAAATATTTTAGTGTTACTTCAAAAAAACTTGCTGATGAATTTCAAATAATAGCGCATTTAATCGGCAAATCAGCCCCGCAAAACATTCATTATAAGGAGAATTACAGGAAGAATAGAAAAACTATGTTTAGGATCTCTTTATCTGACAAAACCGAACCATCAATAAGAAAAAAGCAGATTAAAATAAAAGATTACACTGGAAAAGTATTTTGTTTTTCAACAGAAACAGGGTTCTTTGTGACAAGAAGAAATGGAAAGATTGCAATTCAGGGAAACACCCTTCGTGCTGAAACCTCTCTTTTGGCTGCAGCAAATCCAAAATTAGGAAGATTTGAACCTTTTCAGGTTATTGCCCAGCAGATAGACATGCCCCCTACTTTAATAAACAGGTTTGATATAATATTTACTTTAAGAGACATGCCTGACAGAGCAAGAGATGATGCTCTAGCAACACATCTTCTTTTGGAGCATAAAAAAGAAGGGAAAAAACAGATTATTGACAGTGTGCTTTTTAGAAAATATATTGCTTATGCAAAGCAGAAAATTAATCCAGAGTTATCTAATGATGCTGTGGACGAATTAAAAAAATTTTATGTTAATCTGAGGAATGCTCCTGTATCTGCAGAAGGAGCTGCAAGGCCAGTACCAATTTCAGCAAGGCAGTTGGATGGTTTAATCAGATTAAGCGAGGCAAGTGCAAGAGCAAGACTGAGCAAAAAAGTCAAAAAAGAAGATGCTTTAAGAGCAATTACTTTAATGAAATTTTATTTAATGCAGGTTGGTTATGATTATGAAACAAAAACATTTGATATTGATAGAATCGCTACTGGCGTAAGCACTAGCCAGAGAAGCAGAGTTATTTTAGTGAGGGAGGCTTTGTCAAGATTAGAAAGCAGAATGGGGAAACTTATTCCTATTGAAGAACTGGAAAAAGAGCTTGAAGAGAAAATGTCAAAAGATGAAATTTCAGATTCAATTCAAAGATTAAAACAAACAGGAGACATATTTGAACCAAAAAAAGGATATGTTCAGAGAGTATAATTAATTATTTAAAGGAACTTGCTGAGATGAGATTATAAAATGGAAATAAAAGAAATGCAGGAAGAGGCATATAAAATAATAGAAGAATATAATAAAAAACATAATTTGAATCATAATAAAGATACTATTTTTTTGCATTTAGTTGAGGAAGTAGGTGAGCTTGCAAAAGAGATGAATCATGAGAAAAGTAACTGGAGAGCTGATTTTAATAGAGAAAAATTTGAACACGAATTAATTGATGTTTTGTACCAGATTTTAATTCTTGCTAAAGATTATGATGTTAATTTGGAAGAAGTTTTTAAAAGAAAAATAAAGATATTTAGGGAGAGGTTTGGACTAAAAAATGCCTGAATTTAAAAAACGAGAGATTGCATATAAGCTTAGAATAGGAGATATTCATAGAGGAAAACCTGTTTTATCTTCTTCAGGAGAGCCTGGGGCGCGGGAGAAATTGGATTTTCTTGAGTTAGGAAACATGAAAATATCTAGGATAAATGTTGTTGCTAATGTGATTGATAAATTTTCAAATGAGGGGAGTGGCGGAGGAACAAGATTTGCCACTATGACTCTTGATGATGCTTCTGGGCAAATATCAATCAAGGCTTTTTCAGAAAACACAAAATTATTTGATGATATAAACCAGGGGCATACAGTTATGGTTATTGGTTTTTTAAGAACTTTTAATAATGAGATTTATATTTTGCCTGAAATTGTTAAGGTTCTTGACCCTAGATATCTGCTTGTTAGAAAACTTGAACTTGAAAAATCAAAGCCTAAAGTTGAAGTGAAAACAGAAGAAATTCATGCGGTTAAAGACCAGATTATTGACAGAGTTAAAAAAGCAGAACAAGAGGGAAGTGATGGTATTGATACTGAGAAGCTTGTAATGGAAATAAAAGCAGACCCTGAACTTATTAACCAGGAAATTAAGAAATTGCTTGAAGGCGGAGTAATTTATGAGCCTCGTCCCGGTGTTGTGAGATTTTTGGGATAATTAATTCTTAATAGTAAATTATTTGTCTCATGCATTCATTATTTGGGCATACTGGATTTCCTGTTCCCAGTTCGTAAGAAACCTGAGTTCCACAATCAGGGCAGGTTTCTTCTGTGATGCTGTGAGAGCTGATATTTGTATTCTTAACTCTTTCTTCAAGTTCAGCCATGTTGAGATATGGGAAAAAGAGTATATAAAAATTCTGGATATACTGAATATATTGCATACTGAGAAAACAATAAAGATAAAATCTGCTCGTTGCACTCGCTTATTATAAAAGACTGATAAGAATTGAATCTAATAAATTAGCAAACTTTTACTATTAGTTTATATTGGATTGATTTATTATTTTTTAAGTAAGTTCTCTTGACTTGTGGGCCTGATATTGAATATATCTCTATAGATTTAAAAACCTCCATTATCTTTGATTTTCATGGAAAATTATGAGCAAATGCTTGATGGAGCTTATAAGGAAATTAAGCCTGTTGAAACAAAGATTGAAAGATTTGAAATCCCAAGAGTAGAAGGGCATATAGAGGGGATAAGAACAATTATTACTAATTTCAGGCAGGTTTGTGATTATCTGAGGAGAGATTGTCTGCATTTGGGGAAATTCCTGCAAAGAGAACTTGCTGCTCCTGGAAAACAAGATGGAGACAGGTTAATACTTGTAAAAAAAGTGCCTTCTTCAAGAATTAATGAGAAAATCAAACAGTATGTTGAAGAGTTTGTTTTATGCAAGGAGTGTGGAAAACCAGATACAGAACTTGTAAAGCAAGACAGATTTTTGTTCTTGCATTGCCTTGCTTGCGGTGCAAAACATTCTGTAAGGGCAAAAATACAGTAAATACTAAAAAGATTAGCTAAAAACAATAAAAAAAGGTTGAAAACATATAAAAAAGGTTTTTAAACCTAAAAAACATATCATATTAGGAAAATAAACTAAGGAGGTAAAAAATGGCAAATGGATATTGTGTGAAGTGTAAGAAAAAAACAGAAATAAAAGATGCAAAAAAAACAACCACAAAAAAAGGAAAGGCAATGATGAAAGGTAAGTGCCCGACTTGTGGAACTACTGTGTGCACTTTTAAAGTAGATTAAAATAATATTTTATATTTTTTGAATATTTTTATTTAAATTTTATAGATTTTCATATCAATATATTCCCCTTTAAGGGAAGCTATTATCTTAAGATAATAGAGGGGTTATATTTTTTGATTTTAAAGATTGAAGGAAAAAATGCTAGTTAAAATTCATAAGTCTTATAGGACTCTTGTTGCTATTTGTGATTCTGAGATTATTGGGAAAAAATTCGAAGAAGGCATAATGCAGATTGATTTAACAGGAGAATTCTTTAAAGGCGATAAAAAATCAGAATCAGAAGTTCTAGAGATAATCAGAGATTCTGTTATGGAAGATGCTACTTTTAATATTGTTGGCGAAAAAGCATGTTCTTTGGCTTTGAAAACAGGAATTATTGAGAAAAAAGGCATAAAAAGAATTTCTGGAGTTCCTGTTGCTTTGGTGCTGCTGTGAACTTAACATTTGGCTCATTACATTGCTTCTGGATGCCAAAAACTAATCTGCAATATAATTTAATAAACTAGTAATAGTTTATATTTACTTAGATTAATTTTAGGAGGGGTGGTTTGTTTTGTTATTTTCTTGGATTATGTTATGTTTTGTATTTTATTTCTTTTTTAACAACATTTATAAACAAAAATATCTAAATTTTAATATGGCATTTAATCGAACTGGATTTAAGGACAAGAATAAGAAAAATAAAGGATATGCTCCTGTACCCGGACATGAAGGTCCTATAAGGGTCAGGCTTCCAAGGGACAAGGAGATAATTGGAATTCTTGACCAGAGATTAGGGGCCGCGCGAATGTCTGTGAGATGCCTGGATGGAAAATCTAGAAATTGCAAGGTTCCGGGAAGATTAAGAAGAAAATTATGGCTCAGAGAAGGAGATGTTATTATTGTAGAACCCTGGGAATTTGACAATGACAAAGGAAGTGTTATATTCAAATATAATCCTGCTGCTGTTGAATGGCTGAAAAGAAAAGGCTATCTTAAAGATATTGAAAATGAGTTTTGATTTGAATTTAAATTAAGATAAATCATATTTAAATAAAATACTTTAAAATAAATTGCAAAAACAATTCAAGTCTATAATAATAAAGAAGAATTTGCTAATTAAGCATTTAAAATATTCTGGTTATGATCTTAGTGACATTTGTAGATTAGGTAAATTAAATTTTATTAAAAAATAAATTAAAAAATCCAAAGGACTATTTTATCATGGAAAAAATATATTCACAATCTGCAGGAAAAATCAGGCAGAATAAGCACAAGCTTGAAAAAGAGCTGAATGTCAAGATTTCTTTTACAGGGAAAACTGTTAATATTGAAGGCAGGGCTGTTGAGGAATATCTCGTCTCTAATATTGTTGAGGCAATGGAGCTTGGTTTTACAGCAGAACAAGCTTTGCTATTAAAAGATGAGGAAGTTATTTTTGAAAAAATAAATATAAAAGACATAACAAAAAGGCATGATTTAGCGAGAGTCCGTGGGAGAATTATAGGCACTCATGGAAAAACAAGAGAACATATTGAAGAGTTAAGTGATTGTTTTGTAAGTGTTCATGATAATGTTGTTGGGATTATTGGAAAATCAGAAGATATTAAAAAAGCAATTCAGGCAGTTACTTCTATAATTCAGGGAAGCAAGCAGAGCAAGGTTTATAGTTATCTTGAAAGAGAAAGAGCAAAATCAAAACAAAAAGGTTTTGATGATGACTTGGGGCTGAGAAAGTAGGAAAAACAAAAAGAATAAACTTTTTTGAAATT
>CAZWEB010000025.1:0-11737 GCA_964632115.1 Candidatus Woesearchaeota archaeon
TATGTTGCAGACAGTTGTTTGCAACTGTCCTTTTCTGAGCATCCTAAAATTCCAAACAAACCACACACTTTAGTGTGTGGTAATACACAGGAATTTTTTGATTAGCAAATTTTCTATTGCTGTTATTCCTTGTACTTTTTAAATTGTTTTTGTTCTAAAAATCTATTTTTAGGGATTTCAACAGAGTTCTTTTAGAATCATATAAAACTGCTGATTTTATGCCTTAATTCAAGAGAAACCAGCCACAAGACAAGCAAAGCAGCATCTATTGTTGGAAGAAGATTATCTCTCCAAGGATATGGAAAAACATTAAGCAGGTAAATTCCAAAAGAATATGCTGAGATAGGATAAAAAGGCATAATTGTTCCTGAAAGAAAAGCATCTAAAACCAAATGCATAAAAGTTCCAAAAGCAATTACAAAAAATATATTTCTTAATTTAAGATGATGCTCTCCAAGTTTTTTACTTTTAACACCATGCAAAACAAGTCCTAACACAAGAAAAATCAAAGGCAGGAATAATGTATGGGTGTATGTTCTATGCACTTGTTCAATAGTAAATCCAAAAAAGCTTAAAACATAATAAGCAGCAATATCAATATCCGGCAGCAAGCCTGCAATTCCCCCAATTAAAACATAATGCAATGGGAAAGTTCTTTTATTTTTAACATAATAATCTCTAAATAATTCTAATAAAATTATAACAATTAATAAATGTGAAACTGCATAAGGCATTCTTTATTTTCCTCTTTTTATGTTTATTTTCCCTTTCAATTTTACTTTTTAGAAAATTACAGCAATTCTTGGCTTTCTTCAGATTCTTTTTCTTCTGGTCCTGATTTTTCAGCACCTTCTGCTGTTTTCAAGTCATCTGCTGTTATCATATTAATCATTGCCTTGAAATCAGAGAAACTATCTGCAGGAATTCTTGTTCCGCTTTTTGTAAACCCAGTATATCTTTCAGAAGTTGTAAACTCTCTTATTGTCACGCCTGTTCTGCCTCCAAAATCATCTACCCTTATAACAATGTCTGTATTGTCATTTTTCCGTATTTTTCCTATGTCTTTTTCCATGTTATTTTTTATATTCAGTTGTTTATAAATGTTTTTAAACACAGAGATTTGTTGTATTCTCAGGACTTTTGTTAAATTTTATAAATCAATTATTCACAAAAGTCCTGCTATTGCAAAAGAACCTTTTAATCCAGATGAAATGCAACCACCAATATTCGATTTACATAAACCTTTTGGATTACAAATATTCTAACTAGAACATTTTGAATTATCAATTAGCAATATATCTCGTGTAAGTATATTCCTCAGTTGATTTTGTTTTAACATTTTTTGATTAATGAGGACTTGCTCTCCTAATCTCATCTCTGACAAGCTCTTCATCTTCTGGATTTGTTACACCAAGCCACTTATCTGGAGTAGAATATAATCTCATTTTAATTTCATTGCTTTTAATTAAATTTGAAAGCTCATTTGGAAGCAGGCATTCTGCTTTTCTGTCTCCATGGTGTATGGTTTTAAATCTCTCTAAGATTATGTTTAATAACTTTATAGTTCTAAGATGCAATGCAAAAATATTTTGGCTGCATAAATCTTCAACCACGAGCTCTTTTAATTCAAGATTTGATTTTTCAATATCAAATGTTTCTGTGATGCTTTGAACATAGTTTTTGCTGTCTACTTGAAAAATCCCGCGATTTACTGTTCCTCTTTCAGACAAGCAATCTCCTAATTTGTTGCCGATTGTTGCTTCTTCATCAAATTCTTTTAGATGATTAACCAGAATTTTAAATGTATTTTCTCCATAAATATCATCTCCATTGCAAACAACAAAAGAAAAATTTACCAAGTTCCTCGCAACGCAAAGAGCATCAACAGTTCCCCATGGCTTGTCTCTTTTTTCTTCATTGAATTTCTGCAAAGCATAAAAAACAGGAACTCCATTAAAACTATCTCCAATTAATTTTTTTAATGGCTCTTCTGTTTTATTTCCAACAACTAAAATAATTTTTGAAAATCCAGCAGAAACCGCTTGTTTTAATGAATATTCAATTAGTGTTTCACCATTAGGCCCAATTTTTGCAAGTTGCTTGATTCCCCCGCCAAATCTGCTGGAAACACCTGCTGCCATATACACCAGTTCCACATAATTTTCCATATTATTAGATACTTTTTAGTTTTATAATAATTATTGTCCTAGGAGATATGTTTTAAATTTTTCGAAAAGTTGAGAGAAGCTATTTGGAGTATGAGGAAATTAAATGTTACTAAAAATTATTAATAAGAATTTACTATTAAGGGGTAACAATAGAAATATTTAAATAGTGTTTATGTTAAGATATTTTATGGAGAATATACCCTCAAAAGTTGTAGATTCAATAAATCTAGGTAGACAAATATCTGAAGGTGCACGAAAATTAGAAAGAGTAATTGTACTTAGACCTGCTGGAACTACAAATGATATAATTGGAATAGTAAGCTATGCAAAACAGCATGGAGACTTAAAAGGTTATGATGTTAATAGAATTGAACAGGTCATGGAAAAAGAAAGAAAGGCAAATAGGGTATTATCTGACGCATTTAAGAGAATAACATTATTTGAAGCCGCTTCATATATTGAAGGAACATTTGCAAGTGAATTAGGAGATGATGATGTTGCAAGGGAGAAGGTTCCAGAAATTTTACGTGCTCAAATTTCACTCATGGATAGAAGTGATTATTCAGAAGCATATGAAACTATAACTCAAGCTTATAGAACATTATTAGGCCAAAGGGGAAGTCATTTAAAGGTTAGTGGGAAAGTAAATGGAACATACTTATTTAATTTAATGCAAGTTTTAGGTTTATGTTCTCCAGATAGACATCAAACTCGTATGAATACTGGTTTTGCTGGAAGAGGTATAAGATTTTCAACTTATGATAATGGGGGTTATACTGTTTATCAAAAGGAAGTGGATTCTAATCAAGATTTTGCAGATTTTTCAAAAAAATGCCCTCATTTATTCAATCCAGCAATTGGTAGAATCCTTTTAGAAAGTCCAGAAACTGTAGATTATGCAGGTCAATTTTTAGATGAGGCTTTTAGACAGTATCAAATAGTTGACCCAACAGAAGTTGGATTCTCTAATGGAAGAAGTTTAGAAGAGGAATTTAGAATAGAAGACTTTCATGCTTAATATCTCAAACTTTAACCTAACAAATTCAAAACAACTTTACCATATTTTTATTTCTCTTGGTCTTGAATTAATTTTATGTCAAGGAGATGTCTAAAGAATCAATAAGTAGAACGCCTACGTCATTTTTCATTTACCAATATAATTAACAATTCTAAAATGAAAATACGCCGCCACCTTCTCACAATCTCAACATTTTTGCGACAGATTATCTAATTTATGAGCTTGTTTGGGATTTGAAACAATCAGAATTTTGCAGTCAATTCATAATGTCAAAAAAGTAAACTGCGGACTTTAGTCCGCAGACAGTTGTTTGCAACTGTCCTTTTCTGAGCATCCCAAAAACAAAGGGCTTCGCAAACCGCACCTTTTAAGGTGCGGTGCCCTTTGTTTTTCTGATTTTGGTGTTATGGGGCTTTCAGCCCCAAATACGCCGCCACCAGGAGTTGAACCTGGCCACCCCGAAGGGTCGTGGTTAGCAACCACGTGCAATAACCGCTATGCGATGGCGGCACAAATATAATGTGCAATACCGTTACCCGAAGGTTCGTGAGAACCGAAAGGACAGGAATTTTTAATTCCTGTATGTGATGGCGGCTTATGAAAATATACAATATTTTAAGAATTTAAAGGTTTGTGTTTTGGAAATTAATCAATCAATCTATTATATAAATTCTTATATACCTCATTTCTAATTGGTGTTTATGGACAATGAAGATTATATGAGAATAGCCTTAGAAGAATCAAAGATTGCTCTTGAAGAAGATAACTGGCCAATAGGTTGTGTAATTGAATTAAACGGAAAAATTATTGCCAAAACCCATAACCAGGTTTATACACAAAAAAGCAAATTAGCTCATGCAGAGATGTTAGCTTTAGGACAGTGTCAAAAAGAACTTCGAGCAAATAAAAATTCTGCAACTATTTATACTACTTATGAACCTTGTCCAATGTGTTTTGGAGGAATTGTCTTAAGTGGGATTAGAAGAGTTGTTTGTGGAATTGATTTGGATAATAGTGGTGCAATGTATCTTAGAAAAAATTTACCCTTATTATTCAAACAAGAAAGATATGAGACTGATTTAATAATGGGGGTTCTCGCAGATGAATGTGCTGAGGTTTTTATGAAAAGTAGACTCGCAAAGACATTAAATGATAAGGGCTTACTTAGAAAAATTTAATTTTCTAGTACCGTGTCCTTCTTATAGAACTTTCTGGCTTTTAAAACTTTCCAGTTATTGCAATTTCTCTCCACACTCTGTGCAGAATTTTTCATTATCTTCTATTGATTTTTTGCATTTTGGGCAGTTTGTAATTGGAGTAATCATTTTTCCTCCACACTGCGGGCAAAATTTCTGTCCCTCATCGCCACCTCTTCCGCAACCACCGCATTTAGGGGGTATTTTTTTCTTTTCAATAATAGTTTTATATCCTGATTTTCCTCCTGAAACAAGTTTAGAAAAAGCATCTTGAATTGATTCTGAATCATTCAGGTGTCTTAAATCTCTGTTACTTGACATGTTTTAAAAAAGGAAAGAAGTTACTTTCCTATGAATTAAGTTTAACTAATCATCTTAAGTTACTAATTTCATCACTATAACATTTCTGATTTCTAATGAACAATTTTTATGTCAAGGAACTTGACAGAAAACCACACACTTTAGTGTGTGGTTGTTCCTTGAGCATCCTAAAAACAAGGGGCTTTACAAACCACACCTTTTAAGGTGTGGTGCCCCATTGTTTTTTTGATGTTGATTGTTTTGATTTGTTTTCTCTCTTTTGTATTTTATTATTTCCTAGTTTTCTTGGTTTTTAAAATTTTCTCTGCTCTTGAAATCATTTCTTTCCTAAGAGCAATAAAAACCCCGCCAGGTTTGCCCTTGACAAAACTTGTTTCTCCAGGCTTTATTATCTCTGAAATATCTCCTTCAATGTCAATATGCGTTACACTTGCATTTGATTTGCCTTTTTCATGCAGGTACACTGCATTTTTTATTCTCTTTTTTCCATAACCGGGTCCGCTCATTTTAACCTCTTATCTTTTTATTTTTTAAGATAGTAACCTTTAAAAGCATATCTGAATAAGATTTTCTATAGCGGGATAGAGGAGCCTGGAGTCCTCGCAAGGCCCATAACCTTGAGATCGTGTGGTTCAAATTGAATCTAAAAAATTCATGAAATTCCCACTCCCGCTACTGGAAGGGGGCTATTTTAGCCCTCTTTTATTCTCCAAAATTTTCCCCCATTAGCTTTAAAAATTATAAAACTCTTTAAAGAAGATATGAAAGAGGTAAATGATAAAGAAAAAAGAGTAGCTGAATGTGTTGGCTTGTGGCTTGCAGAGGGATGGAATAAATCAAAATCAGAAATAACTTTTACTAATACTTGCTTGGAATTAATTGATTTATTTAAAGATACAATAAATGAAATCTTTAGGGGTCATGATTACAATCAGAGGATTTATATTTATTCTAAAACTGGAAAAAAAATATCCCTCCCTTATCCAAATTGTGTTATTAAATACTATGTGCATAAAAGAGCAACAAAACCTTTCTTAATCTTTAGAATAGCGTCAGTTGAACTTATAAAAGAATGGAGAAAGAAGGTTACAGAAACATTAAATAAAACAAAACTTTTTCCTTATGTTCTAAGGGGATTTTTTGCAGGGGAAGGAAATATAAAAGAAGGTTCCCATAATTCAAGAGTATTAAGAATAGCACAAATAAAACAGAAAAAGTTTATTGATAGGATATTAGAAGGGCTGGAAATTGAGTTCTCATTTAAAATAAAGAATAGAAGTTATGAGATCCATGGGAAACCTATGTGGGATATATTCGCAAGGTTAGGTCTTGCAGATTTGCATCCAGATAAAAAGAAAAAGTTTTGGGAGGTTTATAGTCATTTTAAAGAAGAGCATTATAAAATAAATTTCTTAATTAAAAAAATATTGCCCCTCTTAAAAAATCCTTATTCAACAAAGCAATTATCAGAAATATTCAAAAGAACTCCTGCAAGAATTCAAGAAATACTAACAACCCTAAAGAAGCAAAATAAAATAAATAATTTTCGAGTTAAAAATATAGACTATTGGACTAACAATCTTAATTTGGTAATAATTTCAAAGCTTAAAAATAAGTACCTCTTATTTTTGGGAGGATTGAAACAAACTTCAGAATTTGCAAAAGAATTTAAAGTTTGTTGGAAATCTTCATTTAATAGACTCAAAGAACTTGAGAAGTTAAATTTAATTAGGAGGCAAAAAGATGGAAGATGGATAAAACTAGCAACAAAAAAGAAGATACTAGTTATTTAACATTGGGCATAGATGATGCAGGTAGAAAACAATAAGATATTTATTGTTTGCCTTTAGGTCCTCTAATTGGTCCAATGGCCCTAGCAGGATGCATCATTAATTCTGAAACAGAAAAAGAATTTAAGAAACTTGGAGTAAAAGATTCAAAAATGCTTGCTCCTGCAAAACGCGAACTTCTTGCAAAAATAATAAGAAAAAAGTCTTTAGGTTTTTATGTAACCCTCACTCATCCAGTTGAAATAGACTCGAAAATAAATAGTGGTACAAATCTTAATACAATCGAAGCAATAAAAGCAGCAGAAATCATTATCAATCTAATAAAACAGAGAAAAGACAAAATAAAAATTATAATTGATTGTCCTTCACCAAATCGTGAGAATTGGAAACAAACTGTTCTAAAAAACCTATCTCTTCCTGAAAATATAACTCTCGCCTGCGAGCATAAAGCAGACAGGGATTACATAGCAGTTTCAGCAGCTTCAATACTTGCAAAATCTGCCAGAGAGTCTGAGGTTGCAAAAATAAAAAAGAAAATTGGAAAAGACTTTGGCTCTGGATATACCAGCGACCCAAGAACAATTGAGTTCATGAAAAAATACAGCAAAGAACACAGAAAAGACGGTATTTTCAGAGAATCCTGGGCAACATTTAAAAATCATATAAATCAAAAACCGCAGAAGAGTTTAGGGGAATTTTAGAATTTAGTTAGTTTAAGAATTGAATTAGTAACATCTTTTCAAGGATAGAATTATTTTAACACTCTTGTTCCATTAGGATAAATAATTGTTGTTTTACAGGTGTTCTTAAGACAAAATCCATAACATGAAGTTGGTGAAGCATCCATTATCCTTCCCCCGAATAAAACAAATAATGATGGTCCTTTAATTCCAATACAACTGCAATCCATTAAAGTTATAGGTCCACCAATTCCGCCACCCCCACCACAGGGTTTTGGAAAAAAGAAAATCAATAATGCTAAAATAATAATCGCCCAAAACCACCATTTCTTGTAAAATTTCATAAGTATTATAATCTTAAGATATTTATAAATTGTTTGATAACTTCAAATTTATGAATGTAATAGTTCAACTTCCAGACAGAGCAGTGAATCAAAATCTCAATTTTTTAGAATTATATTCTTTTCTTCTTCTTTTTCTTGCCAGATTTTGCAAGTTTCCTTAATTTTGCAACCTTGTTTTTCTTATTCTTCTTGCTTGCTCCTCTACAGTTCTTTTTACAAGATTTCTTAGTTACCTTTTTTTTGGATTTTTTCTTTGCCATCATTTTTTAAAATATGAGGCTGACAAATCTAGACTCAGTGGAGAAAGTTCCTTAAACAACAACTGAAATCAATCTTAACCTATCAGTCTGCTTTAAAGGTTATCTTCTTCGCCCGTATACAATGCTTAACAAGTTCAGGTTTCGTATGGCGAGTTATAGTCTAGCCGCCATATTAATGGCCGAAAACTTGACATAGGCACATATAGTGACATCCTTTCCAGGACAACTGAAATGTCCGAGTCAGCCTTAAAATATACATTTAATTAGGTATATATAACTATCCGACTACTTGAAAATTACAACGAAAAACAATCTAACCTAAAATAAAGAACAACCTATAAAAAAAATCCAAACCCATACTAATCAAGAACGATTTGTTAATTAAAATTCAAAATATTATAGTTATGTTCTTGTTAATTCATCAGGATAAATTTAATTAACTTTAGTATAAGACAATAAATAAGATACCTTCAAAGAATTAAAAAATCTTACAGCCCTTGTTCTCTTCCTCTTTTAGTGATTTTTTTCATTAAAAAATCTCTGATTTTTTCAGCGCCTTCTGGGCTTACAGCAGGAATATATCCTTCTGCTCTTCCTGCGCCTGAAAATCCAGCTGTCTGTATCATCACACTTGAAAATCCAAGCATTCTTGCTAAAATTCCTCTGTGAATATCAACATTCTGAACTCTTTGATAAGGAACATTAGAATATCTCTTAAATATAACTCCTTGTTCTATTTTAAGATTTGTTTGAGTAAATTCATAAAACCATCTGTTATATGCCATTCTTGCATATACTTCTGCAAGAATAATTACAGCAGCAGCGAAAAGAACAAACAGAATTAAACCAATAACAATTATAGCGCCAAGAGAATCTGCTCCAAAAATTGCAGCAAGTATTGCTGCTAAAATAGGGCCAAGAAAAGATCCAAAAAATATTAAAAATATTATTGCTCCAACATATCCACTAATTCTAAAACTCCATTTTGCTCCAGGATGTAATTTTTCCATAAAAATATATCTATTTTTAGTTTATAAAGGTTTTTAATTTATTTTTTAAGAAAAAACAACTAATAAAACTTTAAAAATCCCTTTTTTCTTAATATAATAGAGGTTATCTTGTCTTACATACAATGCCCTATATTAAAAAACTGGTGATGCATGGATTTAAGAGTTTTGCACCTAAAACAGAAATCATATTAGACAGGGCAATGAATTGCATTGTAGGTCCAAATGGTTCTGGAAAATCAAATGTCACAGACGCAATTTGTTTTGTTTTAGGCAGGCTGAGCATTAAAAGCATGCGGGCAGCAAAAGCAGCAAACCTTATTTTTGCAGGAACAAAACAATACAAGCCTGCGCCAGAAGCATCTGTTGAAATGATTTTTGATAATTCAGACAAAGTTTTTTCCTTAGATTCAACTGAAGTAATCATTAAAAGAATTGTAAAAAGAAACGGGCAGGGAATCTACAAGATAAATGGGCAGACAAAAACAAGGCAGGAAGTTCTCGAGTTGCTTGCTCAGGCAGGCATAGACCCTCATGGTTTTAATATTGTTCTTCAGGGAGAAATAGCCGGTTTTGTAAAAATGCATTCAGAAGATAGAAGAAAAATAATTGAAGAAGTTGCAGGGATTTCAGTTTATGAAATAAGAAAACAAAAATCTCTGCGAGAGCTTGAAAAAACAGAGGAGAGATTAAAAGAAATTAATGCCATTCTCAGAGAAAGAACAAGCTATTTAAAAAATCTAGAAGAAGAACGACAACAAGCATTAAGGTTTAAAAAACTTCAGGAAACAATAAAAAAATGCAAAGCATCAATTTTAAAAAGGAAATTAGATGACAAACAAAAATCAAAATCAGAAATTGACGAAGAAATAGCAAAGAAAAATAAAGAAGCAGATAAAATAAGAACTTCAATAGGAAAAATTCAGGAAGAAATCCAAGGCATGAATAAAAAAATAGAAGAAATGAATTCCCAGATACAAAAATCCTCAGGTTTTCAGCAGGATTCTATGAATTCAGAAATATCTCTGTTAAGGCAGGAAATAGCAGGCTTAACAGTTAAAAAAGAGAATTTTGAATCTCAGGTTCAGGAAATTACAAGGAGAAAACAGGAACTTCAGAAAAATATTGAAACCACAGAAACTGAAATTAGCGAGATGAGAAAGACCAAAGGAAAAAGCAGAAAACAGGATTTAGGAAAAAAAGAGCAAGAGTTAGATGAAATTGAAGAACAAAGAAAAAAATTTTATTCTTTCAAATCCTCTTTTAGTCTTACAGAACAGAGGCTTGAAGACAAAAAAACAGAGCTTCACCGCCTCGAGTCTGAATCAGACATAGTTTTCAAAAGAATTGAAGAGTTGGAAGCCTCGCTAAAATTTAAAGATTCTCTTGATAAGCATAAGCAATCTCTTGTTTCATTAAAATCTAATCTTGAAAAAAACAAACAGGAGACTCAGGATAATGAAAAAATAATTTTAAGTGCAGAAAAATCAATTGCAGTTTCAGAAAAACAGATAGAAGAGCTTGAAAAAATAAAAAAACAGGTTTCCAGTTTAGATACCTGTCCTTTATGCAAGACAAAAATAACTTCTGAACATATAGGGCATATAGAAAAAGAATCTAATGAAAAAATACAAACTCTGAAAAAAGATATGCAGTATGCAGAAACTGAAAAAAACAAGTCCTGGGAATTAAAAGAAAACCTTTTAATAAAAATAAAAGAAGCAAGTTCTGAAATTGAAGAAAGAGAAAAAGATATATTTAAAATTGAAAATCTTGAAGAAAGAAAAAATTATTTTAAAAATATCAAGCAGAACTTAGAGCAGATTAAAAAAGAAATAGAAGAAATTCAAAGCAAAAAAGAAAGCATTGAGAAAAACATTTCAAAATACAGGAATCTTGAGCAGGCTTATGATTCTTTAAAACTTGAAGTTGATGAGATTAGAAGGCATGAAGAAGCAGACGTAGGCATGGAAATAACACTCAAACAGCGCGAGTTAGACAGAACAAAACTCATAATCAAGCAGATTTCAAGAGAAAAAGAAGAAATTGAGCAGAGCATTGAAGATCTTAGTTCAGATTTAGAGGAAAAAGAATCTAGGGCTTCTGAAAAAGAATCTCAAGAAGAAGAAATGCAGAAGAAATTCAAAAAACTTTTTGAAGAGAAAAACAAGCTTCAGGATAAAATTCGCGAGCAGGAAACAGAAATCCTGAAAAAACAAAATGCCCTGAGAAATCAGGAAAATGAAATAAATGAATTCAAGATTAAGATAGCAGAGATAAAAGCCCAGTTAGAGGGCATAGAAGCAGAATTTGCTGAATTTAAAGATATTGAAATCATTAAAATTCCAGTGCCTCAGTTGCAGGAAAGGCTTGAAAAAACACAGCAAATTGTAAATAATATCGGAAATGTCAATTTAAAAGCTCTGGAAGTTTATGAAGGTGTAAAAAAAGAATATGATGAGATTGCTGTAAAAGTAGAGCATCTTCAGAAAGAAAAAGAAGAAGTTTTAAAAATAATTCAGGAGATTGACAATAAAAAGAAAAAAGCATTTAAGAAAACCCTCTCAGAAGTAAATACTCTTTTCTCAAGAAACTTTGCAGAATTAAGCACAAAAGGCGAGGCATTTCTTGAGCCAGAAAACCCAGAAGATTATTTTGCAGGAGGACTGGATATTGTAATTAAAGTTGCAAAAGGAAAATATTTTGATGTCACAAGTTTAAGTGGAGGCGAGCAGACACTTATCGCTCTCGCACTTATATTTGCAATTCAGGAGCATCGTCCTTATTGTTTTTATATCTTTGATGAAATTGATGCTGCTCTTGACAAAAGAAACTCAGAAAGACTCTCGCTTCTTCTTAAAAAGCACATGAAAGCAGGGCAATACATAATAGTAACCCATAATGATGCCCTGATAACAGAATCCACAACCCTCTATGGAGTTTCCATGCAGGA
>CAZWEB010000026.1:0-6799 GCA_964632115.1 Candidatus Woesearchaeota archaeon
GGCCCATAATAGAATAATCTCCAGAGTTTATAGCGAAAGCAACTCCTGCAACAATTAAAATAATTGCGAGAGCTATAATTGTGTAGAAAGTTTTATTTCCAAGATTTATATTGAAATTAATTTTCTTTGCCATATTCACTCTTTTTTATGATACTCTTAAATTTTTTAAGTTTAAATATCTTTCGTCAAATTTAGTTTTCTATTTGGAAAGGATAATATTTATATATCTATGATTTATGTTAAATACATGAAAAGAGGAATGAAGTTTTGTTTTATATTAATGTTTATAGTAGCTTTTTTATTTATCAGTTTAAGTTTTGTCAGTGTTGTTTCTGCTTCTTGCAAATTTCCCCTGCAGTTAAGAGAGCATAAAGATTGCACAATTTATAATCCGGATATTACGTTTTCAAAAATTGCTGGACAAGATGCTTTAAGGGCATCAAGCACCGATTCAAGTCTTGGGAATGCTTATGCTTTTGCTGTTTTTGACAAGAGTTTTTTAAATGGTAAAAAGATAAGAATTAATTGGACTACTGTTGCTAGTGGAAGCTACAATGATGTTCCCTTTACTTTATCAATTTTAGATGGAACATATAGCCGAACAAGTGATACAGATTTTTTCCCTAGTGATTATTCTGATTGCGGCCAGCCCCTATACAAAGGTGAAGGAATGCTTCAAGTATTCAATGGGACTTTTAATATAAATAAGATAGATACTGTAACAATTAACATTGAAAATACTGGATTAGATAAAGTAACTTTTTTTGTAACATGGAATGATGCCTGGGACCAGGCATCTGGAACTATGGATATTTTTAGTTTAGAAATTCTGGATATAAATAACAATGTTCTAAGATATGCGGATTTATCAGGAAATTTGAATATGGAGCAGACAGGAACATATGCAGATCATGGGATAATTGGAACAGATACTTGTGTTCAAACTTGCCCATCTAATCAGACAATTATGAAGCTCTCTTCTTCAACAAATGCCCATGGGGCATTATGGGATGATGCAACAGGATATTATAATTACAATGTTTGCTATTCAGATATATTTGGTTCAGAATACACCGGAGCAAACCTACATACATGCTCGGGAAATAGAGTTTTGAGTTTATCTGCTCCTTTTAATGCGCATGCTTCTGTTAATTCAACTCCAGATTATTTAACTAATGTCTGCTATGGAAATTTAATCTGTCACTCAACAACTGAAGGTTGTAGTGCTAGTGAAGAAATTGTAGTAAGATTAAAACAAGAGATTAATTCACATATTTCAAATGCAAGCGATACAAATTATCCAATAAAAATCTGCTGCAAGCCCGGAATAACAAGCACAGTTACAGGAACATACTGGGCAAACATGAATGGCATGGCAATAAACACAGCTGATTTAAATGATAAAGTAAAATTAATTGTTGAAGGAAGCGAATTAGCAGGAGATATTAATTACACAGTCTATAAAAATAATCCATGGTGGTTGGACAAAAAAGTTGCTCAAGGTTCTTCTGCGGGATTTACAACATGGAGAGCAGGCAAGAAAAGCGATGGAACTTTAAGTGAAGGAAATTATTATTTTAAAGTAAAAGTAGGCGGAGTAGAATATAGCACATTAGATAACCCTAATATAAATTACAGAGAATTGGCTGTTTCGTCTCCTCAAAGCAATAGCAAGCCAATTGTTAATATTACAAGCCCTAAAGACAGGCAGATGTATTTCTTATTAGAGAATCTTAATTTTACAGCTAGCATTACAGATGAAGATGATGATTTTGATTATACCTGGGATTTAGGAAATGGGGTTAAGAAATCTGGAAATAGCATCACCTGGAATGATTATAGATTTTTTTATGCTTATAATACTGAAAACCAAAAAGATATTGTACTGACAGCTACTGATGAAAGAGGCGCAAGTTCAAGAGCACAAGTTTCAATTTTAATTATTAATGAATCAAGTTATGCTCTTGCTTATATTGATGAGCCAAGATTTGGAGAAGCCTATGGAAGAATTGTTGATTTTAATGCAAGTGGAAGTTATGTTGTTAATTCTACCTATAATACTGATGGAACAAGAAAAATTACTTGCTTAGCAGGAAATTGTCCTTCTCAGACAGAAGGATGTCCGCCTCCTGGAACTGGGTGCCATATTCCTGTGGAAGAAACTCCTAAATCGTTAGATGCTGTTAATTTTTATTGGATATTTGACAATGGAGTTAAAACAAAAAATAAAACAGGGGCTCTTGGTGGACATCAATTTACAGAAATGTTTGCATCTACAGGAGAACACACAGCAGAACTTACAATTAATTTTAATCCATTTTCAACAACAAGAACAAAATTTGGAGTTTATTTTGATGACCCTACTTGTGTTATAGAAGAAAATGAAAATAATGTAAAATCTTACTGGTATGAAGGAACTTCCATTACAGAAAGTTCTGATAACTGCTATAGGGAAAATGGAATTGGAATAAATGGAAATCCTGGAACAGATTGTTGCATACCAGGAGAACAATGCAACAGCGAGGGAAATTGTGTGCCAGGGGGAATTGGCTGCGAGCAATTTACTGAGGATACAAGCTGTGAACAAGATGGAGGAACAAATGCAGAATCAATATTAAAATCAATTGTTAATTGCAATGAGCCAGATAATTTTGGAACATCTGGAACTTGCTGGAATATGACTAGATGCCAATGTGAATGGATTTCTGAGTCTGAAGGATGCAGGGCTGTTGCTGAAAATGTAATTTGGCATCAAGATGGAGAAACATATGAAGAATGGACTTATACTAATGCCCCTCAAGATATAGGGGTTATTTGTGAAGGCGGTAATGCCGGTTCTCTTGGAGATTGCAAATTTAATTTTTTAACAACAGATAATTGCGAGAATACTGGATTTATAGAAAGAAGCTGGACAATTGGATGGACTCCACCCCCTACTGAAGAAACTCCAAAACCAAGCTGGTGCTCTAATGGCAGTGATGAAATTCCATGCATTGGTGTTGCTAAGCTTGCTTTTTTTACAATTGTGGGATTGATTGCTGCAATTGTATTGATTGTGATTATTTATATCATAATTGTTTCAAAGAAAAAGAAATACAGCAAAAAGAGAACAGGAAAAGAGAAAACAATAAAAAGGAAAAAGAGAATATAGGATTTACTGAAATTTTATTATTAGTTTATGTAAGATTTATTTATTGCTTTTATTTTATTAAAGAATTTTAAATCATGAATTTTGCTTCTTCTTAAGTAATATTTATAAATGTGTTTTGTTTGAATTAATCATAAAAAGAGTGTAAAATGAGAAAGTTTGTTTTAATGAGTTTAATGTTATTTGTGTTAGTATTAATCAGTCTTAGTTTTGTTAGTGTGGTTTCTGCAGGATTTACAAAAGGAAATTTATTAGAAGATATAGAAACACAATACAGTCCAGGAGATTCAATAAGTGGATGGATAAATATCAGCCTGCAAAATGAACCAGCAGATAGCAGGATTTCAAGCAACTTTAAAGGAAATGCGACCATTTTTGATTTAATTTATGGAAATTACACTTGCTCTCCTGCAAGCTGTGAGAATAAATACACTTCAACAAATGGGCAGAGCAACAAAAGTTTTTCTCTTGCTTATAATGGGGAAAAACTGATTTCTTTTCTGGCTCAGGGAAGTGTAAGCTCTATAACAGATTTCTCATTTAATGTTTATGCAAATAATAATCCTACCTGCATAAATCCCCTGAAAATAGATTTTATTCTAGGAGATTATGAAGAAAACTTAATAACCTGGAAATCAGATAAACTGACAGATGATTTTTCATGCACCTATGGTTCTGGAACAGGATGTTTTAATCCCTCTTCAAATATGAGCTCAGTTGAAATAGATAATTCTCTTCCTTATTGCGAAAAAATAAATTTGCTTGAAAATAAAAAATTCCATATTGGCGCCTGGGTAAAGAAAAATGCAAATGCTACTGCCTGGAGTTCTGGATTATTAAAAATGTATTTATATGATTTATCTGGAAGCGAACTTGCAAACTGCAATCTTCCCCAGCCTTCTTCTGGAGAAGTCAGCTGCGAGGTAACTCTTGATGAATGGAGTACTCAGATACAGGAATATTATGTCTGCATAAAAGCAACAAGCAGCATACATGGTTATGAAACAAAATTAGAAAGTGATGATAATCCCTGTGGTTTTTTTAATTTCCCAGGACAGGAAACAGAATATCATGATTATTATCTTTTTGCAAAATCTCCGAAATTTGCAAATATTGGGAGTTTTGTGATTAACCAGAATGAGCTTGAAAAAACAGGCTATTCTGGGCAACTAACAGAAGATTTATTTTATTATATCTCTGATACATATGGGAGTTGCTCAGGAGGATGCAGTATCCCTGTTAGATTTAAAGCATATCAGGGAACAAATATGCAGGTTTCTAGTGCAAATCTAAGATATTCTACAGGAAGCGGGCCCTCAACATCTAATTTAATTTATGATAGCACTGTTGAAAAGGCAAAAATAAACTCTGGATTTTTAAAATTAAATTTAAATCTTGCAAATATAAAAGTTCCAACCACTTCCGGAGCCCATAGTTTTGAATTATTTCTAGAAGGAAGTAAAATCCTTGAAAAAGATATTTATGTCTCAAGTGCTGTAACTATAAATCAGATAGTTCCTACAAGTGTTGCTGCTGCAGTACCTACTGAATTTACTGCTCTTGTTTCAGGAGGAAATATAACCCAATATACCTGGAATTTTGGAGATGGAACAGCAGTGCAAACAACCACAACGAATAAAGTATCTCACACTTATTTAAGAACAGGCAGTTTTTTACTTCAATTAACTGCAAAAAAGAGTGCAGGAGTTAGTGCAAGCAAAAGTTTCAGCATAAATGTTGGAAGTGCCAAGAACATGGCAAACGAAACATTGAAAAAATACCGTACAAGATTAAATAATTTAACAAGCCAGATTTCTGGAGTCAGTGGATGGTATAAATCTAAACTTGAAGCAGGAGCAGGTTTGGATGATATTGATTCTCAGCTTGATGCTCTTGAAACAAAATATAGTTTTGCCTTGTCTGACCAGGATTATATTAATGTGATGGCTAATCTTACTATATTTAAAGTTCCTTATTCTCTAAAAATCACAGACAGTTCCAGCGGTTCTTATATTCCTGATTTAGAGGGAATAGATCCCTCTTATCTTACAGAAGCAAGTTCAGAAGAAATAGAAAATCCTTCTCAATATAATGGAGCGATTTTTAACTGGATGTATAATAATATTGAAATGCAATTAGAAAGAAATGTTTATAGCCTAGAATATGATGATAAAACAGAAGCAATAGCAACTGTATTTGTTTTAAAAATTAATCCAAAACAAAACTTTGAAAGAGATTCTTACCTTATAATTGATAAGAGTTATGATGATTTGATATTTAAGGAAAATTATATGGAAAAATCTGCAGGACAGGCTACTTCAGTTAGGTTTTCATCTTTAAAAGAAAATCAAGAAAAAACATTTGAATTTCTTGTGGAGGAAGAAATTGAGGTTCTTGGATTGCCAATTTATATTTCTCCTGAGTTTTCCCAGCTGCCTGAAATTGTAACTTCAGTGGAAGCATGTAATACAAATGGAGAATGTGAAAAAGATGCTGGAGAAAACTGGAAAAACTGCAGAGCAGACTGCAAACCATGGGGATGGTTTATTTTCTGGATGATAATTCTTCTTGTTCTTGCATTTGCAACATATATTGGGCTGCAGGAATGGTACAAAAAATATTATGAAGGGCGTTTATTTAACAATAGAAATGAACTTTATAATCTTACTTTTTTTATGAGCAATGCAATTAATCAAAAAATGGGCAAAGAGGAGATATACAGCAGGCTTTTAAAATCCCGGTGGAAAAAAGAGCAGATAAATTATGCATGGAATAAGTATTATGGTTTAAAAACAGGAATGTGGGAAATTCCTGTTTTTAAGTATTTTGAAAACAAAAAAGTCCGGGAAGAAATTCAAAAAAGAAGGCAATCTGGACAAGTGAATAAGAATATGCCTGGTTTTAGATATTAAAAAATAATGAAGGAGATATATTTTATTGCCAGCGAAAGTTTAATAAACCAAGTTTCTTTTCTAAGCTCAAGAAAAAATCACGAAGAATAAAAAATCAAAAAGATGGTTATCAGAATAATAAAAAACTTTATGAAAAGAATTTTTTCTGGAATGTTCAAGGGGAAAAAGGACATTAAACTCGGTTTCTACGGACCCCCAAATGCAGGAAAAACATCTCTTGCAAATAAAATATGCAAAGACTGGACTGGTGAGGAAATAGGAAAAGTCAGCAATATTCCGCATGAAACAAGAGAAATTCAATTCAAGGAAAAAGTAGAAATTGATTTCAAAGGGAAAAAATTAACACTAAAACTTGTGGATACTCCTGGAATTGCAACAAAAATAGATTATGAAGATTTTATGAAATTTAAGATGAAGAAAAAAGAGGCTCAAAAAAGAGCAAAACAGGCAACCCAGGGAATTATTGAGTCTATAAGATGGTTAGAGGATATGGATGCTGTTGTGGTTGTTATAGATGCTACAAAAAATCCTTACAGCCAGGTGAATATAACAATTGTTGGAAATCTTGTGGCAAGAAAAATACCTGTTTTGATTGTTGCTAATAAAATAGATTTAAGAAAAGCAGATTTAAAAAAAGTAGAGGCTGCTTTCCCAGAATATGAAGTAGTTGGAATTTCAGCAAAATTCGGAAAAAACATGGAAGAATTTTATGAATCACTTTTTAAACTGGCTAAAAAAG
>CAZWEB010000026.1:6899-7035 GCA_964632115.1 Candidatus Woesearchaeota archaeon
TTCGGAAAAAACATGGAAGAATTTTATGAATCACTTTTTAAACTGGCTAAAAAAGTTTAAAAATATGGAAATCATAATAAAAATATAAAAAAAGAGGATAAATAAGAAGATTAGTAAAACTTAAAAGAAGATAAAA
>CAZWEB010000026.1:7135-11461 GCA_964632115.1 Candidatus Woesearchaeota archaeon
TCAAGGCAAGAGATTAAAAAGAAAAAAATTATCTTGCTTAATAAAACTTAAAAGAAGATAAAATCAAGGCAAGAGATTAAAAAGAAAAAAATTATCTTGCTTAATAAAACTTAAAAGAGGAAAATGTCAAAAAAAATAAAATCAATAAAAGGCTTGACAATTGAGTTTATGCCTTATAGTGAAATTGAAGAACTTTCCAGCGGAGAAAGAATAAGAAAAATACTGAAAGTTGTACTTGTTAATAAAATTATTATATTGCAGGGCAAACTTAGTGCAGAAGAAGAAACCAGATTAATAGAAGATACAATGGCAATGGTGGAACATGTTAAGGGTTTCAAGGGAATTGAATTAGCCACTTTAAATCCTAATTCTGAAAATCTTGGATTATGGGGAAAATTAAAGCATGGTATTGCAAAAAGTCTTGGAGCACAAGAAGCAATTACAATAATCGGACCTGCTTCTATTGTAAGAGAAATCAAGAGAAACCCAAAGAAAGTAGAAATTCTGATGAATAGATAATTAATAGATGCTTACCTTAAATCTTTTAATATATAACTAACTTAAATAACAATGTGTTGAAACACTAATAAATATCTATTTTAAATTTGTTGATAATTAAAAATTACTCGGGCCCTATTCTTCTTAGTTCTTATCTGTATAAATTAGGGATATAATAAGCCTATATTGGGTTTTTCAAAGTTATCTAGCCCAATAATAAGTTTTATATAATCTTGTTCTTTTAATAGCCTAACAAAAATGCCAATGTCATTTTCCAATTCAGGATATATGACATTGAATAATCAATTAAAAACAAGAGAGTAAATTGAAAAATGCCAAATCAATGCGTTCATTGCGGAAAGATGTATGAAGATGCGTCACCTGAATTGCTGCAGGGATGCAGTTGTGGCAGTCATTTTTTCTTTTTTATTAAAAAAGAACAACTTAATGAATTAAAAGAAAAGATAGTTGAATTAGAAGGGATGGACAAGCAGCAGGTAGAAGAAGATATTAGAGAAATGATTGGTTTGGAAGAGGATAAAGAAATTCCTGTTATTTTAGATTTAGAAAGTGTAAGAACCCTTGGGCCTGGAAAATTTGAGATAGATATTGTTAATCTATTCTCCAAGAAACGCCCGCTAATATATAAATTAGAAGAAGGAAAATACATAATTGACTTGGCTTCTACATTCAAGGTAAATCTGAATAAAACAAAAGAATAATAAAAGGAAATGGGGGGATTTAAAAATTCTTGAAAAGAGAAAAGAATCAATCACTCTTCTAAACCCTAAAAAAGTAAACAACAATGCAAAAAAAATTCAAAAAACCCACAATAAAAGATTTGCAAATTGAAAATTCAAAATATTCTAGTTAGGGTATTGGTATCAAAATCAGATAAACTGAAAGTAAAAATAAATCATAAAAAATCAAAATGAAAAAACAAAATCAATTCAAACAACCAATGCTCATAAAGAGATATTTGCTAATCCCTAATTCAAAATATCATAATTATAGTACTGATATTTCAGGAGGATTAAATAATTTATATTAAACATGGCAAATAATTTAAAGATTAATAAAATTCTGAAAGAACAGCTTTTAAAAATAAAGCCAACAAAGCAGGAAATTGCAGAAATCAGCAAAGAAACAGCAGAGATTATCAAAGAGCTTAATAAAAACATAAAATCCAAAAAAATAAAAGCAGATGTTTTTATTGGCGGAAGCCTTGCCAAAGAAACCCTGATAAAAAAGCAAGAATATGATATTGATATTTTTGTGAGATTTGATGATAAATACAAAGAAGAAGAACTTTCTAAACTTCTGGAAAAAATAATAAAAATCAGGAAATTTAAAAATATAAAAAAAATTCATGGTTCAAGAGATTATTTCCAGATTAAAGGAAAAAAAGAAATGATTTTTGAAATAATTCCAACTATAAAAATTTCAAAACCTGAAAAAGCAAGGAATGTTACTGATTTAAGTTATTTTCATGTAAAATATGTTAAAAGCAAAATCAATAAAATTAAGAACAAAAGATTAAGCGAAGAAATTATGCTTGCAAAATGCTTTTGTTTTGCGCAAAATTGCTATGGTGCAGAAAGCTATATTCATGGATTTTCAGGATATGCTCTAGAGTTACTTGTGATTCATTACAAAGGATTCTTAAATTTCATTAAAAAAATAGAATCAGCAAAAAAAGAAAAGCAGATTATTATTGACTCTGGGAAATTCTATAAAAATGAAAAGCAGATTAAATGGGAATTAAATGAATCAAAACTTCAGAGCCCCATTGTGTTTGTAGATCCTACATTCAAAGAGAGAAATGCACTAGCCGCTCTTTCAAAAGAAACTTTTTTCAAGTTTCAAAACACTTGTGAAAAATTCCTAAAAAATCCAAGTAGGAATTTTTTTGAACCAAGAAAAATAAATGAAAACAAGTTTAATCTTATTCTTGAAGTGCAAACAAGCAAGCAGGAAGGGGATATTGCAGGAAGCAAATTAAAGAAATTTTATGAGTTTTTTTCAAGAGAACTTGGAAAATATTTTGACATCAAATCAAGAGAATTTAAATATTCTGGGGGGAAAACAGCAAGGTATTATTTTAATTTAAAGAAGAAAAAACAAATTATAATCCAAGGCCCTCCTGTTACTAAAATTCATAATTTAACTCAATTCAAAAAAAAGCATAAAAATGCAAAAATCAAGTCAGGAAGAGCTTATGCTGTTGAGAAAGTAAAAACAACTGAAAAGACATTTATAGAAGATTTTAACAGAAAAAACAAAAAGATTATGAAAGAAATGGGGATAACTGGCTTGAAAAAAGTTTAAAAGGAAATTTCATCTAATCTCTCTAAAATTTCTTGTAATTTTTCTTGTCCTTGTCTCTGGAACATTTCTTCTTGAAGTTTAGCTGAAAATGGATTTCCTTGTAAATCTCCTATTATGGCAAATCCCCTGTGTCCTGCGTTGTCTCTTTCATCCATATATAAGTGGGTTTGAACAATAACTCCATATTCTATTCCATCTGGCCCTCTAACTTGGTAGAGCCCTTGAGAATAAAGAACTCCTTCTGGTTCAAATTCAAGAATTTTAGTTATATTATAATGTCTTCTATCTAAAACAAATGCACAGAGTTCATCATTCCAATTTCCTGGACCTAAGTTACAAGAGATTATTCTTGGATTTTGTAATTCTCTTTTTTCTAGGGTCATTTTTATTTAAGTGAATCAACTTTTTCTTCATCAATTCCAACATTATTTCTTTTATTTGCTGTTCTGGCTGCTATTCTTCTACTTGAATCAATTTCTCCAAGCAATAAAATTCCCCAATTATCCTTATCTTTTAGATAAGATTCATGAGTATATGGATTAGAATAGCCAACCATAACAGATTTTATATTTCCAGAACCTATTTCTCTGAGGTCGCATAATTCTCTATAAGTATACTGGTCTTTTGTTTTTCTAGGATCAAGATGACTTATAACCTGATATTTCACCCCTTTAAATGTAAAAACCTGTAATTCTACAGGAGATTTATCTGGAAGACTATCTGGATTAAATTCAGAATAAGAATTTGTTTCATTTAAAATAGGATTTTCAGAATCAAGGAATACATCTTCAATTCTTCTTTCAAGAGTTTCTGTTGAATTTTCTGTTGGTGACATTTTATTTTTTATTTTTCTGCGTCTGGAATATTTATTTTTAGTTTTCCTTCTAAATCAATCATGTCCTTTTTTGGAAGATCACTAATTCTTATTACAGATGCTCCGCAACAAAGGTCTCCGCAAATAAATCTTGATCCTACAAGCTGAGGATTATGGTATAACTCCTTTCCATCCCAAAGATTATTACAGCCTAAACACTTATAGGTTCCTGTTGGTTTTTGTTCATCTGCCATTTTATTTCCTTGATTTATATTTTCTTCTTTCCCTTAAGTAGGATGTTACACTAAGATCAACTCCACCACCAAATAGTAAAGCAGGGCCCCCCATAGCTAAGAATTTAAAAATTAAATCTCTTCTTTGGGCTCTTGAGTTATATTCTTGAACTTCTGGACTGTTCTGGAGTTCCTGAACATATTGTTCTATTTTTTGTTTTGGTTCTGAAACATCTACTAAACTTTTAAGCCCATCATCCCTTTCTATTGTTCCCTGTGCCCTAGCCAGGTTTGTTAGGCAATCTTCTGCTAATTTTAAGCTTAAAGGTTTTTCTGTTTTCACAAAAAAAAGACTAGAAACAAGCATTAAAAGTCCTACACCATAAAGTATTTGGGTTCTGTTAGAGAGTCTCTTTCCATTTCTTCTTGAATTCTCATTATAAGCCTCTTTAA
>CAZWEB010000027.1:0-11374 GCA_964632115.1 Candidatus Woesearchaeota archaeon
CTTCGGCAATTCTCCCTTTAATCATATTCTCAGTATATCTTCCTTTGCCATTGGGTAATCCTTCATATATATCTTTTCCTTTAGAGCTAAAGTAACATTCTCTACATAATTCATACTCTCCAGAATCTTTTCCACAATTTTTGCATTTCATTTCAAGATGTCTTCAATTATTTATTTAATACTTCAATCCTACTCTTAAAAAACTCTTCTGTATCTTTATCTATAAAATAAACATAAACTCCTTTATGGGCACGAGATAACAAAACCCTATAGACATTTTTAAAATGTTCAACTAACTTATCATTATTGCGGGTTACTGCAGTATCATAAGAATTATTTGGTTTTGCTTCCCATCTTTTTTCTTTCTTGTCATATACTAAATCATTTCCAAATATAATCCCTATATAATCAAATTCAAATCCTTGTGCAGTATAAACTGTTCCAACTTGTTCCATACCAGAGTCATCTGTTGCCCATTTCCAAAAAGTATCTTTTTTCTCCCAAGGCATTTCAAAATCTCCTATCTTGACATCATTAACTAGCGAACCATCTCTTTTTGGCTGACTCCATGGCCAGCAAAAACCTGCTGCAATTCTAGCAGAATTCTTTTTCTGCTTATTTCTTTCTCCAATTAACTTTTTCAATTCAAGGGGAGAATTCATAATTTTAAATTCTATTTTATCTTCCTTTACCAATTTTTTCTTTTCTGAAGGATTTATCTCCAAAACATCTTCAACCCATTCCAAATAAGACTCTGAGCCACCACATCTAAATTGTACTTTAAGTTCATAATCAAATAAATTACTTTCTTTAACCCCTAGCTTTTTAGCAGTATCTTTAATTAATTTAACACTCCCTATTTCATTTGGCCTGACTACTTGTTTTTCATCTATAAAGAAGATAATTAACTTTGCAGCCTTGATTATCTCTTCTATTTGAGGCTGTCCTGTTTTTTGGCTTCTTGGAGTATAACGGCTTTCACTTGTCTTTCGAATTCTATGGGCTTCATCACATATTAAAACTTCCATCTGATTTTCTTTGTGATTCATAAAACTATTAAAAAATTTAAATAAATTAGCAGATCTTGTTCCAAGGATATTTCTTAGCGTATTTGTAAATGCAGAAGAGCCTGTAGCATGATATACTGCCTTGCCTTTTCTTAACAACTCACCCATAACTTCTAAAGCTAAAACAGATTTTCCTGTTCCTGGCCCGCCTTGGACAATAATAACTGATTTTTCTTTAGATTCTGATAATTTTTTTGCTTTATTCATTATAGTGTTATATGCTGTAATTTGTTCATCAATAAGATTAAAGATCTGCTGTTGGTTTATCATCTCCCTGGTATGTTCAAGCAATTTTTTAGACGGTTTCAAAATACTATGTGTAAATTTACCCAATACTTCCAGTCCATCTTCAACAGCCAGTTTTTCTTTTAGATATTTTCCTAATTGTATTGATTCTTCTTTGGAAAAAACAGGATATTTTTTAACAGACTCATCAAATTTAGGGAGATACAGAACTTCTTTTTTGCCTTTTTTGTAGTTATGGCAATAAACACATGCACTCAATTGAACTTTAGTGTCTTCCTCAAAAAGCGTCATAAAATCTTTTAGATAATAATAATATCCCTGAACTTGCAATGAAGGATGAGGAAGCTCTTTTCTAAACCTGCCAAAATCCACAAATACATTTCCTTCATTTTGTGAATCTTCTACTTTATCATTAGACCATTGCTTTAATTCCAGAACCACAATATTTTCATTACCTTTTTTATCTTTTCCAAAAAGAATAACATCAATTCTTCTTTCAGAATAAGGCAGTTCATATTCTATGATTATCCTGTTTTTTAATAATCCTGAACTTTCAAGTACATCTTTTAAAAAGCGTAATGAATTGTTCCAAGAATTAAACTCTGAAGAATTAACTTTTCTATGATAATACTCTTTATATTTATCAGCAATTATATCTGCGATATTATTTCCTAAAACATCTTTCTTAAATTCCTGTACTGTGCCTTCATATAATCTCATTTTCAAATCTCATTATATTTCTTATTGCTTCCTTTGAATTTATCTATAGGATATTTTTTATTATTCTCCTCCATCTTTTTGTCTAATGCCTCAGAAAGATCAATATCAAATCTCTGGGCTAGCCGGATCAAGAAATACAGCACATCAGCCATTTCATCTTCAATGTGTTTTTTCTTCTCAGGATTATCAAATAAAGCTTTTTCTTCCTGTGGAGTTTTCCATCTGAAATGTTCAAGAAGCTCGGCTGCCTCAATTATTAAAGCAGTTGCCAGATCTTTAGCATTATGAAACTGATCCCAATCCCTTTCATCGCAGAATTTCTTTATCTTTTCCTTTAATTCATTAATGTTTGTTTGGTGATCTTTTGGCATATCGTTAGTCTGCTCTAGAAGTTTATATATTTTTGGCTCGGAAAAATCACTCAATTTCCAATCACTCCACCAATCAGCGCTCCTTTCCAAACTCTTTTCATAAGTTCTCTAAGAAACCAGATAATTTAAAACTTTCTTTTTAATATGCTATATTAATAGTAGTTCCATCCCTAGCATCATAAACATAATAGTTAGTTACACCTTTATTCATTATTACTTTCTGGCCATTTTCACATGAGAATCCTGCAAATATATAAGTGTTACTCCCTGTACTTTGAGGTTTCCATTCAGCCGATACTGCAGTGTACCAACGATAATCTATTGCTCCAGAACTACTTGTTTCCCAACGAGAAACGATCATATTATCACAATAAATCCAATTAGGATATTGACCTTGATATTTACCCCTATAGCAAGGACTAAAATTATGTTCTATCCTCCAAATTGAGTGATCTGTTAAACTCTCTAATACTGCTCCTACAGTATTAGTATTAGAATTAAAAT
This sequence comes from Candidatus Woesearchaeota archaeon, assembly GCA_964632115.1. Classification (GTDB taxonomy): domain Archaea; phylum Nanobdellota; class Nanobdellia; order Pacearchaeales; family GW2011-AR1; genus CAZWEB01. The sequence goes on from CAZWEB010000027.1 coordinate 2,909, forward strand.
CTGATATAGTTTTTGAAAGTCCTAGATTAGATGGCGTTGGACATACTTGTTTATCTTCTGACATCATAGAAATATTTTGGTATCCTATCTGAAAATCTGTTTGAAGCAGATTTTGTAAAGATCCTAGATTTGCTACCAATAACAAAACAAGAAGAAGAACTGAAACCCAAGGGATAGTATGGGACCTTATATGTATTTTTTGAATAAGGACTATTGTTCCAGAGATAATAAATCCGATAATTATTGCTGATAAAATACCTGCCGAGATAATGTTTTTAGGAAGAACATATCCGTTCATAATTAGAATAATAATTGTATAGACTAAGAAATAGAATAAGAACCATCTCATTTTAAAACCAAATTTATTATCATGGCTCCTAACTGCCTGAATTAGAATTGAAATTATCAAAGAGGTTAATAGAATTATTAAAAAACTGTTTATAATTGCTAATTGAGTAATTAGATAATTACTTATTAAAATAGCTATAAAAGCCGTAACCCACCATTTAGCAAGTTCTATAATTACGCTTTTGAACTTATATTCTTTCATTTTCAAATGCCATTTCATCTATAAAATTATTGATTTCATTATATTTAAATCTGTCTATAAATTGATAGACATCAAGGATATTTTCGCAGGATATCATCCAAAGACAAATTTTCATTATTGGTAACTTTCCTAAAAGCAGATAATACTTTCTGATTTTTAGTATCTATATCATCTTCATAATTAATTTTTCCATAAAGCTCTTTTAATAAATCACTTATGAAGTTATCTCCATATTCTTCAACAAAATATCTTATAATGTATCCTGAATGAGTGTAACCCTTTATATTCTCTCCAACACTTGCAGTGTTAGGGTTCCACTTTTCAATACCTTGAAACCAGAACCGAGTAAGTTTTGTTTGTGTTCCAAAAAAACGATATCCAGAATATTGTGCAATCCCCTCATCTAACCAGGTAGGGAGATTTAAATTTTCAGTAGAGCTATGAGCAATTTCGTGAGCTATGTAAATATCAAGGTTCTTGGCTCTTTTAAATTTATTATTTATTATTATATTTCCACCACCATAATACCATGCTGAAAACTGCCATTCATCAGAACTCTCAACATCAACAAAATACTCATCATACAAAAAATCTTTAATGACAGGATAATTTTCACTTAAATTACAGAACTTTTTAAAAATCCACTCCTGCTCTTTAGCATAATCTTCTAATTCATAATCAAAAACAAAATTACAATAATGATATCCTGTAAAACTAACTGGCTCTTTATATAATCCAGAGTAATCCTCACTACTTTCATAAACTACCTGTCCAGTCATTCCTTGCTTATTATCCTTATTTAAGAAAGAAGCCCAAACAAGAAAAGCTACCACTATTAAAACTAGTGTGATTGCCATAATTTTCTTGTATTTTTTTGCCATTTTGTTCTAAGGAAAGGGTATTTAAAGATTATATAAATCTGTCTTTTAATTGACTTATCCAAGAAACCTAAAATATACAAATACTCCTAAAGCAATTAAAATAAGCCAGAAAACTATTTTTTTCCAGTAGCTCTTTCTTCTAAAATCATAACTGCTATGAACATTCTCCCTCTCAAATCTTTCATCAAACCAGTCTCCCATGTTCTTATTAATTAAATTATTGATTTAAATGTTTCTTTCCACACCCCCTTAAACAGAACCCGGGATATTTAGAGTTTTCTATGTCTCTCTAACAAACCCTACCACAAAATGAGATAAGATAATTAAGAATTATTCAATTCTATAAAATTTTCCACATTGAGGTTTATCTGGAACAGGTAAGCCAAGCCTTTTTGCCAGCCCTCCTAATCCAGTATTGCCTCTAGGAGTTTTTTCTTTTTCTGCAATTAATCTTAGACTATATGAGGGTCTTGTACTCTCCCCTTCAAATGTTTTTTCAACTAACATTCCATCTACTAAATAAACAGTAGAACGATTAAAACCATGAATCTCTCCGACTATCTTATCACAAAAATCTCTTCGAGTTAAAAGATATCTTGCATTTTCCAGAGCTTCTTTAGGAACTCCTACAACAATTGTATTTGTACTAACTTCCCTTCCAGTACTTGGATTTTCAACAAATTCAATTTCTCTTAAGTTTTTTCCCATCTTAATCCTATCAGAACTCTTTTTCCTTTTTGGGATAATTTTAGCTAGTTTCTGGGTTTTTAAATCTTTTCTATTCTTCCCCGGCTGGTCTCTACTCGCTCGTTTTCTACTAACCAAAACCACAATTAATAAATACAAAAACTATTCAACCTTAGTCCCCTACTTATCTGGGCCAAAAATTGTCCAAGTAAAGCAGCATCTTCTGGTATTTGACCGGTAATTTGCAATATTCTCTCTTTATTTAAGGTTAAATCCTGAATAATTTTTCTTCCACGTTCTGTTAATACTTTTTGACCCTGCCAAGAACCTGAATCTTTATTAGTTAAACCAAAAAAATCAGAATGAACTTCAATGTCATAACTTCTTTCAGGAGAGCCAATAGCAGGTTCTCTTACAAAAATCAAATATGCTGCAGCATTTTCATTAAAATGCACAGTTAGAATTTCTTTTGAAGAAAGAGGCCAGGTATTTTCATAACGTCTGGAAAAAGATAAACTGATTGGCAATTTATCTGAAGACTGCAGAACATATTTAAATGAGCCTCTGATATTAACTGGTATTCTTGGGCCCATCTTAGTATCTTGAAATAATTCTGTTGGAAGCTCTTCATCAGGTTCAAGCCCAAAAAAAGATTTTGGAGTGCCTCTTTCTTGTTCAACCCACTTTAAACTAGGGGGATCTGAAAACGCTGCAGTAAAAATCTCTGATTCTAAAACTTTCATATTTTCCAAAAAGATAGCTTATTCTTAAGCATTTATATTCTGGAGAGAATATATTTATATCCCCTTAATCAGAACTCAGGATATTTAGGGGTTTCTATGCTGCTTATTTGTATTCAAGAATTCCTGCTATCTTTAATCTCGCTTCTAAGGCGTTTAAAAATCTCAATTTTTCTTGCGGAGTCGTTCTCAATCCGATAGTTTCTGTTAATCTAATTGCTTGTTTTCTAAAACCAGTAGAATCATAAACTTCTAAAAATCCTAGTTGTTTAATTTCCCATTCTAATTTCCCTAATTCAATTTTTTGTTCTCTTACTGGGCAACTTTCTTTTGCTGCTTGAAGTAAACACTCTGATATCCTAGCAGTAGCAGATTTTCTGCTATATCCTGGATAAAACTGGTTAAAAAATATTAAGCCCATATTTTCACAGGCCTCTTTGCATCTTGTTACAATTTTGCCTCTGTTTTTTTCAAGCAAATGTTCTTGAGGAACAAGATTTCCCGCAAATAGATATAATTTTCTTGTTTTGTCAAAAACCCACACTTCTACCCCCAATCTAGGATTATCTCTCATCTCTCCAGGTTCTGTTTTATCATATAAGGTTAAGGAAAACCCGTTAGAACCTGTGCTACAAATCCGAGATTTTATTCTTGGCTCTTCTGAAAATGGAATCCCTGTTGTCATTAAAATCCCAAAGTAATCCTTTAATACAGATTCTTCAACTCCAAAGACATCTAGATTCTTTCCATATTCTTTAAACTCTCTATTATTTTCCATTTTCTTGTCCAGAATTCTAAGGCGATTCTTTGCCATCACCTCAGAAATATTCATTGTTTGGGGTTTAAATGGTTTTCTATTCTCTCTAACAAACTCTGCAACAAAATAAGATAAGATAATTAAGAAATCTATCTTGCTAACTTCAAACTTTTTAGCTCAAGAATCTTTTTTCTTCCATCTTCTGTTTCCCCAAGTTTCTTGTAAAATCTTCTTGCCATAATTATTTGCGCATCTAAAAAAGGCTTTAGCTTGGATTTCCAATCATCATGAGTTCTGACATATTCAGCCCATCTTTCAACCTGTTCCATATGTGTTTTATCTCTCATTATATCTCCTATTTTTTCATCCTCAATAGGTTTATTTCTTTTTTTATTCTTTCTATTTCTTTCTCATCAATCTGTTCTTTATAAACAATTCTTAAATGTTTAGCATCTTCAATATCCTTGTCTGTTTTCAAATACTCTTCCTTGAAGGCAATATTCATCTCTATGCTTGAAAAATAAACATCCAGTCCTGTAAAAGCAAGCTTCTTTCTTGTTAATAGCTGATAATTATCCAGCTCATCTTTTGCAAACTTAACTTCCATTTCAGGAGGAAAAAATCCCTCGCTTTTCCAAACATATCTTACACTATCTCCTTCAAAAAGATAGTCATCATAAATTACTTCTCCACTTGCGGATTGCATGCACTCAAATCCTGCTTGAACAAGTTCTTTATGGAGCTGAATGAACTTTTCCCTGGTAAGTTTCTCAATAATCATGTCAATATCTTCTGTTCCTCTGCTTCTTCCATGCGCGATTGCAACAAAGCCAGAACAGATAATATACTTGCAATGCTTATCTATAACTTTACAAAAATCTTCAGCAAATTTATCCAATATTGTTCTATCCTCTACTTTTCTGTCCATTCTCTTTTTAGTATTAAGTTATATAAATAATTTTCTATTCTTCCCCCAATCATCCTCCCCTCCATTAATCAGAACTTTTCATTTTAATCAATCTTCTTCTTGACTTTATCAAGCTGTTTTTCAAGATAGTTATAAAGATTTTCAGCTTCCTGCTTTGTTGTTTTTTCTGATTTTGAATCATTTTTTACAGCAAGATAAGAGTTATATGCATTTCTGGAAAGCCTGTTTATGATATTCAAAAACTCTTTTTTTGAATAAGGCTTGTTTTTAATCATCTTTTCAATTATGTAGAGTGTCCTTATTCTCAAAACTAATGTATAAACTATTTTATTATCTATATTTTCAATTGTTTTATTCAGCATCTTTTTTATCAACTCAAGCTTTTTTTCTGTTGTTTCCAGATACCATTTTATATTTTTTCTTGTAACTTTCACTTCCAGTGATTTTAAATAATAAGAATTAAGCAATGGAACTGCTTCTTTTATCATGCTTCCAATTGGAAACAAGTCATTTTCCAGCTTTTGCTTCACTAGCTCCCTGGAAACAATCAAAATATTATAAGCCCCTTCTCTAATCATCTCCCTGTCAACATTATCAGAGATTATAAGAATATCAATGTCGCTTTCCCTATTTTCTTCTTTTCTTGCATAGCTTCCAGTAAGATAAATTCCAATTATTTCTCTTAACTCAATGTGTTTCTTTGCAATCTCGATTGCATCAATTAATATTGTCTCGTGAGTTTTTTTCACAAGCTCAACTCTGACTTCTTTGTCAAGCCAGGCTCTGGGCAGTATGACTGCTGAAGAATTTCCTGCTTTAACTGCTGTTTTTATTTCTATATCCATTTTATTTTTCATCCTCCAAATAATTCTCATCTTCTTCTATCTGCTTTAGGAATTTCTCATCAATCTCTTTCTGCCAATAGTCTTTTGTCGTGTCTTTTCTTCCTTTTTCTGATTCAATTTTCCCTTCATGTTTTTCTATCTGCTTCTCGATTGCCTTTATTCTCTTCTTTCTTACCTTCTTCATATGTTTTCTATCAGTCATGTAAGAACATGTACTTACATATTTATAAATGTTTCTAATCTAGAATCAAAGTGAGATAAGATAATTAAGAAACTTTCTTCCTCAGCCTGATTTCCCCATCTTTAACTTCTGCTTCAAGCTCATAACCTTCTAAATTTGATTCTTTAACTTGCATTGGGGGAATAACAACTGCATATTTGTAATATATTTTCTTTTTTCTTTTATTTGAAAGCTGCTTTTGTATCTTCATAATTTCAACAGGAAAAAGCTATATTTATATCTGTCGGAACCTAATTTCTCCCTACCACTTTAAAGTTACTATGTAGGCACCGACAGATTTATAATGCTTTAAATCTATCAATTCTTATGAAAAAGAAATTTTCAGGAATAGGCTGGAAAAGCAAGATTATTCTAAAGAGAGCAACTGCTTATATTTCCATAAACAAGCTTATTGTTGATGGTTGCTGCCTTGAAAAAGGACAGACACTTTATTCTTATCTTGCTGAGGATGAAAAAGGAAGGAAAATCATAATTACTTACCTAGACGGGAAGAGGCAGACACAAACAAATTTAAAGTTTAAATAACTTCAATAAAAATGGAAAAAGCAAGGGAGATGTTGGAATATTAATAAGATGGAAAAAGAAGATAAGGAAAAAGATGAGACACATATTGCTATTTTTAATGGAAAAGCAATAAGAAGAAAGCTAGTAAATAATGAATGGTTTTTCTCAGTTGTCGATATTGTGGGAGTTTTAACTGAAAGCGAGAATCCTAGGAGATACTGGTCTGATTTAAAAATAAAGCTAAAAGAAGAGGGTTCTGAGTTGTACGATAAAATCGTACAACTGAAATTAAAGTCCGGAGATAATAAGGAGTACGAGACAGATTGCGCAAATACAGAAGGAATCTTTAGGATAATTCAGTCAATTCCTTCTAAAAAAGCAGAGCCATTTAAGAGATGGCTTGCAAAAGTTGGTTATGACAGAATAAAAGAAATTGAAAATCCAGAGCTAGCTCAGGAAAGAATGAAACAGATTTATGAGAAAAAGGGCTATTCAAAAGACTGGATAGAGAAAAGGTTGAGAGGAATAGCAATAAGGCAGGAACTGACAGATGAATGGAAACAAAGAGGCATAGAACAAGAAAAAGAGTTTGCAATTCTTACTAATGAAATTAGCCAGGCTGCATTTGGAAAAACAGTTGAAGAATATAAGGAATTTAAAAAATTAAACAGAGAGAATTTAAGAGATCATATGGATGATTTAGAATTAATTTTTAGCATGCTGGGAGAAGCAGCTACTACTCGAATAGCTAAATCAAAAGATGTTCAGGGTTTTGAGGAAAATAAAACAGTTGCAAAACAAGGCGGAGAGGTTGCAGGAAATGCCAGAAAAGAATTAGAGTCAAAAACAGGAGAAAGTGTATTGTCTGAAGATAATTTTTTAGAGACTCCTGAAAAAAGAAAGAAAAAGAAAAAGATTCAATTAAGTTACATTAATTAATAGTAGAGTTCATGCGTACTCTAAAACTTACGCTATTTATATTTAAGTTTAATATTTCTTAAAAATTTATGAGCGAAAGCCAATCAAGATATAGCATTGTTGAAAGATTAACCCGGATGAAATTGGATATTATTTCAGAGAAGCTTGCCTTAGATGAGGATATGAAGATTAAGCAGCAAAAAGTTGGACAGCTAAAAAAAGAATTTTCTGATTGGGAAAAAGACAAGCAGCAGGATATTGAAAGAACTAAAAGGCTAAAGCAGAGAGAAATAGAAAAATCTGAAATTGACAGCCAAAATGCAATCCAAATTAAGGTTGCCAAGGAAAAAGCATTTGATGAGAAGCTAAAGGCAATTGATAAAGCTCTGGAAAGAATTGAGGAGATAAGCAAAACATCTCCAACAATCCAGAATTAGCTCGAGAAATAAAAATAGGCCATGTGCCTGAGCTTTAATGAAACAAGAAAACAAGCAATGCCATGTGCTGCTCCTGTAAGGGTTATTTTTTATAAATTTGGCTGCTGAATGCAGCCTTTATAATCTATGAAAAAAATGGAATATCGCCACTCAAACATAGAAGAAATAATAAAAGTGCTTAAACATCTTGATGAAAACAGGATGCTGAATAATAAGAGTATCAAAGAAGTTTTAAAGATATATGAAGAATGGAATGAAAAATGTATTAAAGAGATAAATAAGAAAAATGAAAATAGGCTTGTTAATCAATTTAAAAATAGCCTTGAAGATGTTAAAGCTGGAAAGATAAAGAAAAATGAAAAACAAAATAAAAATAACAAAAGAACAGGAAAAAAAAGTTGAAAACTGGAGGCAAAAACACGGAGCTGCTAGTTTTGACTTAAAGGGCAGAAATATCCTCCTGCATGATGGCGGATTATTTTCAATTGAACAGAAGCCAGTTATGAGACATAGAGCGATTGGATTTAAGAAAATTCCAGAGATGAATATAAATGGAAAGAAAATAAAAGGATGTTCAGAAGTAATATTTTCTAAAAAGAAGTACAAAGATATTGACTTTTATGTTAATATGTGGTTTGAAGAGCTTGATGAAACAATTTCTTATTTTAAAAGCATGAGTCAAATGTTAAGAAAATTAGGGTTTGATACTGGCAAGTCACTAAAATGAATGAAAAAGAAATTGAAAGAATAATTGAGGAATGTGTAAGTTAATCATCTATTCTAGAATCATGCACCTAAAAATTTTAAGAGCTCAAACACAAGAAAAGCAGGCCAAACCAGAGATTTTAAAATTCCAAGAACTCCTATCCAAAAACCAGAGGCAGTTGAGATATAGTAAATTACACTCCCTATAAATCCAAGTCCGTAAATTGCTCCGCCACAGCCTTTTCCGCACGAATATACTTTACATTTCACATC
>CAZWEB010000028.1:0-11226 GCA_964632115.1 Candidatus Woesearchaeota archaeon
GGAATTGAACCTCCAAAAGGAGTTTTATTGCACGGGCCTCCTGGAACAGGAAAAACACTTCTTGCCAAGGCTGTTGCAAATGAATCAGAAGCTAATTTTATTTTATTAAATGGGCCTGAAATCATGAGCAAATTTTATGGAGAGTCTGAGAAAAAAATAAGAGATATTTTTGAAGAAGCTGAAAAATCAGCTCCGAGTATTATTTTTATTGATGAATTAGATGCAATTGCTCCTAAAAGAGAAGAAGCATTTGGAGAAGTTGAAAGAAGAGTTGTTTCTCAATTGCTTACTATGATGGATGGTTTGAAAACAAGAGGGAAGGTTGTTGTTATTGGAGCAACAAACCGCCCAAATGCAATTGACCCTGCATTGAGGCGTCCTGGAAGATTTGACAGAGAAATTCCAATAAATATTCCTGATAAGCAGGGTAGATTAACTATTTTGAAAATTCATACTAGAAACATGCCCTTAACAAAAGATGTTAATTTAGAGGAGCTTGCTGCTATAACTCATGGTTTTGTCGGTGCAGATATTAGTGCATTAAGCAAAGAAGCTGCAATGAATGTTTTAAGAAGACATATTTCAAAATTTAATGTTAAAGAAGACGAGCCAATTTCAGAAGATATTTTAAAAGAATTAAAAGTAACTAAAAAAGATTTTGAAGAGTCTTTGAAAGTTGTTCGCCCAAGTGCAATGCGTGAGGTTTTAGTTGAAACACCAAATATTAAATGGGAAAATGTCGGCGGGCTTGAAAAGATTAAACAAGAACTTAAAGAAGCTATTGAGTGGCCTTTAAAATTTCCTGAGAATTTTATAAGAATGGGAATAAAGCCTCCAAAAGGAATTTTGCTTTATGGGCCTCCTGGAACAGGTAAAACATTATTAGCAAAAGCTGTTGCAAATGAATCAGAAGCTAATTTTATACAAGTCAAAGGGCCTGAACTTTTAAGTATGTGGGTTGGAAAATCAGAAGAAGGTGTAAGAAAAATATTTGAAAGAGCAAGACAAGTAAGTCCTTGTATTATATTTTTTGATGAAATTGATGCTCTTGCAGGCAGGCGAGGACTTGACGCAGGAACAAAAGTTACTGAAAGAGTTTTAAATCAGTTGCTTTCTGAAATGGATGGTATTGAAGAATTGACAAATGTAGTTGTTATTGGAGCAACTAATCGTCCGGATATGTTAGATACGGCATTGTTAAGGCCTGGAAGATTTGACAGAATATTGCTTGTGACACCTCCTGAGAAAAGCGCAAGACTTGAAATTTTAAAAATTCATACTAAAAATATGCCTTTGGCTAAAGATGTGAAAATAGAATATTTAGCTGAAAAAACAGAAGGATATGTTGGTGCAGATGTGGAATCAATGGTTAGAGAAGCTGCAATGCTTGCTTTAAGAGAAAATCTCAAAGCAAAAGAAGTCAAGAAAAAGCATTTTGATGAAGCGCTTGTTAAGGTTAAAGCATCTATCAGCAAAGGAGATGTTGAAAAATACAAGAAAGTTGAAGAAGAATATTTAAGAAGTGCAAGAGCAGGCCTGAGCGATGGGCCTGGTTATTTAGGATAAAAAATTAATTTAAGATTTGCATAAAAATAATACTCACCTCTTTTTCCCCAGAAGAGGCCAAGAAAGTTTTTCTTTTGAGGGCCTCTTCCTGGGTTTATAATAACTGGAAGATATTTGTTAACCTAATCTTAATAGACTAACAAGACTATAATTTTTGAATTATTAATTAACAATGTTCTCTTTGATGGTTTTGTTTTGAATTGTTTTGCATTTTATTCTAGGGTAATTGGTTTTAGAGCGAGGTGATTTATTTTTAATGTTATTTTTTATTTATTATGTAATTATGCAGTGATAACAAATAGAAAGATTTATAAACTTAAATTATCCTAAGCATATATGGCAAAGGACTTAATTAAAAAAGTTGAAAATGTTGGAATATATGTTAGTCAGGGAGATATTAGTAGAACTCCTGCAGAGGCTATTATAACTGCAATTAATTCTGTAGGGGCATGGTCTGGTGGAATTGATGGGGCTATACGAAGAGTCGCTGGAAATTATTATCATGCACAAGCAAGTGCAAATATGCCTTTATTAGATTTACAAACAGTTGTAGCTAGGGGAAACAGAAAAGATCACCAAGGAGAATTTGATAATGTTGTTTTTGTTGTAGATGATTTACAATCTACTTTAGATAATGTTGTATATAAGGGGTTAGAATCAGCAAGTAATGAAGAATATAAAAGTGTTCTTTTACCAACTATTAGAATGGGTGTAATGTTAGGGGCAGTTGAGAAAACACCAAGGGAAGCTATTGAAAGAATTAGCAATGGTGTTAGAGAATTTATGCAGAAATATGGTCCTACAACAAAAATTGGAGATTTAAGATTTGTAGTATATAATGATCCTAAGACCGCTGAAATGTTAAGATTAGGTCTAGTTGAAGTATTGAGATAATTTTTTGAAGATTTATTTCTTGAAAAATTATCCATTATTTTCCACTACAACAATCTTTAAATATAATTTTTTCATGTGATTTTCATGGAAAAAACAAGGAATTTAAAAAAAGCAATTCTTGGCGGTTTTTCTGGTTTAGCTTTGCTTGTTGCTGGATGCGGAGACATGCTTATGAGTTCTACAGGGCCCAAAGGACCTGATATAAGATATGGGCCTTATGTTGAAATAGTAAAATCCATGGCAAAAGAAGATGCTGAAAAATCTCTTGGAGATAAAAAAGCAGGTGATTTAAAAAATGCGATTGACTTGTATCTTAGTGTAGGCAATTTAGAAGGTGCTGAAGAATATGCTCCTAAATTATTAAGGATGGACAGGGCTCTTGGTTTGATTGCTTATAAGCAAATGCAGCAGTGCCGTGATTTTTATGCTGAAGAATCCAAGGAACAGCCAAAGTTAGGAGAAAAGCCAAAGATAGGGGAAAAACCCAAACAACTGGAAGAAAATTTGAAAGAAAAAATACCAGAGGTAATTTATAATAATTAGTTTTTTTCTGTTGAAGGTTTTATTCCTAATTCCTTATAACATCTCATGAAAAAGTATTCTGCTCTTAGCGCTCCTGGAACCTGTTGAAGTTTTCTTGCTTCTGGATGTACAAATTGTAAACTCTCATTATAATGTGTCTCTAGTTTTCCTGTAAATTCATCAAATCTATTTTTCTCAGCAGCATAAGCTAAGGTGCTTAAGGCATTAACATCTTGTCCTTCATAATTATTTACAATATCATTTATTTTTTGTCTTGCAGAATCTCTTTTTTCATCTGGTAATTTTTCTATTATGCTCTTTTCAATAAAAGTAGTTCTTGCTTCTTCTTTAACTTCAAAACATGATGCAATACCCATTAACTTTATTATTATCTTGGATTTAAAAGAATTTATGTTCTCTAAAGTATATTTTATCTCGTTGTGAGAATGTGATAAGTTGTGTATTTTGGGTTCAATCTCTCGTGGGGGCGTGTTACCTTAGGTTAACATTAGCATGATTTTATGTGCAAAAACAAGCCTAAATTCTGTCAAATTCGGTTAAACGCTCCCGCAAGGGCGTTTAACTCTTTTATGTTTAAATTTAAAAAGTGGCTTATCCTATCATTTATATGGAACAAAAGAGAGTGCCAAGAATAGCTATTGGTTGTTATGGGGGGCGAAGGGGTCTTACCCTTGCAGCATTAGTAAGAGCTAAATTAAGAAAAGATTTAGGAGAAGATTATCATAAGAAAGTAGAAGTTTATGGAGTAGGTCATCCAGAATTTTCAAAAAAAGGAAAAATTCCAAATGAACATAGAGAAGCATTAGAGCAAGCTGCAAAAGAATCACCCCAAGCGAGTTATGCTCTTGAAGAATTAGGAAATACAGAAAGAAGAGCTATTTCTCCAGAAGAGGTAGATGAAATGGATGAATTGTATTCTTTTGATACTTATATCAGAGATAAATATCGTTCCCTTTCTCGAACAGGAGGAGCACATATAAGAACTATTTCTGAAGTTACGGGAGTTCATCATGGATATTATGGAGTTGATTACGATGATACTGAAATGCCTTTACATTATGTGACTGATGTAATAGTCCCGAAAAAAGCAGGTAAAAAGGTTTCAGATGATGCTCCAAGATCTCCTGCAAAAGCTAAATGGTATTCTTTAGAAGGTAGAGTTTATGAAGCTGGAACTCGCGAAGCAAGAGTTGAAGAAGCAAGGGACCTAATAAAATTAGCAGATTATATTACTGATTATATAAAACAGAGGCATGTAAAAAAATGAATTATATAAAGATGTGGGGTGAAGAAGATCATAATTATTTTGATTTAGAACCTTCACTATTAAATTATGGACCGAAAGCTTCAAAAAAATTTGGATATGGAATCAAAGAGGCTTTCATGTTTGGAAAGGGATTCCATGCAGAATTTTATCTTTCTGAAGAAGAAATAAAAAGGAATTATGAAGAAGGGTATAATTTTTTTATAAATAAAGATAATTTTTTAAGATTACTTGAAGAAATAAAGGTAGCCATTGGTGATCTTGTTGAAAAAATGAAGGTTCTTGTGAACACAGATTTAAGCAAACTGAATAACCTCGAGTTAATTCAACTTTATGGTGCTTATGGTGGAAGATTAGGGAATATTTTTGTGGTTTACTCCATGACTCAGCCCCATAAAGTTCCTAAATTAGAAGAAGAATTAATAAATTTCTTAAAAGAGAGAAAGATTGAGGATATTTATAACTCGCTCTCTATTTTAACTCTTCCTAAAACTCGTTTTGTATTTACTTCCTCTGGTGATGGGTTTTTTAAATCTTTTAGTGAACTTATACAAAAAGAAGACGCTAAGATTGATAAAACTCTCCTGAATAAAGAAATTGCAATAGAACAAAAACAAGAACTTTCAGAAAAGAAGAAACTACTCAATAAATTAAAAGCTCCTGAAAGAATAGTTTATATTTGTGAGGTATTAAGTGCTCTGGCAGAAGAGCGTATGAGGATGCGTTTTACTTGGATGAAGGCATTATATTATAATGAATTATTTCTCACAGAAATGAAGACCCGTTTTAAAATGCAGAAAAAAATTCTAAGAATGTATGACGATTCTGAATTTGAGCCTTTAATTCTAGAAGGTAAAAAGCTAACAAAAGAAATTTTAAATTTAAGAAAAAAAGGATTCATAAAAATTCTAAATTATAATAATATTGAAACTCTTGAGGGTAGTAAGGCAGAACAATTTATGAAGAAAATTAATTCCTCTAAAAAAAATGTTACTGAGATAATCGGGATGGTTGCATCAAAAGGTAAAGTTGTTGGCAGAGTTACTCTTTTCTCTTATAAAAAAGCCGGAGAACACTCTAAAAAAATAAAAGAGATGGAAATGGGAAATGTAGTTGTAACTGAAATGACGCGTCCAAATATAATTCCTGCATGTGAAAAAGCCGGGGCTATTGTTACAGATGAAGGGGGAGTTTTAAGTCATGCAGCCATAGTAAGTAGAGAATTACAAATACCTTGTGTTATCGGAACAAAAATTGCTACTTTGATATTAAAGGATGGGGATTATGTTGAAGTTGACGCAGAAAAAGGGATAGTAAGGAAAATTGGAATTAAGGAATATCAATCAAAAAAAATTGATTTTAAATCCCGAGAAATAAAATCAGATAAAAATGAAGGATTAAAATTAAATAAAATCAAGAAAAATGAGATCTTATGGTTTTCGGACATAGATAAGAGAGATATTCCGAGCGTTGGAGGAAAGGGGGCAAATCTTGGAGAGTTATATAAATTTATAGAAGTTCCAGCAGGATTTTGTATATCTGTTTCAGCATATAAAAATATTCTTAATAAAGATAATCTTAAATCAAAAATAAAAAAATTACTTTCTAAAATTGACATTGGAGATAATCAGACATTAAAAGAAAAATCAGAAAAGATAAAAGATTTAATATTGAATACTAAAATTGATGATAAATTAAAAAATAATATCCTCAAAAATTATAAAAAACTTGCTTCAAAAAAAGTTGCAGTAAGATCTTCTGCAACTGCCGAAGATTTGCCAAATGCGAGCTTTGCAGGACAACAGGATACTTATCTTAATATTACAAACGAGAAAGAATTAATTAGTGCAGTAAAAAAATGCTGGGCTTCCTTGTTTAATGAGAGAGCAATATATTATCGGGAGAAGAATAGGTTTAATCATTTAGATGTTTCAATCTCGGTTATTGTCCAGGAAATGATTGATCCTGATTTTGCAGGAGTTATGTTTACAAAAGATCCAATAGAAAAAAAAGATTTATTAATAGAGGTAGTGAAAGGATTAGGAGAACAATTAGTTTCAGGGGAAATAACTCCGAGTAGTTATCTTTTAGACAAAAACACATTAAAAATAGTAAAGAAGCAAGAAAAATTTAAGTTAAATCCAAAATTTTTAGAAAGCATCGCAAATGCAGGAAAAAAAATAGAATCTCACTATAAAAGTCCTCAGGATGTTGAATGGGCAATAGATAAAAAAGGAAATCTTTTCATATTACAGTCAAGAGCAATTACTACAATTTAAGTCTGGAGAGCACTCAACTACCTATTTTGTAGAGTTTAATTTTAGGAAAAATGCGGGGGCGTTTAACCAGTCATAAAATCTAAAAAATCAATTCTAAACCATAATCTTTTTGATGAAAATACCTTATCGTCGATAAACTCCTTAGAAATCTCGTGCTAACCTTAACCTAAGGTTAAACATCTCGTGGGGGCGTTAATCCTTAGGATTAACTTAGCTACATAAACCGAATAACTAACGAGCTTTTTGGATAAGTGCTCAGACTGGGGCGTATTGCTATTTTGTTAGGTGCTTCGGAGAGGAGTTGAACTCAAGCAATAGATTTATAAGACTAAACTTATTATAAAAAATATGACAAAAACACCAGGAATAATTGGAGGCCTTGGGCCAGAAACAACTGCAAGGATTTATCTAGCCTTGGCTATCGAAGATAGCGCTAAGGAATACCCCTAGCATTCTTATTTCTAATGTATCTTTTCCTAAAGTAATAGAAGAACAAATAATTGAACAAAATAAGGATTCTAAGTTAATGATTCCTTATATTCTAAAATCAATTAGACAATTAGAAAAAGCGGGAGTAGATTTTATTGTATTGCCATGTAATACATTACATGAAATTTTACCAATCTTAAAAAAAGAAACAAAAGTTCCAGTTATTGATTTAGTTGATGAAACCTCAAAAATTTTGATAAAATACGATCGAGTAGGAATACTTGCTTCTACAAGAACAAAAGAATCAAAAATCTATAATAAATTTGCTAATTCTACAGAGATACTTTATCCTACAAAAGAAGAACAAGATAGAATCTCTCGTGTTATAATAAAGATTATAAGAAAGTCCCATAATGAAACAGATAAATTGGAGATAAATAATATTATTTCAAATCTTAAAAAAAGAGGAGCTGAGAAAGTAATTCTTGCTTGCACAGATTTAGCAAATGTAACAGAAAAAGATGATTTTCTAATAGACACTCAGGAAGTTTTAATTTCTTCAATTAAGGAAATAATGAAAAGTTAAATATCACAAGGAAAACGTCGTTAAGTTAATCCTTAGGATTAAGTAATCGTGGGGGCGTGTTACCTTAGGTTAACATTAGCATAAGGTTTTTTCGTTTTACCGTCGGAAATCCATTTCGCATTTTTCTCGCAAATTTAACCACTTTTTGACAAATTTTATGGATTTCAGTAAGTTAAGGCACTCGGGGGGCATTTAACCTAAGGTTAACATTAGCAAAGTATTTAAACCAGGATTTGGTATAATTTTTATGACAAATACTAACAGAAAAGATATCTTAAACAAAGTCTATGAATACGACAGAACAATAGAAAGAGAAATTGAGAAGCTTAAAAAACTGAATACTAAGAACTCGCTTAAAATTGTAGAATACTATGAGTCTTATCTTCAACCTAGCAATTTAGCAATGGCTACTAAGGTTAAATGGCTTACAAAAGCAGTTCCAATGGCTGAATGGTTTACAAAAGAGTTCAACAAATGCACTAGAAAAGATATTGAAAAAGTTATTGAGGAAAAAATCAATAAAAATACTGATGTTAATCCAGAATCCAGAAAACAAATAAAAATAGCTTTAAAAAAATTATTCAGATTTGTTAAAAAATGTGAAGATGATGAATATCCTCCAGAAGTAAGCTGGATTAAAACTAAAAGAAGTGCTGGGAGAAAACGAACTAACCCTGAAGACCTTTTAGATGACAATGATATTGAACTTATGGTTAAACAGGCAGATAATATTCGAGATAAGGCTTTTGTAATTACATTAGCAGAATCTGGCTGTCGTATAGGTGAAATTTTAACTTTGCAAATAAAATCTATAAATTTTGACGAGAGAGGAGCATTCTTTAATGTTGAAGGAAAGACAGGAGTAAGGCGAGTAAGAACAATTAATGCAACTCCTTATCTGCATGATTGGTTAAACATGCATCCCAACAAAGATGATCTGGATGCGCCATTATGGGTTAATATCGGGACAACAAAAGCTATTTCTAAAAGATTTAATGATGGAGAGATTAAGAAAGGTGAAGATTACAATGACCATTGGAGTTATAATTTATCTTATGCTGCCGCAAGAAAAATGTTAGTTAATTTAGGAAGAAAGGCAAAAATAAAAAAGCCAATTAACCCACATAATTTTAGACATTCAAGAGCAACAGCTTTAGGAGCTGGCGGATTAAATCAATCTATTATGAATGAAATAATGGGCTGGAAACAAGGAAGCCAGATGGCAGGAGTCTATATTCATTTATCTGGAAAGCAGACTGATGATGCATTACTTCCAGCAATATATGGGATGAAAATACAGAAAGAGGAAAGAGGACAGTCTCAAATGTTTCCAATAAAATGCATAAACTGCGGAGAATTAAATGCTCATAATGTCAAGCGATGCAAGAAATGCAATAATATTATTGGAGTTATAACTAAATCAGATATTGAGCAAAATAAAGATGTAATTGAAATGTCAAAATATATTGGCAATGTTATAGCTCAGAAAGAAGATTTGAAAAAGCAATTATATGAGGAAGTCAAGAAAGATATTATGAAAGAAATCGAAGAGAGATTCAAGAAAAAATAATATTAATAAAAATGAAAGGAGGAAACAAAATGGAATCAGCCAAGAAAAATAAAAAAGCAGGACCGCCAAGATACGACGACGACATAAAAAAGAAATGTGTGGAATTAGCATTAAAAGGCATGAATGTCGACGAGATTGTGAAAACTATTAAAGGCCCTAAGTCTCGAGCTGTTATGAGATATTTGAAACACGCTGAAATCGCCCAAATTAAGCGATAACTATTATTTTTTTTGGAAGTTCTATATTACCCTCATTTTTATCGAATTTTATTGCCCAGTAGTTTACCCTTAGGGGACAGGTTATTCTCTCCTATAAGGCATTTATATGCTTAATTTGGAGCCGTTTTATAGCCATCTATTAAGAAGAATATCCTAATGTATGTTTCTTCTTATTTCTCTTTGAACGCTTCCACTTTTGGATTTTTAAAAAGAGCATTTTAGCTTCTTTGTCATTCAATTTGGGATATGCTAATTTTAGGTCTTCTTCGTCATACTCGGCTCTGTCTTCCAATAAATCTTCTTTTTTGAGAGAATTGAATAATCTTTCTACTTCTTTTTTATTTGGTTTTTGTTTATTAATATTAATCATAAAATAATAAAAAGAAACTACAATTTAAAGTTTGTTCCGACGATAAACGATAATTATTAATAATTTAAATAGATAAGAATTCGTCTGGTGAAGTTGCAACACAAAGATTACTATAGCCGTCTAAATTAATACTATACTCTATCGTACTAACCCCTGGAGGTACTCCATTGATAAAAGATTCATTTATAACACGAGGAAATTCATCTGTAACTTTATACAATTTTTCATCTACTATTCTGAATTTATATTTAGAGTACTCTTCTTCAAATAGGGGGGAATATCCAGCAACAACGAGTATATTCTCAAACTTCGACAAAGCATCAATATCATCTTTTAATTTTTCTCTGCAATAAGCAATCATATTTGGAAGAGTTTTGTCTGCTCCCGGCTCTTCGCGCAGACGTAAACTGAACAAAAATAATTCTCCATTTTCAGGCGGGGATAACTGATCAATTCCATTTATTTTATGTGTTCTGCTTCGCACATTTATCGTTGCCTTTACTTCTATAGATCTTCCAGCCCATTCAAAATCATGCCTGCTTGCAAATGGACCACGCCATCTGTTTATTGCTTCAAGCTTATCAACTTGTGGTAATAACCAAAAACCCAAAAACCATAATTCTGCAAACAACCCAATTATTTCGTTAGAAGACAATAATTCCCTTAAAGATTTCCCCCAAAAATTACGCCACTTATTAACAACATTCTTAATCACTTCTTTTGGATTCTTACTTTTATCAAGTTTTTCTGAAATCTCTCCCCCCATTACATCAAAGATGATATGTCCTGAAACGTCATGACAGGTTATATCTATATATCTCCTAGTTTCACAACCTTTTACAACCAAATCTCTAGTGATTATAGAAAACCCTCTGCTTTCTAAATCATGATATTCTTCATCATTTTTCTCAAGAGAAATAAGAAGATGTCTTTGTTTATTTGAATCAAAACCTACATAGAGTCTCTTTGATATTTCGGGGAGAGCCAGCCTTGCAGTAATTTTCTCTCCGAGTGGTAATTCAGATTCCAATTTTCTCCATATTTCTTCATTAAATATCATTTGATTGTCTCCAAGGCACAGTTCCCACAACATATTTTTTAGTTGGTTGTAATTGAGGTGAAAATGGAAAAGAAATTGCAACACCTATCAAATTTTTTGAGAGAGGATCATTCGGATCTGAATACAATGGACGTCTGATACCCTTTTCACGATCTGGTTTGGAGTGCTTGCTTATTGGATATAACAAAATTAATCCCTCGGTAGGAGATCTAACCATTCTTGCGGCAGTATTTTGATTAACTCCTTTTTCTTCAGCATATTCATTTACTTTTTTTAAATCATCTTCAGATAAACCCATAGTCTCATCTCTTGGACTAACTATCGCCTTTAGAGTATCTGTGTCTTTTATTCTGCTACGGCTTATCTGGTTTATTTTAATGCCTTCCAATCCCCAGTCAGCCTCCTTCATATCCTCATTAAATGACTCTCTTCCACAAATACCAACAG
>CAZWEB010000029.1:0-2674 GCA_964632115.1 Candidatus Woesearchaeota archaeon
CTAGTAGGGGTAGGATCTATTTGAGCTAAGCCCCCCCTAGTTATTAAAGAATTTCCAATTTTACTGTCTAATGAAAAATCTGTTGGGGCAAATAGATTAGCATTATTCCCCCCATCATCAGAATCAACAGCAATTGTGCTTAGTTGTTCTTCATCAAACTTCCACCAGGAAACAAGGCTTGGTGGAATCTCTTGAGAATTGCTTGGAGGAACAGCAGTTCCAGCCGCATTATGTCCTGTGCAATCTATTTCCTGGGAGACTATTGCCTGATTGCAATGGATAATATCTTCTTTTCCTTTTTCATCTGTTACAATTATAAATGGTTCAATTTGTATTTTTTTTAATTCATCTGAATAATCATCTGCATAATCAAAAACAGTGTTATCTGTTTTTCCAGGAGCAAGAGCAGCGAAACTTTCCCCTTCACCTCTAAAATAATATCTTCCAGGCTGTGTTTCTATTCGCAATCCAATCTCTGAAATATCTAAAATATCTGTGGGAAGTTTAGAGACATCACCTGCCCCTCTTACTACATATCCAAAAATACTATGCCTTCCCTGATTTTTAAGAGTTAAATTTATTTGATTATTATCTAAATCGCATGAATAATCCTGAATTATCAAAGCAACATCATCAGAGCACTTAACATTTGGTTCAAATCCTTCTGCATAAAACTGAAGCCAGCCATACACTGCAACAGCAAGTGATATTCCTATGACAATCAGAATAACATAGGATATCATTAAACTTAATGCTTTTTTATTTCTCATATTGTTCTCCTGCTAACTTCAGCATTGCCTACTGCTTTCTTATTTTTCATACTCCTTCTCCTAATTTTAATTTACAAAATCCTTTTGAATTGCCAATACTATCCCTATAAAATTTTGAATTTTCAATTAATAATTTTTTGTTTGTTAATTGTAATTTAAATTGGTTTTGGTTCAGCATTTTTTATTCACCTAACTTTCTCCAGCTTCCTCACCTGTGCCCTCCTGAGTTGTTGAAATATAAGTTTCTCCCTGTTCTTTTTTAGTGATAATAAAAATAAAATTCTGCCCTTCTTTAAGATTTAATTCATAGTTATTTCCAAGAAGATCTACAATAACATTATTCACTCCAGATAGAAATTCTTCTTTACCCTTAACAATTTTTTTCTCTCCGCTAACAGTTACAATACTACCCGACCCATAAGTAAGGCTTACTCCTCCAGTCTCTTCTTTTGAAAAAAACTCCAATATTGCCCCGCTTCCATCTCCTCTTAAAACAGCAAAATTATCAACGTCCCCTTCAATATACTTACTAATATTTAATGTAAGAGACTCCATTGTTTCATTAAAATCTTTATCATTAACAAGAATATACTCAGAAGTTCTATAAGATTCTTCACTGAGCTCTTCAGATAAATCATAAAATTTAACAGGCTCTTTTTTCATTACTGCATAATTTGTAATAGTTGCAAGGCTGATTATAACTCCTACAATAATAATTGCTGCAACAATATAAAATTGCGCTTTTCTATTTAGATACCTTCCTCTTTTTTCCATAAGCACAAAAGCCAATTAAGATATATAAAACTTACTAAAGAAAGTATTGTTATGTTAAGGAACTTGATATTCTCAGGACTTTTGCCAAAGTTATAAAGACAATTATCTGCAAAAGTCCTGCTATTTTAACAGAGCCACTGAAAAATACCTTGTTAAATCTCTTTTAGAAAGTTGTAGAGTGCAGACCGAGGGATAGCTTCATAGTCCTAAAAAAGCTAACCTTAATACATTCTCAGTTTTGCAACCCCGCAAGCACCTTAACTCATGTTTAGGGCTGCTCCGATCAAGGTCTGACCCATTTCGCAAAAGCAAGATCCAGCAGGACAAAACCTCAACGTCTGTAATAAGACTTTTCTAAGAGCATGTCACGCACCCTCTTGCAGCTTGCATAAAGCTCGCTTACAAACAGCGGAGAGCTAACCCGCCAGCCTGTCTGCAAAAATTCAAGGAAATCTGAGTTTTTAAAATTATGCTTAATCTGGAGTGTTGTATTCTCGGGAGATGGCAATAATTTATCAAAGGAAATAATATTATGTTATCTCCAGTAATATTAACAGAGCCTGCTTAATTAGAAATAAACCTTGTTTCTCTATGACTTTAATTTATTTAACCCAATTGCCAATATAAAAACTATAAAATTTTGAATTATTAATTAGCAAATCTTTATCGCGAATTCTCTGGATTTTATTTTTTACTAACTTGTTTATCTTTCTTCTTCAAAATTGCATTGGAAAACTAATTTATCTTTGTGTTTTTCCATTATACCCCTATATTTTTTAACATATTCTCTAAAATTCTTTTCATTCATATTTATTAAAGGTGCAAGACAAAAAAGAAAATCAAATGCTAAAACATGCAGACGTGGTTTGTACTCTCTTTCTAATTCAAAAAGACATTGTTTTAAAGAATTTTCAATATTTTCTCTTGCTCTCTCATTTATTTTTATATTTAATCCTCTGAATAACTCTGCCCTGTCTTCTAAACTCGGCTTTCCTCCTTCTTGATATTTCTTATCAAACCAATTCAAACCACCCATCAAATAATTTGTTTTTCAATCTTTAAAAATAAACCTATGTTCGAAGATATTCCTTAGGTTCTGCTTAAAGTTTTATTAGAATTTTACGGCCAGT
>CAZWEB010000029.1:2774-9952 GCA_964632115.1 Candidatus Woesearchaeota archaeon
AAAATTCACCCACTCTAGGGAGAAGGTCTAAGGAAGAACCGTTAGGTTCTGCTTAAAGTTTTATTAGAATTTTACGGCCAGTAAAATTCACCCACTCTAGGGAGAAGGTCTAAGGAAGAACCGTTAGGTTCTGCTTATGCGGGGAGAAGGAGTCGAACCTTCGCAGGCACTAAGCCACAGGATTTCTTTAAAGTCTATTTTTCTTTGACTCCTAGAACTTTCTTTTCTAAAGAAAGTTGTAGACTTAAGTCCTGTCCGTTTGGCCTCTCCGGCATCCCCGCATGACATAAACAGAAGATTACCCTATAAAAATCTTTTTCTCGTAAGATTTTTATACTCCTTTTTACTACTATTACCATATACAAAATGGGGTGGAATTTTTTGTCGACAGTTGAAGGATTAGAGATTGTATTTGTAATTCTCATTGTTTTAGTAGTAATCATAGTTATCCTTGATATGATCGAGAACAAATTTAGAGAATTGTATAATCTCCATAAAAACAGCAGGAATAATCTTTATAAGAGAAAACTCAAAAAATTAAAATACTCAAAACAAGATCCTGAGAAAATATTTGACAGCATAAGTTTATTGGCAAGAGACTTTTTTAAAGAAGCATTTAATATTTCTAAGAATATTGAATACTCTGAATTAATTGATTTATTCAGGGAAAAAAGAAATAAAGAAGGAGTAACTTTCTCTAGGATGATGGTTGCTTTGTCATATTCAGGTGAGAAAGTAGACGCAAATAAAAACAGAACTCTGATTAATATATTAGAGAAAATAATAAGAAGGCACAAGATTTTTTCTGAAAAAGAAAGATCAGAGATAGAAAGAGAAATAAAAAAAGTTGAAAAAAAAGAAGTAAGGGAAGAGAAAATTCAGAAAGACATTAAAAAATACAGGAGAGTATTTAACTTAAAAAAATTATTCCAAATTAATCCTAAAGAATCAAAAATTAAGGAAGTCAAAGAGCATAGAAAAGTCAGAATAAAAAGAAGAAAAACGAAATTAAAAAAGAAAATTTAATTTTGCGTAATTAAGGAATTGATTTATATCTTGTATTTATTAAAAGATACTCAACTGAGAACAAAATTATTGAAAGAATAATTAAATAATAAGACATCTCCAGTGAGACTTTTCTCATTGTTATACCCATAATGCTGTTAAATGACTCTGAAAGCGCCTCTTTGTCTTCTGCATTAAAATATTGCCCTTGAGTATTATAGGCAATGGATTTCAGGGAATCCTCGTCTAATTTTGAGATCCCATAACTTGTTATTCCTCCTTGTTTTGTTCCAATTGCAATTGTGTTGATAATTACATCATTATCATTGGCATATTCAATCCCTTCATTTATCCCATTGATATTTACTTGTCCGTCGCTTAAAATAATAATTGCTTTGTTTTCTTCATTTTTTAAAAGATTTGTAGAAATTATAATTGCCTCATAAATATCTGTGCCTCCAAAATTTGAAAGCCAGAGTTCATCTATTGCAGATTTCACAAGTTCTTTTTTATCAGTAACTTCTTGTTCTATAACGGTGGTTCCCGAAAATGAAACAACCCCCATTCTTGTACTAAATGGGGAAAAGTCTACAAAGTTTTTTGCTGTTTCTTTGGCAGCATCAATCCTGCTTGGGGATAAATCCTCTGCTTCCATGCTCTGTGAAACATCAACTGCGATTACAAATGAAAATGAACTGGCATTTCTCTCAAAATGCAAGGTCATACCAGCAAGAGCCAATACCAACAAGAGAATTATAATAACACTGAGAACAAGAATAACAATATTTTTTGAAAAAAAATCTATACCCCTTATTCTGGCAATTGCTTCAAAATTTGCGAACCTTAATGCCCTTCTTTTTGATTTTCTTAAAGTTATAAGGTGAACTAAAAAGAAAATAGGAATTACAAATACAAAAAAAAGATATATCGGGCGTATAAATGTTATGTACATTTTATCTTATAATGCTGCTATATTTTTTACTTTCAACTCTTTCCTGGAGAAAGATAGCAAGGGGATAGATAAATTTCTCTTTAGTATCTAATTTTAAAAAATCTATATTTGCATCTGTCAAGGAATCCAGGACTCTTTTTTCCTGTTCAGTTGCATATTTCTCATAGGTTTTCCTGGCAATTTTTGGATTAATTATCATTTGTTCCTTAGATATTGGATCTTCTATAATCATTTCGCCTTCAATATTTGGGAGAGTCATGTCTAAAGGATCTTTGATAATAATTGAAAGAGTTTCAAATCTAGACGCAGCTAATTTTAATTTTTCTACATCTTCTTTTTTTATATTTAGAAAATCAGAGACAAGAATAACAGAATTAATTGATTTGTCACCATAATCTACAAGGTAATCTAAAGCCACACCAATATCTGATTTTCCCCCATATAAGAGTGGGTCTGAAAGAATGCTCATAAGCAAGTTAAAGTGATTCTTTCCTTTTTTCGGAGGGATAATTGTTTTTATCTTGTCATTAAAAACAATAAAACCCACATTGTCATTTTGACTCATGATTAAATGAGATAATGCAGCCACAACTTCTGTAGCATACTCACACTTTAGTTTTTCCTGAGAGCCAAAAACCATGTTCTCTCCAACATCAATAACAAAAATGATCTTCAAGTCTCTCTCTTCTATATATTTTCTTGCAAGGAGTTTATTTCCTCTTATGCTTGCTTTCCAGTCTATAGCTTCTGCATCTTCGTCAGGGCCAAAGTCTCTATAACCATCAAAATCCAGCCCTCTACCTCTAAAAATAATCCTGTAAATTTTTTTCTTTAATAAAAATCTTTTCATTACTTCTTCAAAATCAGAGATGCTCTTAGGAATATCTAAATTTAGGCTTTTTGCAGGCATTTTAATAAAGGCATAAACAATCGCCTTCCCCAATATTTAATTTACAAAACCTTTTTGAATTACTCATCCCATAACTATAATATTTTGAATTTTCAATTAATAAATTTCTTATCATTATTGGTTTTCTAATTAACAATTTTCTCTTTATGAATCCTAGCCCAAGTTGTTTTGATTGTTTTTGGTTCAGCATTTTTTATAGCAACACCTCCCCCTCTATGGCGGGGTGATTCATTTTAATTTTAAGGAACCTCGACCCTATTAAGAATCTCTTTTATTAATTTATCAGAATTTATTCCTTCTGCTGTTGCCTTGAATGAAAGAATTAGTCTATGTCTTAACACTTCTAAAGCAGCATTCTTTACATCTTTTGGAACAACGAAAGTTCTCCCTTCCATTAATGCTCGTGCTTTGGAAGTAATAAACAGAGCAATGCTTGCCCTTGGAGAAGCCCCCCATTCAATATATTTTGCATTTTCAAAATTCTTTTCTCTTGTTTCTTTAACAATATTCAAAATATATTCTCTTATTTTCTTGCTAAGATAAATATCTTTTACTAATTCCTGCATCCTTAATATCTGCTTATCTGAAAGTATTTTTTTTAATTTAAAATCTTCAAATTTCTTAATAGTTATGTTTTCTGACATAATTATTTCTTCTTCTTTTTTTTCAGGATATCCCATGATAATTTTTAAAAGAAATCTGTCTATTTGTGCTTCTGGCAGGGAATAAACTCCTGAAGATTCAATAGGATTTTCAGTAGCCATTACAAAAAATGGATTTGGAATTTGAAATGTCTGCTTACCAATACTGACTTGTTTTTCCTGCATTGCTTCTAATAATGCAGACTGGGTTTTTGGAGGGCTTCTGTTAATCTCATCAGCTATTACAAAATTTGCAAAAATAGGTCCTTTAATCACTTCAAAACCCTTTTGAGGGGTATAAGTAGTTATTCCAGTAATATCTGTAGGAAGTAAATCCACGGTGAACTGTATTCTTTTGGCACTACACCCACTTACTTCTGCAAGAGCCCTTATAGCAAGAGTTTTTGCAATTCCAGGAACTCCTTCTAATAAAACATGCCCATTGCAGATTAAAGCGCATATAAGCCCTTCAATTACTTTTTCCTGCCCTACAATCATCTTTGATATTTCTTTCTTAACTTTTATAATATCTTCAGAGAATTTTTTTACTTCTTCATTGCTTACTTTTTTAATTACCTCTTCTTTCACTTTAGATTTTTTTCTTTTTGTCATTATATCAAAGGCTATAACAGATAATCTCCCCCACTAGATTTAATTTGCCTAACTCCCAATTAAAAATACTATAATCTTTTAATTTTTCAATTAACAAATCTTTCTTTGATAGTATCTGTTTGAATTGTTTTTTCATTTTATTTAGCACGATAAATCAAGTTTAATTTTAAATTTCTTGCCATTATTTTCCTCTTTTTTTCATTTTATTAAGCTTTTCAGGGCTTTTAAATTTTTTCAAATCAGATGCCTATCGTTCTTCTTAATTTAATTTTTTTATATGAGTAATAAAATATTCCAAAAACAAATACTACAAGAGTAAAGACACTTAAGTACTTATAGAATTTATCTTCTAATTTTTCTCTTAATCTTGGTTTTGAAACTTGCGAAATAGCACTTCTGCAGGCATTTATTGCTTCATCTGCCTTCTCCAAAGCAAGGCTCAATTGATTATTCAGATAATAGTCTTTGGCTTCTTCTACCATTTCCTTTATTTCAATACATTCAGGATTATTCACAATAAGTTCTTCTGTAAATAATATTTTTTCTTCAACATCAGTTTTATTAATTTCAGCGATAGTCAGATAAAGTTTTCCCCAGTCTTCATATTTTGGATTTTTAACACTTCCATTTATTGTTATTTCATATTTGCCTTTTTCTTCAGTATTTATATCTATCTCAAGAGTAAGATTTTCTTTTTCTCCTTTGCCAAGAGAATTGAAATAAGATTTGCTGAATTTTAAGTTTATTCCAGGCGCAAGTTTAGAATCCTTTGCTACCATTCCAGTTAATGTTATGGAATTCAAACTACTTTTTCCATTATTTTGCAGGGTTATAGGAACAATTATCTTTTTTCCATAATATCCCGAAATTGGGTCTGGCATAATTATCTTTAATGAAACTGGTGAACCTCCCCCACCCCCTCCCCCGCTTGAAGACTCCGCAGGTGTTGTGGTCGGGGTTGTAAACTGGACTTGAAATGAATTGCTTACAGCACTTGTTGAACTATCACTTGCATTTACATTTATTAGTTCTGTTATTGCAATTAACGAAGACAAAGTTAAAATCCAACTTGAAGAAACACTAGAAGTTATATAACTTGGAGTAGAATTGCTTGTAACTGTAAAATTAATTGTCTGATTATACTGAGCATCTGAGTAATCAATATCTGAAAAATACTGGGATAAATCTATTTCAATATTTTGATTGTAATTTGCCTGAGTATCTCCCAGATGCCCTGAAAGAACAACAGGGGCATTTGTATGACTTATTGTGATATTCCATGTTATGCTTGTATTAAGCTCAGGGTAGATTGGGTTAATAACTTTTAATGTTAAATTCCTGAATAAATTATAAGTTTCATCTGTGAGATTAGGGGAAAACTGCCAGGTTAAATTAGTTGCATTTCCATAATAACTCAGATTATATCTCAAAATATTTGTATTGTTTGAATTGTCAATATAAAACTGATATGTCAAATTATCTCCTACAGAATGATTTGCTGTAAAATTAAGATAATATGTCTGGTTTTCAGACAAGTTAAACAAATAAGAAACCAATGGAGATGTAATATTTGGAAAATCATAAACAAAAATCCAGAAATCTTTTGAGTTTATTAATCCAGAAGAATCATTGACAGTTATATTTATATGATATTTTCCTCCCTGGCTGCTGTTAAAAGTAATATTTATCGCACCTGTTGTTGAATTAAAAATACTTGAATTAAAAATTACTGCTCCTGAAACAAAAGTGTAATTAAAAGTGATATTTAAATTTCCTCCTGTGGCATTTGAATTTCCATCTTCTGTGTCATTTGCATACATTCTGTAATAAAAACTTGTATTTATTTTAGATGTCTGGTTTACTATTGAATCCAAATATGGTGGGTGATTCTTTGATTGCACAGTTAAATTAAACTGAAAAATATCTGAAGCATTACTCATATCAGAAATATTAAGTGTTATATTATACTGCCCAACATCTGATTTTCGCGGAGTGAAAACAGCATTATATTTTGTTCTGTTTGTTTGGGGATTTGTAAAACTTGAGTCAATTGTAAAACTAATAAGATTCGAGTTTGCCCCACTTATATTCACAGATATTGTTAGATTTTCATTGTAAAATCCTTCTTGAACCGTTGGTATTTTGAAATCATCATCCTGAATCCATAAATAAATTGTGGTTATATTGTCTTCTGTTGCATTCATATTTGAATTAGAATCTACAGAAGCATTAATTACGCTCGCCGATATTATTGGCCTTTCAACTTTTGGCATGTCATTTACATTATAAACTGTGAAATTAAATGATTTAGAGGCTGATAAATATCCATCATTTGCAGTAATTGTAATCAGGTGCTGCCCCACATCATAATCATTTGGAGTAATATTAATTACTCCTGTTGCAGAACCAATTGAAAGAGAATTAAATGAAGTGTCATTTGTAAAAGAAAATGTCAGAGAATCTCCGTCAGGATCAGAAACATTTTGAGAAAGATTAAGATAGGTTTCATTATCCTCATATCCTATAATCAAGACAACAATGTCTAATGTATCATTCCAGACAGGAGCACTATTGCTTAGAATAGATATATTAAAATTAGTTGTATTTAGGACATTATCTCTGTCCCTTATGCTTATATTAATTGTGTAATCTCCTGATTCACTTGAATTAGGGGTAAATTGTATTTTTGCTTCTGTTCTGTTTGTTCCTGCTACAGGCATGTTTAAAATTTCAACATCAAAACCAGTTAAATCCAATTCCTGTGATAAATCAGACATATTTAAAATAACAACTGTGAAATTAATTGTTTCATTATATCCTCCGAAGGCTGCATTTTTATCAGGAATAAGCAAGTCATCATCGAAGACAGTCAGATTAATTCTTGTGGAAAGATTCACTGAAGTGGTTACATTTGGAATAAATGCAATTTCAGGAGCATCATTATAGGTTCTATTAACAAGAACATAAATTGCTTCTGTAACGCTCTGGCTAAAAGATATATCATTAACTGTGAAATTGATTGTCCAGTTTCCAACTTCTGTTTTTCCAGGAGTTGCAT
>CAZWEB010000030.1:0-3654 GCA_964632115.1 Candidatus Woesearchaeota archaeon
TTCTGCGCTTGTTTTACAGTTCCTTTCAGAGTAATTTTTTCTGTTTTAGTTACTGTTTTTTCCAGACTTTTGCATTCATTTAACACCAGGTTTCCTGAAACAGAATACTCTGTATCTTCAAAAAATACAGTTGTTTTTAGTTCATATTCCCCAGAAGTTGCATTTTCAGGAACCTGAAATGTTATTCTTTTTGAAATCTTGTCATTCTCTCCGTATTTCTCTATTTCAAATACTTCAGTGCTCTGTTTTATCCCCAGATTAGAATTTTCAGCAGTAACATAAACATCCTCATCTCTCTTTCCTTTATTAAGAACATCAAGAGAAACATCAACATAATCTCCGCAAACAGCATTAATTGTGTCTATTTTTAAGTTTTCTATCTGAACATCATGTTTTTCTCTTTCAATATTAATCAGGACATAATCTTCATTGCAATAATCTCCATACTCATCATCTACTCTTACAAAGATTGCGTGCTTGTTGTTGTCTTCAATATCTTCAGGAATTTCAAATTCAAATTCAGCACTCTCGGTTTTTTTACTGTCAATGCTTATTGAATCCTCATCATTTTCAATCTCAGAATCATCTGTTATATCATATAAGTAAGTTTCAATATCAAAATCCATGTCATCTTCAAATTGGTTTTTTATTTTTATTTTTACATTAATTTTATCATTAATTTTAAAATCATCTCCAGAATCAGGATCTTTAATCTCTATTTCAATTTTATTACTTAGGTTTTCGCATCTTTTAATATCTTTAAATTCAGGAGGTTTTTCAACACACGAACTTGAGCAGCACGAACTTGAATCCTTGACTCCAAGCAACTCTCCACGGCAGATTTCATCTGCTTGGCATGCAAAACCGCTCATTTCCTGGCATGTAAAATCTCCAATATCTCCGACAAAAACACTCCATAAATGACTCGCATTGAATTCCATGTCTGAAACAACAGCTTCAACCTGGTAAGTTCCTTTGGTTTTATTTGAAAATAAATAATTTGAGCTGCTTGCACTTATGCTGGCAACTTCTAAACTATCAAGCAACCATTTAATTTCAAGTGCACTATCCACATCCTGAGCAACAATGCTGAACTGCTGTGTTGCATTTTCCAAAATTCTTATATTTCCTGCAGGAGAATAGCTTTTTATAACAGGAGCATCATTTACATTTTGTATTGCTACATTTAATATAAACTCATCAGAACCATCATCATCTTGAACTCTGACAAGACAACTTGCATTTCCATAATAATCTTTTTTAGAAACATAATCTAAAATTCCGCCATTAATTTCACAATTAAGATTATTCTTATTAACAACAGAAAACACAAGAGAATCATTTTCAAAATCACTTGCATTTAATTCGCAGGAATATTCAATATCCTCTAAAATTGAAGTTTCACAATTCATATTTTCAAAAACAGGAGGCTCTCCAACATCAGCAACATTTAAGGATATTGCATTTGACAAAGTTGAAAACTCGCCATCACTTGCATTAAAAACAATATTTTCGCTTCCAAACCAGTCTTGTGCAGGAAAAAAACTCACTAGCCCATTGTCTATAACCACATTAATAAAATAATTTCCAATTACACTGAATACTAACTCAGAATCAATATCTGAGAAATAATTTTTAAGATTAATTGCATCTGTAAGATTAGTATCTTCATTCCATGTTAAATTTTGCAATTCTCCTGAAAAAATAGGAGCATCATTTATTCCAAGAACTTTTAAAGTTATTTTATTTGTTAAAATTTCAGATTTTCCGTCACTTACTTTGAAAATAATCCAGTCTTCTCCGCTCCAGTTTCCTTCAACTGAAAAATTAGCAACTCCTCCATCTAGATTTTCCAATAATATATGAGAATCTTCAGAAGTATTATTTACTGCAAATCCAAGAACTTCATTATCAGGATCAGAGCAATAATCATTTAAATTTAAAGAAGCTCGATTATCTTCATTCCATATTAAATCAGGAATTTCATTGCAAACAGGCGCTCTGTTTGTATTTTTCACCTCAACCTGAAATGTACTATAGGAATCTCCAAAACCATCATTAACTGTGGCTTGAAAAACATAATTTCCATAATCTTCATAATCTGTCTGCCATCTAAAAACATTTTTATTTATTGAATCCTGCACAAATCTTGAATCATTTATGCTGTATGTAAGAGCATCTCCTTCTGGATCGGTGGCTAAGATATTCACATTGGCAGTTTCTGTTTCATATACAATTATCTTGCTGATTGGACTAATAACTGGGTTGTCATTCATGCAATTTTTGTAAATATCTGTTGAATCTGGATTTATAGAAGCATCATTGTCATTGCAGTCATCTCCTCCTGCAATTTCAGCATTAAAACCATCTCCATCAACATCTGTTAAATCTTGCCCATCACAATTTTCATCAATGTTATTATAGGGTATTTCAGTTGCATTTGGATTTATAGAAGCATTTCTGTCATTGCAGTCTTCATCATAGAAAAAACCATCCCCATCTCCATCCTCTCCAGTCATTACCCATCTTAGTGTATTCTTAAATAAATCCCTTGAAGATTGTGTCCAATAGCTTGTTTTTGTTGCTCCAAAAAAAGCAATTCTTCCTCCAGATAAACCTCCACCATATAATTGTCCTCCTACATTAATCATACCTATAAGGGGATACTGGTTGCTATTATCTGTTGAAACAACATTTTGCAACCCCTTGGCGCGATTATTTGAATATGGAAGATGATATAATTCAATTCCTTTAGAAGTGTAAAATTGAGTTTTAAGCCCAACTGTTAATGGTTTTGTTATCATATTGCTGATTAAAATTCTTCCAAGAAGATAGCCAGTAGAAGCATCTGTATTAGAATAATCTGCAATTCCCCAGGTATCTATATAACCGGAATTTCCGCTTACTATTAAACTGTTTTTCTGCCTGACTGGAATCTGTGCAGTATTTATCAAAGACTCATCTAAAACTAAAATCATATCATAATTAGAAAAATTTGTAGAAAGAATATTATTATCATCAATTAATTCATAACTGTATCCAAGAGAATTAATAACATTAATTACATTATTATCA
Source organism: Candidatus Woesearchaeota archaeon (assembly GCA_964632115.1). GTDB lineage: Archaea > Nanobdellota > Nanobdellia > Pacearchaeales > GW2011-AR1 > CAZWEB01. The sequence continues at coordinate 3,076 of CAZWEB010000030.1, forward strand.
GGACTTGATGGATTTTTAACAATATAGGCAATATCTGTTGCCAGTGCAGAGCCAGCTAATAGCAAAATAGAAAATGTAAAAAATGCAAGAACTAAAAGCCTATTCACTCTTATTCACTTTTCTTTTGAGTTTAATTTCTCTTTTTTTCTTTTTTGTAAATGCCAGGATAATTAATACTACAAAAGCCAGGCAAACAAGCCCTGTTGTTGACAGCAGGACAATTAAAACCTTGCTCATTCCAGGATTATCATCTGAGTTATCTCCAGGAGTAACATCAATCCCGCTTATATCACATGTATCTCCAGCACAATCTCCAGTATCAGGGGTATCAGTATCAGAGCCACCAGCAATAACAATAACAGTTGAGCTTAACCCAACTCCGTTTTTGCCATCTGCAGGAGAAAACTGCACATTAATCTGGCTTTCTGTTGTCCCTGCTTTTGCAACTTCAATATCAAAATAAGCTTTTTTATCTTTTCCCGGAGCTAAAGTAAATGATTTGTCTTTTATGTTAATAGAATCTGCCAAATCCCCAGAAGCAGATAATTCTATTCCCACAGCAACATCATTAACATTTTT
>CAZWEB010000030.1:3754-9426 GCA_964632115.1 Candidatus Woesearchaeota archaeon
CCAAATCCCCAGAAGCAGATAATTCTATTCCCACAGCAACATCATTAACATTTTTAACAAGAATATATTTTTCTATTGTATCGCCTGTCTCAGCCCGCAAAACCATTCTTGCATTGCCAATTGAAGCAGTTATAGCACTAACAAAAGAGCATAACAGCAAAACTAGAATCAAAGTTGCTGAAACTGAAATCACAAATGTTGTTTGTTTAGTCATATTACCTTAGTCTTTTTATTTTACTCTTTGTTTTTGTTATTTCCCTCTTATTTTTTTATTGTATTACTATAAAATTACGAAATTTCCTATTTAAACATTATTATCCTAAGAAATATGAATTAAGAAATATATAATAATGAGATTAAAATTATAATTTTTTTAAGGACTCACGCACATTTTGCTCTGGCAATCATATACACAATCTGCTATTTTTGCAGGAGATGTTGAATTTGAGCAAGAACTTGTTACTAGCCCAGGATTATTGCAAGTATAAGTAGTGTAGTCATGCCATAAATTTCCACCATTACAATAATTATCATTTTCAGAGCAAGTTGGAATTCCACATTGAGTATTATTATAGCAGGTTACAGTGCATGAAGCATGTCCAAAGCAATCTGAATCAGCACAGTCAATTAATCCATCACAATCATCATCTACCCCATTAGTGCATACTTCAGGAGCCCCCGTATGAATTAAAGGATTTGTATCATCACAGTCTATTGGTCCGCAATTTCCTCCTGTAACATTATAAGAATCATGGTCTGCGTCTGTGCAGTTTTCCAAGATTATTATTGTTTTATTTTCTTTATCTTTATTATAAGCAATGCATTTTGCATCATTTGTTTCTGTGTAAACATACACATTATATTCTCCAGCACCTGCTGTTGGAAATGAAAAATCAACATCTTCGTCGCTTGAATATAATAAATCAAGATTTTTTGTTTCTTGGTAAAATAAAGTATTATTCTTTGTTACTTCAAGATTAACATCTACATTAACTTCATATTGTTCTTTTATTTCAGGCGGAACATAATCCAAAGGCCCTGCATGTTCAATAGGAGATTGTATATTTACATCTACATCAATATTTCCTCCTGAAATATCTGCATCCATGTTATTAATATTAACAATACATATTTGTTTTTTTGATAAATAATTGTCAAAAGGCCCTAATGGGTCACATGTAGCACAGGTTCCCCACCAATCAGCATTAACTTCATAAGGAATATATCCATTTTTATACATGTAAACTCCATATCCAAATGCAGAAAGCAGATTAGTTGGATAAATTAATTGTATATAGTCTCCAACCGACTGCAAAACATCGCCGTTCCATATTGTTCCAGAAACACCTGAACAATCAGCATCTGTGCATATATATCCTCTTATGCTGACATTTTCTATTGGTGTTGTTGTTAAAACAGAATTTCCAGAAGAATCAACTTCTCCATATTTAAAATTATTATCTTCATATCTCACAGCAAGTGCAATTCCAGCAACAGCTAAGATTAATATTCCAATAACTGCAAACATCATTATTTGTTTTGTTTTATTATTTTGTCTTTCCATTTTATTTAGCAAGGATTATCTCCTTGTCCTTAATTTGTTTTGCCATGTTATATAATTGTTCTTCAATAAATTTAATTTACCTAATTTTGAATTACCAGTGCCATAACTATCATATTTTGAATTTCTATTTAGCAAATTTCTCTTTGTTAATATAATTTTTGTTTTTTTCATTTGTTTTTCCATTTTTTAATTTTTTTAACCTCCGCCGGCTCCTCCGGAACTTCCTCCGCCAGAACTTGCTCCTCCACCACCAAAGCCACCTGTTCTGTTTCCTCCATGAGGTTCACATTTTTCATCTGTTCCGTTTTTGCCTTTACTTCCAAATCTTGTTCCTACTTGCAACAATCTGTAAATTAAATCTTTCAGATGATGAACTCCTTTTTCATCTGTGTTGAAGATTACTTCATTATCTTTATATACCACCTTTGTAGCATATCCAGCACGAACAAGCCCTGCTCCATTAGAATAAGGCACTGTCATGCAACTTCTTGCATTTTCCTCTTTTGAAACTTTTAAAGCAGAATAAACATCAGAAGATTTTTCCTCTAATTTGCTAATATTAAATCTATTATCTGACATAAAAGTTCCTTCAGGAGGATTTATTCCTTCAAAATAAGCCCAGACACCATCAATTAATTTTCCAGCAGCAACACCTCCAGCGCCATAAGCTCCTCCCATTGCTCCCCCCATTGCAACATCCTCAGCAAAAGTCAATCCAGCAAGCCAGTCTTTTCTTTCTTTCATAGCATTAAAAGCCTCTTGCCCAAATAATACACTAATTCTGAATTCTTTTTTATTTCTAAAATCTTTTCCAACACCTGTGACTTCTTTAACATCAATTAAAAATTGCCCGTTTCCAGAAGCATAATAAGAATCTACACCAAATAATCCAGACTCAATTGAAAGCTGATTGTCTCCAGATCTCTGAGTTGCAAATTGTTTTCTGTCTGCTTCTGCAAGAGATAATCTGATTCTCTTGGATTTTTCAGGTATTAAGTCCTCTAATCTCTTGATTTCATCTGCATACTGGTTTAATAGCCCTGTTGTATCTAAAACTCTTGCTTCTGATTCTCTTTCAAGGGTTTTTTCAGAAATTATTTTATCAGTAGGGAAATATAACATAATCTTCTGCTCAGGAAGGTTTTCGTATTTTTCAACAACTTTTTTTGTGTCTTCATAACTCAAAGAATCAACAATATCTCCTTTAAACTTTGGAGTTGGCATTGTCTCAACTATTTTTACAAGAGATTCTGCTTTTTTTACAGGTATTTCATTAATATCTTGCCTTGAGTAATTTGCCGTTGTGCATCCTGCTAGAAATGCAGATAACAATACAGGCATTAATTTTCCTTTTACTTTATTTATGAAGTGTTTTATCATCTTAGTTTCTTTTAGTTAATTTCCTTTTGCCTTAAGTTTAATTAAAGATTCTTGGTTTCCAACAGCAATTAATTCTCCCTGAGCATCTCTATATGTAAAAACACCTAAAGGAATTATTGATTTTTCTCTTTCCAATGAGTTTTGATAAGCAAAAATAAATTCTGCAAGCCTGTCATAATCTGTTGGTGTTTCAACACCTGCTTCCAGTTCTTTTGCAAGATTTTCTGTTCCAGTTGCTTCTGCAAGCATTTCAAATGCCCTGCTGTTTACAACTCCAGGACTATACACTCTAGAAATTGCAGCTGCAAGTTGTTTTAATTCTTGTTTTGTATCTATTACTCCAAGCCCGTTTTGATGAAGATACTCTGAAACATATATACTGCCAAACTCAGCAGATTTTATCTTGCCTTTTTCTTCTGTAAGTTTAATATTTGACCATGCTAATGGAAATTCAGGCAGAGTAAATGCTGGATGTGAAACAAGAGAGTGTATTTTTTTGCCTTCTTCTGTTTTTTGTTTTTCTTCTTCTTTTGCTCTTGCTTCTGCTGCTCTTAGCTTTTCAATTTTTTCTCCAAATTGTCCATATTCCTGCCTTACTGCAGCAGTTGCTTCTGCTCTCACTTCATTATCAGGTTTTCCTCTTCTTTTGATTTCATTAGCTGCATTTGCCAGATTTTCTTCTGACTTTTTAATTTGATTCCTAAGCCCAGAAAGCTCGGTGTTATATCTTGTGTCTGATGCTGTCTGCATAGTTTTTAAATCATTAAATTTCTTCTCAAGTCCCTGGTATCTTGCATCTGCTCCTGCCTGAACTTCTTTGACTACTTGTTCATCAGGTCTTCCTCTTCTTGTAATTTCGTTTTCTTTTGCAATTAATTTTTCTTTCAATCCCTTGTTTTCTGCATCTGCTGTTTTTATTACTTTCTCAAATCCTTTCACTTTTAATTCATATTTTTTATTTAATTCTCCAAATCCTGCTAATGCATTTTCATAATTTTTAACAGGAACCATGTTTTTTCTTGCTGCAGCAGTTGCTTCGGCTTTCACTTCATTATCAGGTTTTCCTCTTCTTTCAATCTCTTTTGCAGCACTTGCAAGCTTTTCTTCTGATTGTCTAATTTGATTTTTAAGTTCAGGAACTTCTGAAGTGTATTTTTCTGCTAAATCCATATGAGTTTTAAGAAGTTTTCCAAGCTGTTCTTCAAGCACAGCATATTTTGCATCTGCTCCTGCCTGAACTTCCCTGACAACTTGTTCATCAGGTCTTCCTCTTCTCATAACCTCTTTTGCTGCTGAAGTTAATCTTTCTTCAAGCCCTTCAATTTCTTTATTTTTTTCTCTAATTTGCTGTTCAGATAATTCTCTGTATTTTTGAGATTCTAGTTTTTGCTGTTTGGATTCTTCTCCTAATTTCTGAAGATTGCTTACAGCATCATTATAAACATCCCGGTTAACCATCTCTTTTCTTGCTCTTTGCATTGTTTCCTGAATCGCAGAGATTCTTGCTTCAGCCGTTGCTTCTGCTCTCACTTGTTTATCAGGCATTCCTCTTCTGGCAATCTCAATCGCAGCATTCTCCATATTTTGTTCTGATTGTTCAATATGCTGGTTAAAATTTTCAGTTAAATTCTCTCTTTCTTTTTTTAAATCCTGGTTTTCAGATGCCAAATTCACAACTAATTTTTTAATACCTTCATATTCTCCTCTTGTAACTGCTTTTTTATTTGCATCTACTAATTCTTCATATCTATCTTTGTCAATTTGTATTATTTCAACTGTTTCTGCTTTAAACATTGATTCTCGAACTTTTTTATTTTCTCTTTTAACTGCTGCCTGATTTAATCTCTGTACCTGTGCAGATTTTCTGACTTGATATTGAGAATCTCCAATCTCAGTACATCCTAAAAATGAAGCACCAACAATAACAGCTGCAGCAGCTGCAGCCCGCGCTCCTTTCCAGAATCCTGAGAATCTGGATCTTTTGCTATTAGATTTGTCAATGTTGCTTTGTATTTTTTCAAATCTCTCTGCTGGTCCAGTTTCCTGAACTTCATCCTCTTTTTCTTCATTCTCTGCAAATATAGAAATAGATGGGGGATTGTAAACAGGTAATCTTCGTGATTCCTTGTTCTCAGATAATTCTCCTTCAAGAGTTTTTATTTTTCTTACTGTGTAAACAAGGTTTGTTGTTTTTCTTTTTAATTTAGTTGTTCTGCTCTTTGTTATGCCTCTTTCTGTTAAATAACCATAAGATACTTCTAATAATTCTCTTGCATATTGTTTTTCATTGCTATTAAGATTATGTTTTATTGTTCCAATTGTTTGTTCTATTTTCTCAATCCTGTCAGCATGGCTATATCCTCTATTTGCTGCAATTCCTGTTAATCTCCCTAGAATATTTGAATTTTCCCCAAGATTTGCTTCATGATTGTCATAAAGAGTATATAGTTCTCTTTCTAATCTTGTGAACTTCTTTCCATATTTTGAATTTTCAATTATTAGGTTCTTTTCCACTTCTTTTTGTTTTATTTGTTTTGTCATGTTGTTTAATTATTTCTCAATAAATTTAATTTACTTAATTTTGAATTGCTAATATCATAACTATAATGTTTTGAATTTCCAATTAACAATGTTTTTTTTGTCATTATGAATTTATTTTGTTTTCCCATTTTATTTTAGCATCCAAGGCATTTGCCTAGGAAACATCCTTTAAAGCAATCGCCAATTA
>CAZWEB010000031.1:0-9207 GCA_964632115.1 Candidatus Woesearchaeota archaeon
TTCTGAAAATTCCAGTAGTTCCTCTCAGTGGAGAAAATGTCGGGCTTGCAAGAAATATCAATTCTCACTGGAGATTGATTGGATTTGGCGAGATAATATAATTGACTATCTTAGATTTATTATTAACAATTAGATTATTGAGAAAAGATATTAATATTCCTAGGCTAAATGTTCAGATGCTCTTTTTTCTATAAATGTAAAAAATCCTCTTACATTTCTTCCAACTAGATAAGTTCCATCTGCTTTTAAAACAACAGCATGGTCATACTCGGAAGCTGCTAAGCCCCTCAAATGCCCTCCCTGAGCAATAATTTTATCTTCTCCAAGTTCAATTACTGGAAGAATCTCCGGATAAGGAATGCCTCCAACAACTAACAAATCTCCTAATTGAATATTATCCTTATTGGGCGTTCTAATATTTATTTCATTAGATATCATAGTTTCTATTTTTCTGCAGTGCCTTCGGCACTATCCTGTACCCCACGCACCCTGTTGTCGTAGCCCAAGTCCCAGCTGCCACCAAGCTCAGACCAGCCGCGATACCTGAACCACATTTGACGTACAAAAGGTTTATCTTGCATATCAGCCAACCAAATAGGCATTTCATTAATTTTTGCTTCTTTTAAGAAATCTCCATATTTTTGAGCATCTTCGCCAAAAGCATAAACAGTTATCTTATTCTCAGCAAACCTATTTGTTGGAATATTCTCTCTTATTAATTCTACAGAATCTGCTAAAGATTGCTCAACTTGTTCAGCTGTTAAATAAAAATCTTGTCCTTTTCTATGGCAATCTGTTGCTTGTTTTGCATTTGCCATAATTGGAGAATTTTTAGTTAAGAACATTCCTTTATTTGGAACATAAACCACTCCTTCTCTAACCCAATTTCCATTTTGAGAAACAAAAGCATCTTTTCCTTCTTGCATTCTTAATCTTGCATTTTCCTGCAAAGAAATAATTCTATATCCCTCTTTAGCTAATGCTTCTTTGCCAACATCAAAAGGTGCAACTACATAAGCAGATGCTGTTCCTCTTGATTTTATGTCAACATAAATTCCTACCATTTTATTGTTTTAATCTTTCAACCTTAGATTTATTTTATCTTCATTTCTTAGATTTCTTAACAGTTTTTCCTGTTTTCTTTTGGGCTGTATTCTTTGTTGCTTTCTTATCCGCTTTCTTAACAATCTTATCAGCCAATGTAACCTGTGAAACTCGCATTTCTTCAATTTTATCAGCAAGTTCTTCAATTTTGCTGTACAAATCTGCAATATCTTCTTTCACAAGATGAAATGATTTTTTGATTTTTGGTTCTTGCATTTTAAATTCAATTTTTTAAATCATCACAGAACTCTTTCCCAAAGGGTAAAAATATCATGAAATTAGCATATTTAAGCTTTACGCTGTTGCGCCTTTTCTAGCAATCTAAACATATTCAAGAGAAGCAGGTAGTTTTACATCCATTCTCTCAGTTAATTTTATTAGTTTTTTTTCTGTTTTCTCCTGTATCTGCCTTACTCTTTCCCTTGTAATATGATACATTCTGCCAATATTTTCCAAGGTCATTGGTTTTTTTCCATTTAAACCATAGCGCATGCGCAATACTCTTACTGCTTTTTCTTTTTCCCGGACATCTTCTTTATCTTTTGATTTTGAATTTATAAATAAATTAAGCAAGGAATCTAAATATTCTCTTTTTTGCAAAATATCATATCCAGGATTATTATAAGAAATTGATGAAGAAACCAGCAATCCTGTATCTGCATCATCATCTTCAGATTCAGGATGAATACTGCAGATATTTCTTGAGTTCATTGCTTTAATAAAATTTTTTATGCTTCTTTCTGGAATGCCTTTTTCCCTGCACAACTCCTCAAATGTAACTCCTTTTTCCTCAGATTCTCTTTTAAGTTTTTTTGCTTTATTATAATAAATAAGACTTTTGCTTAATAAAGAAGAATTTATCCCAGCATGTCTTTTCATTCCCTGCTTTATCCACCAAGAAGCATATGTTGAAAATTTATTTCCTCTTTTATATTCAAATTTATCAACTGCCCGCATTAATCCAAGATTTCCTTCTTCAATTAAATCTAAGAGATTTCCATTATGCGTAGATTTTTTTGCAATAGAAATAACAAGCCTGAGATTTTTTTCAACTATATAATTCTTTATCCTTACGCCTTCTTTTGTTCTTGAAAAAACAACTCTTTTTCTTTTGTTAGTTTTCCTGTTTAGTCTTTTAAAACTATATTTAGTTTCTTTTTCCAGCAATCTAAAAATTTCAGTTTCCTGTTCTTCATATAAAAGCCCATATGGTTCAATTTGTTGTTGATAAAGAGGGTATAAATCCAGGCTTCCAAATTTTTCTTCTAAATTTCCATTGGTTCCGGGAATTTTTGATTCTATAATTGATTCTCTTAATGCTATCATAATCTAATAAAGAAAACATATTTTAATAAGATTGTGGTGAATTTTATTGCCATAATAAAAAAACTGCAATAAGATATATAAACATTGGTTTCTTTAAAATTTCATGGCAAGTTTATCTGAAATAAGCGATGAAAAAATTGATTTGCTGATTAAAAAAACCCTTGCTGAAAAAAACCGAGCCTTGCTAGAAGGGCAGTTAACTGAGTGCTTTGAATTAGATGACGAAGAACTTGCTGCCTGCGTTGATTATTCTCTAAACAAACTTTCCCCTCAACAAAGAAAATCTTATGAAAAAAAACAAGAAAGAATAAATGAACATCTTAGAGTGTGTGATTGTCACGGAGCATTATTTTGCTTATTAATAGGATTAAGAGGTTCTGAAAAAAGATATGAGATGAATTAGAATTATCTGTAGATTATATAAAAATAAATCTCAAACCCTAACTTTATTTTTTAGTCTCGCCACCACGCTCTTGCCCAACTGTCATTTTTACAAACTCAATTAATTCTAAAATTTTTTCAGTTCTATAAACTTCTCTCCCTTCTTTTGTGAATGAAAAATATGGCTTGCAGGAAGAAATCTGCCATAAAAATAAGAGCTCAGGTTTCCTTTCTACTGTTCTCCCAATTCCATTAAATAAGTAAGAAATATTTTCTGATTCCAGTTTTTTTTCAAGTTCTATTCTTATCTTCTCATAATCCTGCATTCTTGCATAAAGAGTAAGTTTCATAAACCTAAATATTTATTAGGTTATTAAGATTTGTGATACTGGATTATCTCTTTTCTTCTCCATCAACTTCTTCCTTCTTCCCATGAAGTTGTTCTGCAATTAATCTTGTGTTTCAATTTCCTCTGTCACAGCCACCTTAACCAAATCAGTAACTTTATCTCCAGCTTGAAGCCTTACAATATGAACACCCTGGGTTGCTCTTCCCATAATTCTCAAGTCTTTCATAGAAGTTCTTATAACCATGCCTTTTGCAGTTGTAACAATCACAGAATCATTATCATCAACAGAACAAGTTGTCACAACATTTCCTGTTTTGCTTGAAACCTTTAAGTTTATAACCCCTTTGCAGGCTCTTCCAGTTAATCTATAGTCTTCAATTGCACTTCTCTTTCCATAGCCACTTTCAGTTATTGTTAAAATTGTTTTTTTAACATCATCTAAAACTTCAAGAGAACAAACTTCATCTGTTTTTCCAAGTTTAATTCCAGTAACCCCATAAGAAGCTCTTCCCATTGTCCTAACTTCATCTGAATTAAACCTTATTGCCTGCCCTTTCTTGCTCACTAGCAAAATCTCTTGTTTTTCTTTTATAACTTTAACATCTTCAACAAAATCAGAATTATCAGCAGGAAGATTCATAATTCTCACCCCTGCGCTTCTTGGCTTGCTTATAAGAGAAAGAGACATTTTTTTAATCTGTCCATTCTTTGTGACCATCATCAGATAATCTTCAAACTTCTTAACAGCAATAATGCTCTGGATATTCTCATCTCTTAATTTAACAAGATTAATAAGTGCTTTTCCTTTTGAATATCTCTCAGCAGCAGGAATCTCATGAGCTTTTAGCCAATAAACTCTTCCTCTTGAAGTGAAAAGCATCAAATAATCATGTGTTGAGCATGTCAGCATTTGTTTTACAAAATCTCCAGTAGCCAAGTCACTCCCTATTACACCTTTCCCACCTCTTCTTTGCTCTTTGTATGTTTTCATATCCATTCTCTTGCAATAACCTTTGTCAGTTATAGTTATTATTACATCTTTTTTATGAATTAAATCTTCTTCTGAAAGCTCTCCTATTTCTCTCTGCAAAACATAAGTTCTTCTCTTATCTCCATATTTTCTCTTTATTTCAGAAACTTCTTTTTTAATCACAGAAAGTATTTCCTGCCTGTCAGATAATATTTTCTGAAGTTCTTTAATAATATCAATGAGCTTTTTCTCTTCGTCTTTTAATTTGTCTGTTTCAAGATGAGTTAAAGCAGAAAGCTTTGTTTCAAGAATTGCTTCTGCCTGCCTGATAGATAGACTATATTTTTTAATTAATTTTTCCTTAGCCTCTGTAACATGCGCTGCTTTTTTAATTAAATCAACAACAGCATCAATATCTTTCAAAGCAATTAACAATCCTTTGACTATCTCAAGCCTATCTTCTGCTTTTTTCAAGTCAAACCGAGTTCTCCGTGTAACAATAATTTCTCTGTACTTAACATATTCTTCAGTTATTTGTTTCAAATTAAGGGTTTTTGGATGCCCATTTACAAGAGCAAGCATATTTGCATCAAAATTGTCCTGCAATCTTGTAAATTTATATAATCTGTTTAATGTAAATTTAGAATCAGCTCCTTTTCTTAATTCAATTACAACACGAACTTTTCCTTTTGCACTTTCATCTTTTAGATCTGAAATATCAGGAAGCTTTTTCTCCTGAACAAGCTTAGCTATTGAAGTAATCAGGTGAGATTTATTCAGCATGTATGGAATTTCTGTGATAATTATGCTTTCTTTGCCTTTGTGCTCTTCGGTAGTTGTTTTTGCACGCATTATAATTCTTCCTTTTCCTGTCTTGTACAAACTCAAGAAATCTCCAGAAGCATATCCTCCTGTAGGAAAATCCGGCCCAGTAACTATTTCACAAAGTTTTTCAATTGTTATTTCAGGCTTGTTAATATAAGCAATAATAGCTTCGCATACTTCTGTTAGATTATGGGGAGGAATATTTGTAGCCATCCCAACTGCAATTCCGCTCGCGCCATTAATCAGCAAATTAGGAAGTTTTCCAGGAAGTGTCTCTGGTTCTTTTAGAGAATTGTCAAAATTAGGAAGCATTTTTACAGTATCTTTTTCAATATCTTCAAGAAGTTCAAGAGCAAGGGGTTCTAGTTTTGCCTCGGTATATCTTGACGCAGCAGCATTATCCCCGTCGAGCGAGTTGTGAACGAAAACTCCTGAAGCGAGTGCAAAATTATGGGTTTTGTCTATAGTTAAATCATAAACATCAGCAGCTTCATTTAAAAATTCTACTCTAACAACCTTATGATTACTATTAATTTCACATAAAACCATATTTTTATCATTTTCAAAATATTTTTTAATTCCTAAATCCCAAGATGTAAAACACTTTCCACCAAATACTTCTTTTCTCACTTTTTCAAAATTTTCTTTAGTTATAAAAATATTATTCTCTTTTAAATATTCACAAATATTCAGGAATTTCTTTTTTCCAGTTAGATTAGTTTTTCTTCTTTTATTATTTGCTACTATCTTTTCATGAAACAATTGCCTGTATTTTGGAATTTGCCACATTTTTTTCATAGTTATAGAGGCTGTTTTTCTAATCTCCTCTATTTTTTCTGGATGTTCTGCAAAATATCTTTGGTTTACTTCACTTAAAGTTATCTTCATCTGCTGACGATAATCTTCTTTTTTCCAATTTTTCAAATTTCTTTTAGTCATCCTTTTAGAATAAGCATCCCGGTTATCCTCATCTGCCCAAAACTTTTTTCTGCCCTCTGCTAGTTTTTTCCTATATTCTGCATCAGTCTTATGTTTTTGAGAAGTAAAATTATAATGTGTCTGCCAATGTTCTTTCCAATTCATCCTTCTAATATTATGGGGATTATTATTTAATTTATTAAAATCTAAATGATGTCTTATTCTTCCTGCATTTTTTTGATAGATTTTATTTTTAATATTCCATTCGTCAGAAATTATATGTGCAAAACTCCAAGAATTTGATTTTGGCTGCAAAATCATGCTATAGCCTATTGCGTTAGGATTGTCAGATTTTGTTGAAAGCCTGGAATAAAGAGGCATTAAAGAATCTCCAGACTGCAAATCCTGAGCCTCTTTGTAACTTCCATCTTTTAACATGAACTTATGATTAAGAGTACATTTTATCTCTTCTCTATTATCTAATACAACTTTTATAATCTCTGCATTTTTTCTTGTTTTTCTAGGGTTTTTTATTTCAGCAATTTTCACTTCTTGACTCTCATTAATTGTAAATGTAAAATTCCTTTTTCCTTCCTGGTTTTCTCCTATAAGTTCTGCAAAAGATAAATCTCTTCCATCTGTAAGTTTAACCTTTGTATCTGCTGTAAAGCAACCGAAATTGCCTTGCCCTATTACCAGAGGATATCTCAGCGAGAAGTCTTGAGCCATTCTTACTAGAGCATCATAAATAGCCATATCCCCATGAGGATGATATTTACCCATAGTGTCTCCAACTATTCTTGCGCTCTTGACAGTATGCCCTTTATCCAAACCAAGCTTGTTCATTGCAAAAAGAATTCTTCTATGAACTGGTTTCAAACCATCTTCAACACTTGGCAGAGCTCTTGAAACAATAACAGACATAGCATAATCTATGTAAGCCTTTTTCATTTCTTCGCTTATCTCTGCGCCAATTATTTTTTTGCCTGCTTCAAGTTCGTCTTTCTCTAACTCTTTCTCATTCAAGATTTCAATTTCTCCATTTTCCTTGGAGTTTTCTTCTTTGGTTTTTTCTTTTTCTGCCATTTTAATTTGTATTTTTTAATTTTGGTTTAACATCTTTATTTAATAATGATTAATCCTCATCAATCTCATCCAAACCCTCGTTTAAATCAACAAAATATTCAGGACATTTGTATTTTGAGCATGAAATCAAAATATTTGTAATTGTTTTTTCCTGAGTATTTCTGCAAAGAGTGCTTTCATTATTTAATTCAAATCCAACAGGGCAGCTTCTTATTCCATTATATTCAACGCATTCGCAATTATTAACAAGAAAATCTCTGTCCGGAATATTGTCATTTTCACTTTCTATCTCTTCTTTATTTACCAAAGTCAAAAATACAATTATTAATAAAAGGATAGCAATTATTACAACCAAAATCTGCATGATTCTCCCACTTGAGATTTTGTTTGTCCCCCTATTATTCTCTTTCTGTTTTTGTCTTTGATTTTTTGTTTTTCTTGCCATTTTAGATTATTATCTCCCTATATCAATTGTAATTTCTACTTTTGCATTTAATAGCCCCATTATTAATAATCCTAATCCTGATAAATTGGATTCTCTGGCAGGTTTTCTTTGTTTTTGCCTTTCTGCTCTTTTGTCATATAATCTTGAACTTTCTTTTAAGGGAGTATCTCCAAGATATGTTCTTCTGTAAGCCAATTGAGCCGATCTATTAGTATAATTCCTTGCCATTTTAAGTTTTATTTATCAAGAAATTTTCTTGCTATTATTTTTTATCATTTTACAATTTATTTAATGAGATAATTTATTTTTAGTTTCTCCTCATTATCTTCTAGATTTTATACATCCAACTCAGCCTCCTTTGCATGTTCTTCTATAAATGCTCTTCTTGGGGCAACATTATCTCCCATGAGCATAGAAAATGTTTCATCTGCCTCTACTGCATCTTCTACTGCAATTTTTTTTAGAGTTCTTGAATTAGGATTCATTGTTGTTTCCCACAATTGCTGGGAATTCATTTCTCCCAAACCTTTAAACCTTGTAACATTACTTGTTGAGCCGAGCTTGTCTAAAACTCGTTTCAAAGCGCCTTCTGAATAAACATAATGGTCTTTGCGCTTTCTTATCTTGAATAAAGGGGGAACCGCAGCATAAATATTGCCCTGCTCAATCAAATGAGGCATGAATCTATAAAAAAATGTTAGCAAAAGAGTTTTAATATGCGAGCCGTCAACATCAGCATCTGTCATGATTATAACCTTGCCATATCTTAATTTCTCAATATTAAATTGTTCTCCTACTCCTGTTCCAATTGCAGTAACTAAGTTTGTAATTTCTTCGTTTGAAAAAACTTTGGCAGGCGGAGCTTTTTCAACATTAAGAATTTTTCCTCTTAATGGCAGGATAGCTTGGAATTCCTTGTTTCTTGCCATTTTTGAACTATTATGGACAAATATTCCCGAGGCAAGGGCAAAATTGTGCGTCTTTGGAACTTCTAAATCATAAACATCTATTTTTTCATTTAACCATTCTATCTTTTTTATTTTATGATTATAATTCTTAATTGTTTCAATCATCTTTTTTGATATCCTTCTATGAAAAGGCATTAAGGAATCTTCTTTTGTCAATTCTTTTGCTTTCTTGTAATTTCCATCCCTTAACATGAATTTATGGTCCGGAGTACAAATAATTTCTTTATGATTATCAAGAACTATTTTTATTATTTCTTTATTTTTATAAGTCAGTCGAGGATTCTCTATTTTTGCAATTGCAATATTTCCATCCTTTTGGATAGTATAACAAAAATTTTCTTTTCCATTTTTATGTTCTTTAATAAGCCCTTTAAAAGTTAAATTTCTCCCATCAGCTAAAGCTATTTTTGTATCTCCTGAAAAACAGCCCCCGGCACTATCTCCTTCAACGATGAACAATTCTGTTTCTCCTGTTTTATTGCTTGAGCAATCTGCTAGTTTTCCAGGCAATCCTGAAAATCCAAAAGCACTTTTTCTTCTGACCAAATCTTTGGCTTTCTTAGCAGCAGCTCTTGCTTTTGCCGCATCTGCTGCTTTCATTGCTATTTTTTTTGCAATAACAGGATTTTCTTCAAAAAATTCAGATAAGCAACTTGTTACAACAGAATCAACATAACCTTTAACTTCTGAGTTTCCCAGTTTTGTTTTTGTCTGCCCTTCAAACTGCGGTTCTGGAATTTTAATAGAAACAATTGCAGTTAAACCCTCTCGAACATCATCTCCGCTTAAATTTTCATTTTTAAGGATATTTTGTTTTTTTGCATAATCATTAATA
>CAZWEB010000032.1:0-9122 GCA_964632115.1 Candidatus Woesearchaeota archaeon
CAAATCATCGTCCTTAATGCTAAAAGGCAAGTTTCCTACATAAATTTTTGTTCCCATGTTCTTCCTCCTGAGTCATTTATTTTATAAATCCTGAAAGAATAAGCATAACTTATCTAACACGATCCTTATTTATAACTAATCTCATAAACACGCCTTTTTAAGCGTTTGGGTATAATCTTTTTAAAAATATCTGTGCCTATCTGAGATTCTCCAAAAATATTCAGTTTATATAAATATTTTTGGCAATAATCAACCCAAAATTCACAACCCCTATAATCTTAATAACATCATTCACTAAAAGTTCCTTTGCTTTTTTTAATAATCCTTTTCTCTTATGATTGATAAATACAATCTCTTTTTTCATAGAATCTCCCACCTCTAGCAAAATATTTTTATTTCGAGTGGTTATTTTATTTGCAACTCTTGCCACAACAAAGACTTCTTGTTCCATTTTTTTACCTCTTTATACAAGTAAAATTTTCTTCTTTAAATATAATAGTGTATAACAAAATATTTCTTGCAGGATAATTTAATTTATATACCATTTGACTTCAGAATAGTAAAAGCACAATTATGAAATTTCCAAAAATTTTTCTAAAAAAACAAAATTTATAAAGAGGTTCGTATAATCTCCTTTATGAAAAAGAGGAAAAAACGAATAAAGGGAGTTCAAACAAAAGATAATGCGAACCAAATTAAAGCAGTAATTTTTGATGTTGGAGGTGTTTTAAATTTAGGAAATTACTCTTCAGTATCTATTCGCAGACATAGATGTTTAGGGATTCATAATTATATTTCAAGAAAATTAAATATTTCTTTAGACCAATGGTTTGATTCAATTGATTCTGTTTATGCAGATGCTATTGAAGGTAAAATTTCACAAGCAAAAACTCTTTCAGTTATATCAAAAAATCTTCAGATTTCTCCAAAAAAACTTGAAAGATTATTAATTCAGGATTATCATAAAAATTTCAAGAAAAATAAAAAACTATACTCCTTGGCAATAAAACTAAAAAAACAAGGATATAAAATTGCAATTCTTTCAGACCAATGGGGCCCATCGAGAAAAGCACTTATTGAGAAAAAATATCTAGAGAATTTTCACCCAGTAATTATTTCCTGCAATGTTGGAATTAGAAAACCTAACATAAAAATTTACAAACTTCTCTTGAGAAAAATAAAATTAAAACCCCCTCAATGCGTTTTTATAGACAACCAGATTTGGAATCTTGAGCCAGCAAAAAAACTTGATATAAAAACAATTCTTTTCAAAAATAACAAACAACTAATTAAGGAATTAAATAAACTTGGAGTGAAAGTGCAATAAAAAAAGAAAATGAATAATGAAGAATTCCTTAAAAAAATAGAAGTTGAACTTAAAATTTCAAAGAATTCAGAACATACTTTAAGAAATTATATTAATGCAAATTCAAAATTCTTAGAATTTACAAAAAAATCACCAGAGCAAATCGACGAGGATGATGTTAAAAATTATATTGCAGAGAATCTTTCAGACCGGAGTTCTTCATCTATAGCTCTTTTTTTATCAGCATTAAAATATGCTTATCATACAATCTTAAAAAAAGACATAACTCTTAATATGAAACGCCCTAAAAAAGAGAGAAGATTGCCGACGGTTCTGACTAAAGGAGAAATATTAAATCTAATAAATTCAATCAATAATAAAAAAAGCAAATTAATGGTTTCTCTGATTTATGCCTGTGGATTGAGAGTTTCTGAACTTACTAGTTTAAAAATAAATGACTTAAATTTTACAGAAAACATAATTCATCTAAAACAAGCAAAAGGAAAAAAAGACAGGATTGTCAATATTCCTCTTTCTTTGCTTGAACTTTTAAAAGAGTATATAGAACATCAAAAGCAGATTAATCAAGAATTTTTGTTTTCAGGCCCAAAAGGCAGGCTTTCTTCAAGAAACTTGCAGAAAATAGTAAGCAAAGCTGCTCAAAAAACAGGACTTAAAAAAGAAGTTCATGTTCACACTTTGAGGCACTCTTTTGCAACCCATTTATTAGAAAATGATGTAGATATAAGAAAAATTCAAGAATTACTCGGGCATGCAAGTCTCTCTACGACCCAGTTATACACCCACATTTCAAGAGAAGAACTCAAGAAAATAAAATCTCCTCTCGATAATCTTAATCAAACAGATTCAGCAAATGAAACTCAAAAACCACAATAAAAGAAGATTTAAAAACAACAAGATTATTAGAGTATCATAAAAGAGGAAAAAATGGACACAAATCTCACAAATTTAATAGTGGACCCAATTTCAGAATCTTATTCATCTTTTTTAAATTCTCTTCCCCCACATTATCAGATTATCCTGAGTATTTTTATTTATGTGGTTCTTATAGCTCTTTATTCTATTTTTGTATTTGAGTTTTACAGGTTTCTTGCCAGAAAAAATATAATTACTTTAAACCTAAGCCAGTATAATCACTCCAATCATCCTTTTTTCAAGAAATTTTTTGTATCAATTTTCTTTATTATAGAATATATCATAGTTCTTCCTGTCCTGGTATTCTTCTGGTTTGCAGTTCTTTCATTTATTTTATTGCTTTTATCTAAAGAACAGCCACTTTCTCAAATCCTCTTGGTTTCTGCAGCAATTGTCGGAGCAATAAGAGTAACCTCTTATTTTAATGAGGATTTATCTAAAGATTTGGCAAAAATGTTCCCATTTACTATTTTAGCTGTTTTTCTTTTAAGTCCCACTTTTTTTGATTTTACATCAATTCTTGGTAAGTTAAATGAGATTCCATCTTTTTTATACCACATCTTCTGGTATCTTGTTTTTATAGCAGGTTTTGAAATTTTAATCAGGCTATTATTCACCTTAGGATTTTTAATTAAGAGGCCAGAAGAGCAGGAACTTGAAGAAGTAAAAGAAGCCCTTAGAAAAGGCGATTAATCTTCAAAAATATTATAAGTACAAATAGTTTTTTATATTGTGTTTTCTTTGGTTTTTTATGGTAGACTTTAACAAATTAATAGACCAGCATCTTGCTAAAGAAACCTATCCAAAAAGGCCAGGGAGGTATTATCCTAGTGAAATTGGCTCTTGCCTGAGGAAAACATGGTATTCTTATAAACAACCTAGGCCAACTGATGTTAAACTATCAAGAATTTTTCATGCAGGCAACATGCTTCATGAGTTTGTAGCAGAAGTCATAAAAAGTGAGAAAAACCCAGAAGTAGAGCTTCTTGAAACAGAAATGCCTGTCAAGGTAAATTATAAAGATTTTCTAATTTCCGGAAGAATAGATAATTTAATCCTGGCAAAAATAGAAAACAAAGTTGTTTTAGTTGAAGTTAAATCCTGCAAGTTTCTGCCTAAAGAAATAAGAAAAGAGCATGAAATGCAGCTCCAATTGTATATGTATGCTGCAGATGTTCCTGATGGCATGCTTTTGTATGTGCAAAAAGATAATTTAGAAACAAAATGGTTTGACATAAAATTTAGCAAAGAAAAAGCAGATGAAATCTTAGAAAGATTTAATCAGTTGCATAAATCTCTGTCTGAAAATAAAATCCCCGGAGCAGAAGCCCGGCATGATTCTGAAAGAGCCTGGATGTGCGATTATTGTCTCTGGAAAGAAGAATGTTTTGCAAGAGGGGATTGATAGGGGGAAGAAGGATAGCCCCCAGGATTACTTAATCTTGAGGATTAAGATAGTGACGTTTTCCTTAATGCTCACCTAAAGATAACTTAATAAATTAGGTTTTATATGATTCTATATGGGAATATTATCTATATTTAGTAGAACCCCAGACAAGCAGAACAAAACCCCCGTTAAAGTCTATCCGATAGAAAATGAACATCGGATTAAAGTTTATTATTCTTATGAGATTAATATAGAATCAAAACTTCCTGAAAAAGATATTCGAAAACATTTAGCGAAAGAGTGTTTTGAACTTTTGGAAGTTTGCATGAATCAAGAACAATTTGAAACAGAGCGAGGGGAAGTTATAGGGCATGTTAACCCTAGATTAGAAGGGGAGGGAACGGTGACTTTTCGAGGTCCACTAAATAGTATATATTCAAAAAAATTAAATCGAGTGTTTCTTCCAAAAATGGTAAAAATTAGAAAAAATGAATGGAAGATAATTATAGAAGCAGAAGAAGATTACTCTCCAATCGCCTTGATAAATGACCTGCATAGTTTAGTAGACTTAAAGCTCAAATTAGAACAATATCTGAATATCCCTGACAAACAGAACGGACTAGTTACCCCAATTGTAGATTTTGATAAAAATAAAAATCCACTCTACAAGGAGCAAAGAGGAATATTTACTATTTCTTGTAGGGTCAAAGATAGAATAAAGCTATCTAAACATCATAATAAGTTGGACAAAGATTTATTCAATGGAGAAGGAATATTGGAATTTATACAAGGAATAAGAAAAGATTTACCTAATGGAAAGATATGCTCTAATTGGATTAAAGAAGTTGATAAAATATTGAAGAAGCCATTGAAAGATTAATAAGATGAAACAGTCAGAAAAAAGTTTACTTAAAAAAATATTTCTATTTTTATTTGGTTTAACTAACATAATTCCTTCTGAAATAAGTATTTATGATAGATATGTAATTCCTTTAATTGAAAGTTCAACAACGAGAGATAACCCCTTATTTGTAGGGATTACTATAGGTATAGTATTAATTAGAATTTTTATTATACTGGGCACCTTCTATGAATTATATAATATCTATAAATATAATAAACATTATAAGATAATTGGTTATAAATAAGATTTGTTTTAAATAGTTCAACTCTCTCCAGAGCATTGAACTAAAATAGCTCAAAGTTATTCAGTTTATGTAGCTTAACTTAATCCCCAGGATTAATACTCTTCCAAAACAACAAGAATTCCCCTCTGTTTAACAATTATCTATAAGACTTCTGTCTTCTTCTTCGTGCTTTAGAATCTCCGGGTTTGTAAGCTTCTTTTCTTCTTGTATCTGCGATTAAAAGATTCCTATCATAACTTAAGAAGACTTTTTTGAGTTCTGCAGATTTAGTGAATTTTACCAATGCTTTTGCTATTGCAAGTCTTGATGCTTCTATCTGGCTTTCCTGTCCGCCACCAGCCACATTAACATTTATGTCAAAATTAAAATCTCCAAGCACTTTTTTTGCCAGCTCAATTGGTTCTTGTATCATTAATTTTTTGAAATTCTCAAGATTTTCATAAGGTTTTTTATTTATTTTAATTATTCCAGTGCCTTCACCAATTAGTGCCTTGGCTACAGCTGTTTTCCTCTT
The DNA here is from genome assembly GCA_964632115.1 of Candidatus Woesearchaeota archaeon. Lineage (GTDB taxonomy): Archaea > Nanobdellota > Nanobdellia > Pacearchaeales > GW2011-AR1 > CAZWEB01. The sequence continues at coordinate 5,292 of CAZWEB010000032.1, forward strand.
CCCTGCAACCATTATTTTTTTGCTTTGTTTTATTTCTGCCATTTTCAATCATTTAATCTTCATTGTTTTTTAAAGTTTTTTTGAAAGCTGTTCAAGATTCATATATACAGTATGTTTTTCCTTTCCTGCTTTAATCATTTTTTCTTCTTTGTATTCTTCAGGTATCCCCTTATAACACAAAATCCGTTTAAATGCTTCTTTACCTCTCCCCTTTCTATGGTCTGGAAGCATTCCCCTTATTGTTCTTTTTAAAATTCTTGAAGGATCTTTGCTGAGTTTTGGTCCTTTTTGGCTGCTGCCTCCTCTCCTCCTTCTTATCTGGTATTTTTCCACAGTTTCTTTTTTTCTGCCAGTAATAATTGCTCTTTCTGAATTCAAAATTATTATGTTTTTCCCCTGCAATGCTTGTTTTGCAGCATAACTTGCCAGTCTTCCAAGTGTAGCATTTGTTGCATCTATTATTATTTTATTTTCTACCATTTTATTATTTTTTAAGTTTAGTTTTTTTAATACTTTATTTTAACATTCTTCCTTTTAATTTACTGCATTTATTCTTTTCAAGTTCTTCCTTGATTAATGAAAAACCAATCTTTGCTTTATCTAGTTTTTCCTCAGCACTTACAGAGAAAGATAATGCAATGATCTTTAATTTTTTCCCAGAATCAATATTTCCATTTCCTAATATTTTCCCAGGAATAATAATTACTTCTCCTTCTTTAGATTCTTTGTTGATTTCATCTAAATTTAAGGCAACTCTTTTTCTTGTTGGTCCTGAGAGAATTCCTGCTATTTCAGGATTTGCCTTTTTAGCAAGAAAAATAGTTTCAACTAATTCTGGATTTCTCTTGTTTCTCATCTGTTTATTTATGAGTGTTTTGCTTTTCATTTTATCTTAAGATTTTATAATCTTGTTTATTTTTACTTATTTTCATTTTTATTATTGTATAGGAGTTCGTAGAACCTTGGTTCTACACAGAAGTCATTGACTCCTGCTGACGCGATTAACTCGCAGGTTAAAATCCTGAGTTTTTCAGGTTTTTTAAATGTTTGGATACTCTGATGTTATGAATTTTACGGCTCAGTAAAATTCACTCTCTCTAGGGAGATGGTCTAAGGAAGAACCGTTAGGTTCTTCTTATGCGGGAGAAAGGATTTGAACCCTTGCAGGCACTAAGCCACTAGAGCCTTAGTCTAGCCCGTTTGACCGCTCCGGCACTCCCGCATAATCTGCAGAAGGCATAGAGCTTTTAAAACTTGTTGTTTTTAAATTCCTAGATTATTTAACTTGCTTTCCAAGTTCTTTTAAATTTTCATTCAACTTATCTATTGCTCTTGTAAATATCTCTTTAGCCTCAATCTGCCCCCAGGATTCTATAAGAAAAATAATATTTTCATCTTTTTCAACTCTAATTGACTTGCATTTCTCAGAGCAAACCTCACATAAATCACATTTGTATAGATATTTGACAATGATTTTATCTTTTTCAATAGCTAAAACATTTTGAGGACATGCTTCAACACATTTTTTACAATTTTCAGTTTCACAATCTTTACCTATTGTTATTTTTGCAAGATTTCTGTAATATACTAACCCTGGAGAGAATTTTGCATGTTCTATTCCTTTTCCTAATTTTGCTTTAGCTATTAATTCAAGTTCTTGTCCTTTTTCTAAGATAACTAAGGGAATACCTCCATAAACAATCTCTGCTTTTCCTTTTAGATTTTCAGAATAAACAGTGCATGGCCCTTCTATCTTAATCTTCAAATCTGCAGAACATTTTGAACAACCTTTACCCTTACATGAACATTTTTCTCTTTCAGTAACTGTTTTTTCTGTTATTAAAGGTACAAGCCCAAGCCTTAGAGCAAGCATTTCATCATACAAGGCAGAATCGTTTTTGAAGATCTCAACTTCATCTATAGCAAGTATTGGAATTTCTAAGACACTTCTTCTGAGGGCATTAGCCAGGCTGTCTGACATGTCTGATTCAAAGGTTATTTTATTCTTATCTTTAGATATTATTTTTATCATGTTTAAATTTTTATCTTATTATTATCTCTCAAATTTCATTTATAAATTTATACTCTTCTGCCTCTTTTCCCGCCTTTTTTCTTTGGCCCCCCTCTTGGGACGGAAGTAGTGTCTGCTATGCTTATTATTTTCATCCCCTCTCTTGATAGGCTTTTCACAGCAGCATGTGCTCCGGGTCCTGGAGCCGGACTTCCTGTTTTTGCTTTAATCCTCACATACAGGGAGGTTATTCCAACATCTCTTGCTTGCTCTGCTGCCCTTTTAGCAACAAACATTGCCACAGTAGGATTTGCTTTTAATCTATTATGTTTTGTAGTCATTCCTCCAGAAATTCTTGATATGGTGTTTCCAGTCATATCTGTTATATGTAAGATAGTATTATTAAAGGAGGTATAAATATGGACAATACCTGTTCTTTCTTTCTTTGGTTTTTTCTTCTCTTCTTTTATTTCTTCTTGATTAATATTTTCTTTTCCTTGTTTATCGGTTTTTTCATTCATTTTCCTTTTCTCCTTTAATTTATTTAGATTTCATAGGCTCTTTGAGAAATCCCATTTGTTTTTTATCTTCTTTAATTTTCTTTGCGATGAGTAACTCTATTTTTCCTTCAGTTTCTATTGGAACAATATACGACGGGGCATTAATAATCTCTTTGTTGATAGAGATATGCTTATGAACAATGAATTGTCTTGCTTGTCTTGGCGTTGTTGCTAGCCCTTTTTTAACCACTATGCTCTGCAATCTTCTCTTAAGATAATCTTCTTTATTCAAGGACAAAATATCTGCTATACTATTAACATCAAATCCACTTTTTTTTAATTTTTCCATAAATTTTTCTTGTTCTTTTTCTGATTTAGTCAATAATGATTTTGCCTGCCCCCTTATTTTTTCAATTGCAGCACCAGCTTTCCATATTTCTTTTTTATTTTTCAGCCCATATTTTTTAACAAGGCTATCTTCATCTTGTATCCTTTCTTTATCATATGGCCTTTTTGGCCTGCTGTATTTTTTCTGTTTTCTTTTTGGCATTTTAAATTTTAAGTGTTTTTATTTTCCTTTTAACTTCTTTTTTACAACCCCCACTGCCTTCCCTTTTTGCCTGAAGTGTCCTCTTGTTCTTTGCCCCCTTACAGGCTGTCCAAGTGAGTGTCTTAATCCCTTGTAAGATTTTATTTTCTTTAATCTTTTAATATCAAATTCTTTTCTTAAGTCCAAATCTGCACCAGTTAAATGCATATTTTCTCCAGTATCAAAATCTTTTCTTCTATTGAACAAATGAGCAGGTAATTCTAAATTTTTAATAAACCCTTCTAGTTTAGTTATTTCTTCTTTACTTAAAGAAACAATTTTTCTTTTTTTATCAAAACCAATTTTGTTGCATATTGAATTTGAAAGACTCCAAGAAACTCCTTTAATTCTTGTAAGAGCCGGATAAATCTGAAGATTTCCAGGGATATCTGTTTGCAATATCCTCATTATTTTTTCTGTTCCTTTGCTCAGAGCTTCAGCTGTCCTTTTTCTTTCATTTTTTTCCTTATTTTCGTTTCTTTCCATTTTATTTAGCAAGGATTATCTCCTTGTCATTATTTTGTCTTTCCATTTTAATATTTTCCCTTAGGTTTCTTTCTTTTATTTTATAAATAAATTATGCCTCTCTAATGTCTCTAGTTCTTGCAGCAATCTTTTCTCTATTGCTTTTTTTGGGTCAGGAAGGTTTTGAATTCTTTTCTTGATATCCTCAAAATTTTCAAATGCCTTTTCTTTTCGTTCTGTGATTATTGCAAGGGTGTGTTTCTTGC
>CAZWEB010000033.1:0-9113 GCA_964632115.1 Candidatus Woesearchaeota archaeon
CATAAACATCAAAGAAATTTCCAAATGTGCTTCCAGGATAGTGATTAATCCCCCACATATCTACAAAACCAAGGCTTGAATCATCTGCTCCTCCGGCTGCATTCCCTACAGTATCCATCTGATTTGGAAACTCAAGAGAAACAGCCATTACAGGATGATAACTTGCTCCTTCAATCCCATAGGCAATTTCTGCCATCTCATTAACAAGAGAAAAATATGCCGCATGTTTTACATTATTTCCATTTGCATAAAAATGATTTTCTTCATTTCCAATTGCCCAGACTAAAACAGCAGGATAATCTTTATACGAATTTACATAAGTACTAAATTCTGATTTTATTGCATTTCTTACTGATTCATCGGTATAATCTTTTTCAGAACCCATCCAAAAACCCATTATAACTCTTATTGGCTTAATTCCATTATTCCATGCATCATCTAAAAACGAGCCCTGTCCAACCTTCCCCCATGTTCTTATTGTATTTGCATTCATCTCCCTGATTAATGGAAAGTCTCTTGCTCTTAATTCAGGATGCACTGTAACATCATATCCCCATTCTGGATTCTGTCCTATTGGAACAGCACCATATCCAACACCTTTCACAGTATACTCTTCTCCATCAACAAAAAGATTTCTTTCTGAACCTCCTGAAATTTTTACACTGCCAGTACTCACTGGTTTAATAGGAGCAGTATTGCAGATTCCATTTGAGCAGGTATTTGGGCACATCTGAACAAACTGAGGTGTTGTATTGCTTGAACAGCTGCTTCCAAGTGTTCCTGCATTATTGCAGGTGTAAGTAGTATAATTTCTTGAGACATATGCCCCTGTTCCTTCATAATCTCCTTGGCAGAAGTTATTGCTTGTAACTCTATCTATTCCACAATCACTATTAACCGAACAAACTCCAAAATAATTCATGTAATCTTGTTTTATTTCTTCAGAACTTCTAACATAATCATATATTTTTAATTCATCAAAACCGGCGTTTGAGTAAGCATAGTAATTACTCCAACCTACACAGAAACCACTAGTAGTGTTCAAGTAAGTGTCGTCAACAATATTGTTTGCACAGTAGTAATTTGAGTTATAATCAAGACATGTCCGAACAAATAAAATCCCTCCAGGCCTTTGTTCAAATACTGCCGAAACAAGGTGCCATACATTATCATTTTCAAGAGCAATAGATGCTTGTGAATACAAACTTGCATTGTCATTAATCTCTAAGTAAACTCTGTTATTATTGCCAAAGATAAATAAGGTATTTCTCGACTCCTTTGGTTGCATATCAAAGAAACCTCCTCCTTGTCCATATGACCCTCCAGTGCGATTTGAATTTAACCAAAACTGAATTGTCCCACTTGACCAATCAGAAAGGTTGCTAATAGCTGGATAACAAATTTTTTTACTGCCATTAAGATTGACGGCATTGCCTTTCACACCTTCAAAGAAAGTTGGAGTCGCCAATAATCTCTCGTCATAATAAGTAGCACTAGTCACTCCACCATTATTATTTATGCTTTCCTGATTATCAAAACTTTCATAAAAAGTCATGGAATCAGCATAACAAAGAGGAACAAGCACGAGGACAATTAAGAATAAAAAGATTAAAGATATTTTTTTCATTTGGCTCATAAAATAATTAGAAAATATCCCTATTTAATTATTATCAATATAGACTATATCTTTAATATCTTTAATATATTTTATATTCTATATTTTTGCAAACTAATTTATTTGCTCACTCGTTTACCCTTCGCTTCTTAAATCTCTATTAACTCTTATTGCATCAAAATGATCAATAGGTATGTCGCACTCAAATGGAATATTTAATCTGAATCTTATGCTGTTTCCAGTTACTGTTATCCTGTCTTTTTCACAAGGAACTTGTTCCCAATCTCCATTATCTAAAGAATATTCAAGATTCTCAAAACCTATTTTATTTGTATAAACTCCATTTGGGCCTATACATCCAATCCTTTTCTTAAAAATTCTTACCCATTTGCATTTTTCATATTGCTCTTCATATTGCTCTCTTGTGCATATTTGTTTTGCTCTTGTTGTCACATTGTAAGATTTTTCCTCGCAAATAGTTTCTCCAGAAACTCCACCGACCCGCTTACAGGTTTTTTTAATCACTTGCCGGTATCCAAGAGTATTATTAACACATACTCTTTTGTATTTTGTTCTTGTATAATTCTCACAAACTTTTTCTAATCTATTTTGTGAGAAAAGTTTCGCAGGGAAAATATTCTCTCCATAAAATGTAACATTTGTTTTAATTGCATACTCAGAGGTATAAAATGCCTCTCCTTTTGCCCATACTCCACTAAAACTTACACTATACCATTTCTGCCTGTATTTTTCTTCAACAGGATTGCTGCTGCAAACCAAGTGAGTTGCCACAATAAAAATAAGCGCAAGCAGAATAATCAGAATTTTCCCTCTATTTTTCATAATAACCTTAGCCAAACTTTTTATATAAATCTTATTTAGCACTTTTTCCTGATGAAAATTTTCAAAAATTTCCGTAATCTAAACTTTCTCACTTACCTTTTTTCTAGCTTCTTTTTTTTCAATGTCAACCATTGTTTTTTCTAATTTGTCTATCAGTTCGCAATATCTTTTAACCTCTTCTTGAGTTGTTTCTCTCTGCTGTGTAAAAACAATTCTAGGAATCTCAAATGGTTTTTTTAGTTTACAGTCTTGTGTATTGACATAGGTCTTTTTTCCTTTGGAATCTTTTTTGTTAATAGAATAAAAAATAATAGCAGGAGGAGAAGAAATTGAAATTTCCTTTGTGTCCTCAGTAGAACCCATGCAGTTAAATTGAATAAAGTCCTTTAGAGTTTTAAATTCAACTCCTTCTTCAGGATTTTTAAAATAACTGCAGTCTATAGTCCCCAGATAAACAGAATATTTTTTAGGATGAATCCAAAATCTTCCCTTGCCAGACTGTATTTTAACCCTGGAGCCAGGAATCTTTTCTAAATTCAGGCTTTTATCATGATATATTTTTAAGGTGCCTGCCTCAAAAACAGCATAATCTTTTGGAGGATTTTTAACAAAATCTTCTATAAATTTGCATGCTTTATTTTCTGCGTTATAATTCTCAAGAACCCTTCTTTCAATTTTGCCCTTTTCTGAATGAATTTCAGGGGATGCAGGAGATACAGGAGATAGTGCCAGGACTCCAAGCAGTATTCCCTCTCCTAAAATTTTGCATAAGCTCATTTTTCCATCTCTTTTTATTTCTTTTCATTCAACAACTAACTTTGAAATATCCTGAGAAATTCTTCCTTTAGAATCCTCTACTTCATATCTAATAGGGTGCTCTCCTGTTCCCATGCTAGAGGTTTCATATTTCCATCCGCCAGCAGGAGTATAAAATACCTGCGGATGCTTTCCAATTTCTTTGGCAAGAGTTCCATTGTTTACTTTTCTTAATTCTGTTTCATCAACATAAACTCTTGTTTCTTTTATTCCATCTTTATCTTTGGAATAACAATGAACAAAAAAAGAATCTCCTTTTTTTACCTGTAATCTTCTCTCGCCAGTTTCTCCTTTGCTCATGCGAACAAGTTTTGGCGCAGAGGTCAGGCTAACACTTGCATAATCTGGCTCAACTCTTGTTAAACTTAAAACTAATCCTCCAACTAAAGATAATCCAGCTATTCCAAACACACCAATATGTTCTCCAAGCTTATTTGACAGTTTTTCCATGTTTATCTATAACTTTTTCATTATTTAAATAAATCTATAATGAAAAATATGTTTTAAGAATACTCTTTTTTAGAGAAAGCCTTAAAAACTCCCTTACCTAATAATTCTTATGAAAAAGAGGCAGAAGTTAGTTGTTAAAAGTAGTAAAAAGAATATTAATTGGAAAGTTTTGTTTATCTGTTTGGCAATTGTTTATCTTGTTGCTTTTATCGGCTCTTTATTTACATCTTCTGCAGTGGGCACAGAATGGTATCAATCAATAAAACCTTCAATAACCCCTCCAAGCTATGTTTTTCCGATTGTCTGGAATGCCTTGTTTTTTCTAATAGCAGTTTCTCTTTATCTTGCCTGGACAAGTTCAAATAAAAAACAAAAGCCAAAAATCGCTCTTGTTTTTATTGTAAATTTTATTTTAAATATTTTATGGAGTGTTTTGTATTTTGGAGCAAAAAGCCCAATATCTGCTTTTGTTGAAATAATTCTTCTCTGGATTTCAATATTCATGATGCTTGTAGTAACTTACAAAATCAATAAAAAATCCTGTTATCTTTTAATTCCTTATCTGCTCTGGGTTAGTTTCGCAATAATACTGAATTATCTTTCAATAATTTAGTTGTCTTAGATTAATCAAACCAATTACCCTTAAAACAACTTATACTAATACAACAAAAAATCTGCAAATTAAAAAACCAGAATATTCTAAGGTTATTAATTCAAAATCAAGTTGATTTCATTTAAGAATCAAGGCTTTGTTAGTACAGCAGGATAGTCCCGTTAATCAAAAGCCTTAAAAACTATAGTTTCTTTAAAATCATATTAAATAAAAAAGAGAGTGAAATGGATCCAAATACCATACAGCAATTAATTCTTCCGGCAGTTCTCGGAGGAATTGGCGGGGCAACAAGAGGTTTTATTGGTTTGCTAAAAGCTTTGTCTCTGCGCAGAAGAATTCTCTGGGGTTATTATTCAATAACAGTTGTTGTTGCAGTTGTAATAGGAATTTTCACAGGATTAATTTTTAATTTTGACTATCGCCTCAGCCTGCTTGCAGGCTATGCAGGCACAGATATTTTAGAGGCAATTTACAAATCCTTTAAAGTGGATAAAGTTTATGTTAAAAAATAACAATTAATACGGCGAGGTATGCAGTTTACAAGTAAATCAAAAAAACAAAATTGACATTAGCTAATACAGTTTCATACACTAAGGTGGCAGAAGACGGCATGCCTGGAATACTCCGATGCATTTGTTGTGAAAAAGAAATTGAAAGGGTACTTGACGCATTTGTTTTGCCAGGAAGAGTTCCAACCTATATTGGTCCCTGCTGCAGAAAAGGATATGAGGAACAAAAATAACATCAAAAAATGCAAAAACAATTCAAAACAATACGAACAACAAGAACTTTTCTGATTATAAATTCAAAATATTCTAGTTATGTTATTCCAGAGAGGTTATGTAAACTAAATTTTATTAGTAGGGGAAGTCATTCTCTTCGCTTTTAATAATATGAAAATCTCCATAACTCTTGATGAAAACGAAGTGAAAATTTTAAACAAGCGCGCAAAGAAAAATTTACTTACTCTGAGAGAACAAGTTGAAGACATTGTCCGCAGAAGCTGTGTTATGTCAAAATCAACAAGCTATAGCACAATTAAAGTTGATGATGCTCTTGTTTCGGTTTTCTCCAGAGAGAAAAAAGGCAGAAAACCCAAGAAGAAAAAGAAAAAGAGATGAAAAATTAAATCTTTTTTCAAACCCCTCTTGAGATTATGTTCAACCATAATGAACAAAATATCCACTTTTTGTTCAACCGCAATGAAAACATTTATAAACTCTATTTAAAGCTACACAAGAAGCAGGATTTTTAGTAGTCAAAGGTAATCTAGAAATTGAAAATTTAATTTTAAGTCATTCTCCTATTTCAAAAGAAGAAATACCTAAAGGATTTATTAATGTTCACGGACATATTCATGAAAAAGAAAGCTTTAATGGGGTTAATGTAAGTATAGAAAAAACAAATTATGAGCCATTAGATTTAGAAAAATTAAAAGAGAGTATTAAGTTTAAAAAGAATAAATTTTCATAAAATCAATTATAAGAGAGTATATCTTTTTAGATATAATTTAGGTAAACTAACTTGTTATAAAGCATCCAGATAAAATAGCAGATTTATATTAATGCCATGCCCCGCAACTGCATGGCCCTTCTGCAACATCACACCACCTAGAACCATTTAGTCCATATTTTGGAGATTTATCTATCTCTACACGATTTATTGCACCCTTTGAGATAGAATTATTCATTAAAGTATCCAAATTAACTTTTCCCCTGTCTTTATAAACAATTTCGCAATATTTTTCAGTAAAATCTCCAGTAGTCATATTTTTTTGAAATAGTCCTAGTAGCTCATCTTTTGTAAATTCTAAACAATAAACATTTGCAAGTTTATTTCTTAATCCCAAAATTCCTTTACAACGCACGAATTTTATAGCATCTCTTAGCAAAATATCTTTATTTTCTAATTCAACAGGATTTAGCCCTAATAATATATTCAGCCCTCTTAAAAATCTTCTTTTCCTGTCTTTAAAATCATTTTCAAATACCTCGCTCATTATTAAAAATAATTTTATTGGTTTTTAAACATTTATATCTCTTGGTTATCAGATTAATAATGAGAATTACATCACATCAAACTCAATTCTCTTGCCAATTGCATTTCCTGCTTTGTCAATTATCTCAATATCAACAACATGATGTCCGATTCTAAATGATTTCTTAGATTCGCAAATTCCGTTTCTCAGTCTTGAGCACAAAGTTCTTGCTCTTGGCTTTGAATCTGAATAATCAATGTAATTAATTTCATCAAAATTCTTTTCATTGATATTAAATGTAAAATAAATATATTTGTTGTATTTTCCTTCTCCTTGCAACCAAAATGAGTTTTGATTGCTCAAAACAGGTGCTGTTTCATCAACTTCTAACCAAATTGATTTGGATTTTGCAATATTTCCAGCAATATCTTCTAATTCGAAGTAATATTCAATGCTTTGCCCATCATAATCAATTAAATCAACTTCTGCACTGCAATAAGTTCTTCCTTTGCTTTGATAACAATCGCCTCCAAGATTCAATTGCTTATTTCTCTGTCCTTTTACAGGATTTCCATAATATAATGTAAGTTTTTTTGGATTTTCCTCTGAAAAACTCATTGAAAACTCACTTCCAATAAATCCTTTTTTAGGCTCTGTTCCATAGATTTTAGGTTTTTTAGAATCAACAAAAAAACTCCATTCAAAAAATTCCTCATTTCCAACAACATCTTTTGCCTTAAATGTCAAGTCATTCAGCCCTTCTTTAAAACTTCTTTTTCTTGAATAAGACTGGCAATCCTGGCAAACTCGTGTCCATCTTCCTCTTCCATTTATATTGTCAATATAATAAACATCTGATTTTTCATCAAGAGAAAAATCAAGCAAAACAGAACGAGAAGTAAATATTCCTTCAGGTGTTGGAGAACTAATTGTCAGTTCAGGTGGCTCTCCATCTATCTCTCCTCCACCATAATTAGCACAGTTTTTAGGAAGAGTATTGCAAACCATCCAGTTTCCAGGAGTAAAGCAGTTTAAAGCTTCATTATAAACACTCATGCAGAATTCACATCCCATGCTTGCGTCGCATGTTCTGTCAGGAATTTTTGGATTGCAAAAATTTATTTTCTCTGCTTTGCTGAAACAAGCCCAGAATTCTGCGCTTGCAAATGAAATTGATAAAGTTAAAACTAATAGAATCATTAAACTTATGAATATTTTTTTCATTCTATGTTTTTCCTTGTCTTTTAATTTCTTGAATTTTAAAAAAATCACCTCAATTCCCCTTTTTCCTTAAGGGTTAAAAATAAAAAATAAAAAAAATAAAAATTTGTTTTTTTAGATAGCTTCACCCCAGAAGTATATGCTTCCAGTGTCAAAGTCTCCGTTGCATGGTTCTGGCAAATTCAATCTGAATGTTAATGCCATTTCAGCACCAGGTGTTACTGTGTTTGCAGTGTAGTAAGGTCCAACCTTTTGCACCTGCATGATTTCATTGTTATTATAGAATGGGTTTGGATCATTGAATCCTATTCCATATCTAATTGGTACATATCCCTCAACGTCTTTTCTTGGGTCTGCTTGTGTTGAGTAAGCGCCTTTTGTTGCATAGTAACTGAATGCTCCTAAACTAAGCTGGTTTGTTGTTGGGCACATTGCTCCGCTTGGGTTGGAATCATAGAAATCTGTTCCTGAGATAAACATATCAAGAATAACTCCACTTCCATCATCTGCGTCGTTTCCTACAAGTAATGTGTCTGAATAAGAACTTGTTCCTGGTCTAACATCTTCAAATGTTAAATCTCCGTCAATGCTTAAAGCAATAACAGGATTCAAGAACCAGTATTCATTCTCGTCCATTGTTCCACTTAAACCATCTAGGTCCATAGCTTCAACTGTTATCCAGTATTCACCATACATGCTATCTGCTGTTTCAACAGTTAATGTACATTGGTACATCTCCATTGTATCATCATCAAAATCCCAAAGCTTTTCTTCACTAATTCTTGCATTGCATTCTTTTGGTATCTTGTTGTCTTTTGGAGCACCTATTCTCTGACAGTTAACTTCAATATCATTTCCTGCACCTTGAACATCTCCTATTGTTGCGAAAACATCTTCTATTTTCTCAACTCCGTTTTTGTCCATTACAAGAACATTCCATTGAATTTGTTCACCTTCAAAAGCATAGTTGTTAAGTCTTTCAACCAAAGTTTGGCCATCTCCTGAAATTCTTCCAGGTTCAGTTGCATCATCATAAACAACTCGGTTATCACACATCCATACTAAAGGTTCAAAGTCTTCAGTAATTATGTCTGGTGTTATACCACTTCCAACACTTACAGCCATTACAGCTGGTATTACTGAGAATACTAATAAAGCCATCACTATTATACTATATAATTTTTTCATTTTAAAACCTCCTTTCAACAAAATTAAAATTTAAAACATCTAATGAAATTAGATGAGCGCAAAATTCCTTTGTATTCATAAAATTCATATCTCCTATTCCCTTTTTTACTTCATTCATAAGTAACTACTACAAAATTTTCTTTATAAATAAATTTATAATTGAATGTATATTTTCTGAACCATGATTTTTGTAGTTACTCTGATTTGATGAATAAAAATTTTATGGAAAAACTGAGAAACCCCAAAAATTTGAGACCTCTTGAAATAAAAGATTAACAATTAAACCAACCCCTACTAAAGAGATAATTCAATAAGAATATGTTAAATAGAACTCTAAAATATTATAATTATGAACTACCCATAAATCCCAATTAATCAAATAAAAAATG
>CAZWEB010000034.1:0-9035 GCA_964632115.1 Candidatus Woesearchaeota archaeon
AAAGACATTGTTTATCAAGCAATCCAAATAATTTTACTGTCCAGTATGAATGTCCAAATGGATGTGTTGATGGGGCGTGTGTAACTGCTCCTACAAATCAGACTTGCACAGATTCTGATGGCGGAAGGAATTATTATATAAAAGGTCTTGTAATTCCTCGAGCAGAAGATGAGCAATTTTTGGACTCTTGTAAAACTGACACTATTTTATTAGAGGGAACTTGTGATGAACAAGGCGGAGCAGTATATGAATATCAATGTCCAAATGGGTGTGAAGATGGAGCGTGTGTGGCAGATTTAAACTTATCAATTTCAACCTTAAAAGATGAATATTATATTGGAGAAGTGATTAAATTAACAGATCCTCCTGATGAAAATAAAGAAGAATTAGATGAGCAAAAACTTCCAAGTACTGATTTGAATTTATTATATTTAAAACTCTCTGTAAATAATTTCACTGTTAACAACTCTAAAAATATAATAGCCTATCTATATTCTAAACAGCAAAAAAAAGAGATTAAAATTCCTTATTTAACAAAAGAGCAAATTCAAGATTTAAGAGAGATTAATCAAATTAAAATGGATGAAAACAGAGTTCTAGAAAAACTTGAGAGAGAAGATGAGAAAATAAAAATAAAAGGATGGAATATAATAAATCCGGTTTTATATGTCCAAAAAAGAAGTATCGCCTTTAATAAAATAAAGCAAGCAAACAAAATAAAAGAAACAAAAAAAGAAATTCAGAAAAAATTAGAAGAATATGGCATTTCGGAAGAGACTCAAGAAGAGCTTGATAAGATAAACTATGGTGCTGGAACATGGGAAGCAAATTATAATTCTATTTTTGTAAAACCAGAAGAATATAAACTTAAACTATTGGGTTTAAAAATGGATGAGTATAAAACAACTATTGAAAGTCCATATACTCAAACACAAGAAACTTCTGGAACTGGCAATGACTTGCCAGACTTTTTTGACTGGAGAAATGTTCATGGAGACAGTTATATAACTCCTATTAAGGATCAGGCTGCCTGTGGTAGTTGTTGGGCATTTGCTACAATTGCAGTTTTAGAAGGATCTATAAATGCATATTATAATAATCCTGATTTAGATTTGGATTTATCTGAACAAGATCTTGTTTCATGCTTTCATGGAACAGGATGTTCTGGAGCATCATATACTCAAATTGAAAATATTTTTAGTGATTATTTACAAAATAAGGGGGCTTGTCTAGAAGGATGTTTTCCTTATACTGCAACAAATAATAATTGCAATAATAAATGCTCTAATTGGCAATCTAATGCATGGAAAATTGTTTCTTATAATAGTTCTGAAATGACAATCGAAACAATAAAAAGAGCATTAATTGAATATGGTCCTGTTGAGGTTGGAATGGTTGTATACAGTGATTTTTATTCTTATTCTAGTGGAATTTATAAACATAATTTTGGGGGTATTGTAGGTTATCATGCTGTCACGATTGTAGGATATGGGGAATATGATGGTCAAACTTATTGGATTGTTAAAAATAGTTGGGGAGAGGGCTGGGGAGAAGAGGGTTATTTTAAAATATTTGCCGGAGAGTGTGAAATTGATTCTCAGTTCGCTTATACTCTTGATCAACCTGAACCTCTAACAGATTCTCCACCAGAAAAATTATGTAATGACAAGGATGCTGATGGATATTGTAATTGGGGTTTAGGAGACAAATCTATTAGTGGTTGTCCTTCATGCGATGATCTAATTGAAGATTGTGATGATTCTAACCCGAATATCTTTCAAAACTGCGGGATTTCAACTGAATCACTAGGTTTTTTAAATATAATTTCAAATCCTTCTGGAGCAAAAGTTTATATTGCTGATTTGGACAGTGGAGAGTGGTTTTATAGAGGAGAAACTCCTTTTAATACAGTTATATTAAGTGGTCAAAGAGAGATAAAACTATCAACTCCAGGATTTTTTGATTATTATGAAAGTGTAGAAATTCGGGAGGGAGAAACATTAGATTTAGTAATAGCACCTGAAAGAGATTCAAGATTTGCAGATGGCTGGCCTATGGATATCCCTGGATATGTTGCTATTAATCCACCACTTTATGCTGAATTAGAACAAGGAGAAGTTTATTTCATAGTCCCCCATCTTGGTCTTTTTCGCGGAAAAGATGGGATGACTGTCTTTGACATAAACCAATCAATAAAATTTTCAAAAAATGAGTTTTTTTATAGTGGACCTGCAATTTCAGATATTGACAATAATGGAAAAAAAGAGATTATAACTACTGGATTGACTAAGATGTTTGTTTTTGATTCTGAAGGAAATAATAACTTAGATTTTTCATACATAGATGTTTTTCTAAAAACTGGAATTCCGATTCCAGTTTCGGATATAATAGGAAATGAGGATAAAGAGATAACTAGTTATTTTATGCAAGGGCGTTATAATAGGCTTGGATTATTAAATTCTTTAGGACAAATCGTCTCAAATTTTCCATTTGGTTCCCCACCGGGCGCTGATGGACTAATGCCTCTTGTTATTTTAAATGCAGACAGGGAACCAAATAAGGAAATCTTGTATCTAGACAAAGATGTTCTTATTTATGATTTAGAAGGAAACTTGAAAGAAGAAATTATTTTGCCTGGCACATTAATAATGGCAGAGGTTCTTGGAGGAGATATTGATAATGATAACAAAAATGAAATAATCATTGCAGCCCCTTTGGGAGATTTAATGTTATTGGACTTAGAGACTAAACAGATTGAATGGAGACTTAACTGGCATAATTATCTCTCTAAATTTTATGGTTATGGGATAGATTCTTTTTTAGTTTCTGATGTCACCGGCGATGGTCAAGCAGAAATTATTCTTCTAAGTCACAATTATGTTCTTGTTTTTGATAATAATGGGAATCATATAAGTACTTTTGAGATATACTCAAATACAAACTTCTTTTTTCTAAACCATCTGATAACTTCTGACATAAACGGAGATGGAATAAATGAACTCATTTGGGGTGGAGAGAAACTTCATTTTTATGATGCTTATGGAAATGATGTAATTGAGCCAGTTAATTTCGGGTCTGGAGGAGATGTTGTTTATCCATTAGTGGGGGATTTTGATGGAGACAATAATGTTGAGGTTATAGCTTTTTATGATCCAGACTGGTTGGAAGGAAGAGAAATAAACTCTAGAGCATATCTTCTTGATTTTCCTTATAAATATTTAGATAATGATTATGACTGGCCTTTTGAATATTATAATTTAGAGAATAATAGATGTTATAATTGTATTGAAAACCATTATACACAGTCAAAAATAGTTAATAATGAAAATTTGGATATAGCTGGAAACCTGACGATAAAAATCCAGAAAAATGTTGGTGGAGATTGGCAAGATTATCAATTAGTTTGTAATGAAGAGTTAACAGTTCCTGCTAACAGTTTAATTAAGATAGAGGATATATTTAATCCACTAAATATCTCTATTAATGAATCTGGTGAATATAGGATTTATATTGAGTCCATAAATAAGAGCGCGAGTTGGAAAATTAAAGTGCTGGGAATAGATTTGAATGAAGGTCTAATTTTCCATTATAAATTTAATGAGTTGGGAACAGAGATTATTGATTATAAAGATTCAAATAATGGTCAAATCATAGGAGATTACTTAAAAAATCCAAGTATTGAAGGAAAATCTATTGAATTCGCAAATAAGGGATATGGTCTTGTTCCAAGTGCTCCTTTGTTGAGTATTAATGAAAATTTTTCTCTTTCTATCTGGATAAATTGGAGTAATTGGACTCAAAAAGCACCAATATTAGATAAGGCAAATTCTTTTAGTTTATATACCTCCTCAACATATACTACCGAGGGTTATAAGGTATATATTTCATTTTATTTTACGTTTAATGAATCTGGAAGTAAATATAGTTGGACATCATCAAGCTTTTATTGCACAAAATCTCCTGAAGAGATTTTAGATGGAAAATTCCATAACCTTGTTGTAACATATCAAAAATATCCAGGGGATGTTTTTAAGATGTTTTTTGATGGAGAACAATGCTCAAGAGCCCATTTACAGAGCATAGAATACATTTTTAAGGGAAATGATTTATATCTTGGAAGGGATAACTGGCTCAAGGGAGAATCATTTAAAGGACAAATGGATGAGATTAGAATTTATGATAAACTCTTATCATCACATGAAATAAATGCCATCTACAAACAATTTAGTTAAATCTAAAATGAAAAAAGAGAGAAAATAATGGCAAGAAGAATATCTTGCATAATACTATGAAAAAAGAGGAGAAAATAACAACAAGGATATAATCCTTGCATAATACTATGAAAAAGAGGAAAAACAAGCAAGCTTGGAAATTGGAAAAACCTAGGGAAAAAAATAAGAAAGGAAAAAATGAGAAAAAACTTTCTTTTAATATTCTTAAAATTTTTATTTTATTGGGGATTGTTCTCTTGGTTGTTTTTTTTGTATGGGAGATGTATTATATCTTGGGTTTAATAGGGCTGATTTTAATTTATTTTAGTGCTTCGTTATATTTTATTTTGTCAGGAGATAAACCCTATTCTAAATCATGGAATTATCTTAAAGAATGCAAGAGCCATGTTTTGTTGATTATCTTGATTTTTTTGCTTTCGGGAATTTTGGCTTTGTATTATCAGCCGCCTGAAGTTGTAGATATTGTTATGCAGATTATGGAAGAATTAGTTCAGAAGACAGAAGGATTGGGCATGTGGCAGATGATTATTTTTATTTTAAATAATAATTTGCAGAGTTCATTTTTTGGAATGATTCTTGGCTTAGTGCTTGGAATTTTCCCAGTTATGACTGCTTTTGCAAATGGTTATATTTTAGGATTTGTTGCTGAAAAATCAGTTGCTGTTAGCGGGGTTGGTGTTTTATGGAGACTTGCTCCTCATGGGATTTTTGAATTGCCTGCAATATTTATCTCGCTTGCACTTGGAACTAAGTTAGGAATGTTTATTACATCTGGAAAAGGAAAAATTAAAAAAGAGTTTTTAAGAAGGCTTGAACAAACTTTGAGAGTCTTTTTGTTTGTTGTTATCCCTTTGCTGATTATAGCAGCAATAATCGAGGGGATTTTAATTATTGCGCTGGGATAAGGGAAACTTAAATGAGATTAAGTTAAATTTAAAAGCATAAAAAATATTTAATATTATGGAAAAATTACATCCAGGGATTAAGAAAGCGCAGATTTTAAGTTCATTAATTGGAATTTTCTTTTTTGCAATTTTTGCAGGGATATTTTTCGGAGCAATGGTTGGCGGATTTGGAGCAAATTCAGGTTTTTCATTTATTGGATTTTTAATAGGGTTTTTAATACTCGGCGGAGGATTTTTTACATTATCTGTTGCGATTATTATTATGCGTTACAATAGATTTTTATATGAATTTAGAAAAGATGCGCTTTATGTTGAAAAAGGAATTGTATTTAAGAAATACAGCACAATTCCTTATGAAAGAGTTCAAAACGTAGATATTCATAGAGGAATTTTCGCGAGAATGTTTGGTTATTCTGCATTGTTTATACAAACCGCCGGATATTCTGGAGGAGGACCTGGTGGTATGAGATTTAGCTATGGGTTTGGCAGAAATCGCCACAGAAACGCGATGATGCAAGTAGAAGGTTATCTTCCTGCTATTGATATGGCAAAATCAGAACAATTAAGAGACTGGATTATGAAAAAGATTTCTAGGTAGAGAATTCAAAAAGACTGAATTTATTATATACTTTTGATTAAATAAATGCTTATAAATTGTTTTTCTTTGTGTTTTTTATGGCAGAGAGATATTTTAGAATAAAACAAATTCCTAATGAAAAACAGCAGAAATCTTTTGAAAAAGAAAGTAGAAATTGGGGGCTATATTCTAAAGCATTTGTTGCATTATTTAAAGGATTCTATGACAATGCTGTGAAAGGAAAAAAGATTTCTTATGAAAGCGCTCGGGAAGTTTTAGAATCTACTCCTGGAATGCATTTTCCTTCAGGAAGTACAATTGAAAAGGTAATGGATAGACTTGATAAGGGTGGTATTGTTGAAATTCTGAAAGTTTAAAACCATCTCCCTAAACGAGTTTGCTTGCCATAGTTTTTTAAAAGCCAGGATTTTTCCTGAAATGTTTTTACAGGAAGTTTCATTCTTGACTGGCTTCTTGCAAGAGCTTCCTGGATTGTGTTGAATTTTTCAGGTGGTTTTGACAATGCGTCTCTGCTGAGTTCTCTGAGGATTCCTACTCCAAGAGGAGCATTATATTCTGGACGTTCTTCACGCATTACAAAAACACTGGCTTGCTTCTTAACTCTCTCAAGATACTCGCATATAGAAAGTCTTACTGTGTAATAGGCCCCTGTTACACTTGAAGCATAAGTTTTTCTTCCTGAAAAACCTTCATAATCCTGAGAAAACTTGGTTTTTTGTGAAAAAGGATTCCATGCAGAACCTATAAGAAATGCTTCTATTACTTCAAATGAAAATTTATCAGGCAAGAACAAAATTTCATAGTGATTTCCAACATAATAACCATGGAAAAGAAGGATTTCTGAAATTTCAGGATAATAGCGAATTCTACTAAGAAGAAATTTTGAAAGAGTGTCGTCTGTTGCTGTTACGCTCCATCTAGTTGGAACTAATTTTCTGTTTTTTTTCAAGCCAAGCATTCCAGCACTCAGGATTTTTATTATATTGCTTGTTTTTATATTTGCTTTATACAACTCGAGCATGGAATTTGCTGCTTTATTGTCTGTGTCAGAAACAAGATAATCTACTTTTCTTGCTATATGCGGATTTTCTTCAAGGCGAATTGACTTGAGGGGCGCCGGATTTCCTATTATTGCATGAGTTCTATGAATTTCAAACTCTTGCTTTATTGGCTTTTTTAAAAAAAACTCTGTTGAAACTGACTTGTCTGCCATTGAGATTTCCTGCATAACAGAAAGAAACTTGTTTGTATTTGTGTTTGAATTTTTGTATCTTGGATAATTTATTTTTGACTTAAATCTTGAGTAAATCAGCTTGCTTCTCAGGGAGAGGATTTCATTTATTGAGAGATTTTTTTCATACCAAACTTCAGGCAGTGAAAGCTCTTCTTTATCTCCATAATCCTGCGGAGCAAGAATTCCTGTATTTACTTCAGGATAACCAGCCCGGCCGACAAAAACTTCTGGAGGCGAGCTTCCAGAGAAATGAGTTTTTGATTTTGGCAGAAGATTTTGAATTTTTGCATAAATTCTGCAGGGTTTTCCGCAATATCCTTTGCCTTTGCATCTTACACAGAGATCAGGTTCAGAATCAAAAATCTGCATTTTATTTTCTGTACTTTTTTATACCTCTTTTATATAGATTTATATTTCTCTGTTTAATAGAGAATTATAAATTCAAAAATTTTAAAAATAAAATAAAAATTTATTCTTTCAAGTCACTTATACCAAGCATTAAGAATAGCAATCCAATCATAATAACAAACCAGAATACTCCTCCCTTAAGAAATACCCATCCAGCATTCCAAAAATTCAATGATTTTCCTGCTATTTCCCATCCCTGCGCTGAGGAATAAAAACCTATCAGTATCATGCCTATTACAAGTATCAATCCCAGCAATATCTCAACCCATTTATTCATTGTAATACTTTTAATTTTTATTGATTTAAATATGTTTCTGTGATGCAATATATAGGTTGAAGTTGGAGATTTTTTCCTGGAGACTAGATGGCTTCAAATTTGGTTGAAGTATTCGCTGGGTTTAAATATATGGTTTTTTTAGATGATTTATGACAGACGATAAATTCATTTTAACATCGCTTGATGATGAGAATTCCAAATACATAGCTGAAGTTTTGGGAAACAAAACATGCAAGAAAATTCTTGATTATCTTGCTGAAAATAGAGAAGCAAGTGAGCAGGATATTTCCAAGGCTTTAGGAATCCCTATGAATACAACTGAATATAATCTTGGAAAATTATTAAAAGCAGGTTTTGTGGACAAAGCAAAGAATTTCTTCTGGAGTGTGAAAGGAAAGAAAATTGACATGTACAAACTTGCAAGAAGGCATATTATTATTTCTCCTAGAAACAAAAGACCAAGTGCAGATGCTTTGAGAGCAATTCTTCCTGTTTTAATGGTTGCTGCTGTTATAATGCTAATTGTTGCACTTTCTTATCTTCCTGGAAATCAGGAGATACCAGGAAATGAAACGCAGAAAAATGATTATCTTAATTTAAAGCAATTCTCAAGCCAGGCTGAACTTAATTCTTTTTTAGAAAAAAATATTCCAAGCCAGGGAGAAGAAGCAAATTGGGGAATTTTAGAAATGTTTAGGGGAACAGCAATAAAATCAACAGCAACAACAGGGGTAGGAGCACCAAGTGCTGCTAGAAATATTCAATCTGAAGATTCATCTTCTGGTGCGAGTGATTATTCAACTACAAATATTCAAGTAGAAGGAGTAGATGAAGCAGATATTGTGAAAAATGATGGAAAGTATATCTACACTGTTTCAGGAACCAAGGTGATAATTGTTAATGCATATCCTGCTGAAAACATGGAAATATTAAGTGAGATAGAATTAAATCAATCTATAAGTGAAATCTTCATAAATCAGGACAAGCTGGTTGTTTTTTCAGGGAGCTATGGTTATTATGGTTCAGGAAAAGAAATAGTTAATATTTATGATATAACAGATAGAGAAAATCCTGTGTTAGATAATAAAATTGAATTTGATGGGAATTATCTTGACTCAAGAATGATTGGAGATTATATTTACATTATATCTAATAAATATGTAGATACGAGAAATCCAGAACCTCCTGTTTACGCTTTAAATGGTGTAGAGGAAAAAGTACAGGCAGAAGAAATATATTATTTTGATTATGTGGATTACAGTTATACATTTACAAGCATAATGGCTGTGAATATTGAAAGCGGAGATTTTAACAGCAATGTTTATTTAATTGGAAGCGCAGGAAATATTTATGTTTCTCAGGATAATATTTACCTGACTTA
>CAZWEB010000035.1:0-8942 GCA_964632115.1 Candidatus Woesearchaeota archaeon
ACTTTTTGGTTTCTTTTATCTTCCGCCAAAATAAATATTTCTTATCTTTTCGTTCTTCAAAATTTCCTTTCCTCCATGCAATGCAATTCTTCCATCCTCAAGAACATAAGTTTTATCTGCAATTTCAACAGCTTTTTTAGCATTTTGCTCAACAATTATTATTGAAATTCCTTCTTTGTTCAATTTTTTGATAATATCAAAAACTTCATCTGTTGCTTTTGGAGACAGTCCCAATGAAGGTTCATCTAATAAAAGCAATTTAGGATTTTGCATCAATACTCTAGCAATAGAAAGCAATTGTTGCTGACCTCCAGAAAGAGTAAATGCGCTGTTTTTTTGTTTTTCTTTGAGAATTGGAAATTTTTCATAAACCTCTTTGATGTTTGTTTTGATAAGCGCATGATTTGTCATGATAAAAGCACCCATTTCAAGATTTTCATGAACTGTCATCTCATCAAAAACTTGCCTGCCCTGAGGAACATAACTTATGCCTTCATAAATCACCTCATAGGTTGGCAATTTAGTTATATCTTTATCCATAAAAACAATCTTTCCATTAAAAATTCTTGATAATTTAAAAATAGATTTTATTAGCGTCGATTTTCCAGAACCATTTGGGCCTATAATCGCAACAATCTGCCCATTTCCAACTTCAAAATCAATTCCATGCAGAACCTCATTTTTGCCATATCCTGCTTTGAGTTTTTTTATTTTAAGCATGGAATACTTAGAAAATTATAGTTAATAAATCTTTTTTTAATCAGTGATTTCTTTCGCAATTATAACTGAATTGTTTTCAACTTGTTTTATGTAAAGAGGAACAACCATATCGTGAGTTGAAAGGTCAATGGTTCCCAATACTCCTTGTTCATCTTTGACATTTAAAAGACAATTTTTTATAGAATCTGAACCTTTATTGCACTTTTGGAGAGTGTCATATAAGATGTTATATGAATCAAATGCAAAAGCTCCAACAAATCCAGGTTCTGCCCCATATTTTGCTTTATATCTTTCTACAAAATCTTTCATTTGAGGATTTACAGGGTTTGTTGCATCAAAATTCGTACTTGAAAAATAGGTATTATTTAGGTTTTCAATGCCAATTGAATTGAAGAAATAGGGTATTGAAAGACTATTATCTGTAAGAATGATTCCTTCCCAGCCAAGTTCTCTTAATTGCTTAAAAACCAAAGGGTACGCTGGACCAAAACCCGCAACAACTATCGCATCTGGATTGCTGGCCATTGCTTTGGTTATTTGTGTTTTAACATCGCTATCCATAATGCCATATAATTCTTCTGATACTACTTCACCAGACCCTCCGATGGTCTCTTTAAATTGGTTTAAATAAGACTCTCCATAAATATTATTTATGGCAATTACACCAAATCTCTTTAATTTTAAATCATTTATTGCATAATCCCCCATAACTTTGGCTTGCTTTTCAGCAGTTACCCAACCACGGAAAGCATAAGCCCCAGATATCTGCCCAGAAGCCGCAACAGTATTAAAGATAACCATTTTATCTTGATTGGCAATAGGATTCAAAGCATAACTTACTTGGTCTCCTGTTGAGATTACCAGAGCAACATTCTCCAATTTAAGTTTGTTATAGGCGCTAATGGCAGTCGTGGGATTATCTTGGCTATCTTCAATAATTAATTCTATTTGCTTTCCGCCTTTGGCATTATTTATATCATTAGCTAAAACAAATGCGTTTTTTACTTCTTCTCCAAGCGAAGCCTGGTTTCCAGTTAAAAAGATTATTGCTCCAATTTTAATATCTCCTTTATTTTGAGAACTATTAATTAAGATTCCAACAATTAATGCAACAACTACAATTGCAAGAACAATCCACACCCAATTTTTGCTTTTCATTTTACTGACAAATATACTTATCAAATCGCATTTATAAATCTTTTTTTATTTTTATTCTAACTTAATTTATAGAGTTTCATCCTGAATTTTATTAATTTTCCTTTTATTCTTTCTCCAGGAGAAAAGTATCTATCGGCAATAATTTTTTTCTTTAATTTTGCTTTTTTAATCAATTTTTCAATCAATTCTATATCTGCTCCTTCAACACCAAAACCAAGAAATAATGCGCCCGTTTCTGTTAAATATTTTTTTCCTTCTAAAATTAATTTAGAAATTGATTTATATTCAGGATCAAATCCGCCGTAATCTTCCGATTTCATCTTTTTTTCGTAACTTTTTGGAGTTTTTCCCCAAGGAGTATTCCAGAAGATAATATCAAATTTTTCTGATTTTTTTATCTTAGAATAAACATCACTTTTACGAACTTCTAAATTATTCAAATTATTAAGTTTTGCATTTTTTTTAGTGTTTTTAACAGCATGAGAATTAATATCTGTTGCTAAAACCTGCTCTGCTCCTTTTGAAGCAAGATAACAAGAGACAATTCCATGTCCACAACCAATTTCCAAAACTCTTTTTTGTTTAACAACCGGCAGTTTAGGAATAAAAAACCGATATCCCTTAAAATGTTTGGGTGAAAAAACATTTTTATTTACTTGTATTTTAAATCCATATACTTCATTCGAATTCATAAAATAAGGAAATTTTTCTTTTTGGCTTTCTTCTAAAAGCTCTTTAGCAGAATTAATTATCTTCCAGTCATATTTTGCTTTACTCATTGTAAGGAACAACCCTACCATCCAAAATTTGATTTAAAGAAATATTTAAGCCCTTCATATCCCCGTTCTCATCAAAAGTGTAGTTTCCGATAAGACCATTGTAATATTCTGATTCAACTTTCTTGAGTATACAATCTGTATCTTCACCACAAGATTCTATTGCTTCTTTTAGAATATAGATTGAATCATATCTTGCTGCAACAGAGTATTTCGCAACCGGAGTTACACCTTTTTTTGAATATTCTTCAAATATCTCTACTAATTTTGGATTTTGCTGATTTATTGGGGGTAAATCTGTATAAACTATTCCATTAATATTCTCCCCTGCAAGTTCCATGAAGTCTGAAGTGCCGGGATTTTCTGCACCATATACTGGGAAACTAGTATTCAGCTCCCCTAATTGTTTAAGAAACAACCCTCCATTACCTCCAACTGAGAAAATAAAAACTGCGTCTGGGTTTGTTGATTTTACCTTGGTAATGTAAGTTCTAAAGTCTTTTTCTCCAAAATTAAATAATTCATTATAAACAATTTTTTCTGGAGCAATATTATCCATTAATCCTTTTCTTATACTCAATGTATAGTCATTGTTTTCAGTAAGTATTGCTATTCTCTTTTTACCTTTTCT
Organism: Candidatus Woesearchaeota archaeon; assembly: GCA_964632115.1. Taxonomy (GTDB): domain Archaea; phylum Nanobdellota; class Nanobdellia; order Pacearchaeales; family GW2011-AR1; genus CAZWEB01. The sequence goes on from CAZWEB010000035.1 coordinate 3,286, forward strand.
TGCCATCAGATCTGCTAAAATTTTACCTTCTTCAGAAGTAATTATAGTGTTACGAAGAACATTTCCTTGATTAGAGATATCTGGACTACTGGCAATGCTAGTAAACAATATTACTCCGTTCTCTTTAGCATAGGGAGCGATTGACAAAGTTTCTGAACTGCACGAACCCCCAAGAATTATTTTTACTCCATCAACATCAATTAATTTTTTAGCTGCAGTAAGAGCTTCTTGCCCGCTACATTTCCCGTCTTCAGCAACTAGACTAATATTTCTCCCATTTATTCCGCCATTTGAGTTTATTTCGTTAATTGCAAATTCAGTAACCACCATTTCCGTATCTCCGTATATGCTCAAAAAACCACTCAAAGGATAAACTGCACCAATCTTGATAGTATCTGATTTTTTAGGAATTAAAAAAATGGCCATCAAAATTATAATTACGACAACAAGTATTCCAAGAGTAATCCACACCCAACTTTTATTTTTCATCTTACTAACAAATATACTTATCAAACCACCTTTATAAATATTATGAAGATTTCTTAGCAAAACCTTCTTTAACTAAATCCCATATTGCCCAATATATGCACTCAATAAAATAGAAACCTTTTTCATTTACAAAATAGGTATTCTCTTTTTTATCAAAGTAAGTTGAAATCAATTTTTCAAATAATCTCCTTTTAGGTCCAGACAGCTCAATTAATCTTTTTATAGTCTCTTTTTTGAGCCCTTTATTCTTGTCTATAAACAATAACCTAATTTCGTCAGATATCTCTTCATTTACTTGTTTTGGATATCTATAAACAACTTCAACGGGCAATAAATCTTTAGAAAGTTTATTTTTATAAAATTCATAATCTTTTGCATTTTGATAGAAAATAAAGGAATTTTTTGTTCGTATATTCCCTCTTGCACTTGGACCAATAGCAATTAATGTTGTTCCCTTGAATTGAGTCAAACTCTCTAAGTTAGGCAATAAGCCTTTTTTAACAAAATAATTGGGCCAAATTGCCGGTTTAAGGTTAAATTCAGCTAAAAATCTATTTCCCTCTCTTCTTATATTTTTCATTTCATTAAAACCCCATTGTTTTACTTTTTTTGTGGGATCTCTTCTCTCCATAAATTTTGCAAATAAGGGATAAAGAGTTATTTTATTGACTTTAAACTTTTTAATTAAAATTCGTATGCATTTCTCTTCGTTTTTCAAATCTTGATAATTGCCAAGCATAAAATCTACATTTATATCAACTATCCCATTTTTATGGCAGAAAGTGATCATATTTTCAACATCTTTGCGAGTATAATAAATCGGTTTTGCTTCCTTTAATGCTGTTGCTCTCCAGCAAAATTTAATTTTCTTGGAATATGCTGACTGCAAACCCAAGCTTATGTGGATGACCTTTGGAGAAAAGTACTTTAACAATGTCAAAATATGCTTTTTATATTCTATACCTGGCCTTAATTCTATAGCAACCTGCTTTATTCCAGAAATATCCAAGTTAGATTTAAGTTTATTGAGAATAGAATCCATGAATCCAATAGGCATAAAATTTGGAGTCCCCCCTCCAAAAAGGAGTGAATTTATTTTTACTTTTTTTATTAATTTAGCATAGCAATCTATTTCTTTTAACATTAAACTCGAAACATCAGCCATGTACTGGTTGTTTAACTTAATGTATGGACAGAACTTACATGCTACTGGACAAAAAGGAAAATGAATATAAACCGAGTCTATCGCATCTATTTTAGAGTTCTTTACAATTGAACTAAATTCAGTCAGATTTATGCCTTTCTTGTTCAACCAATACTCTGCTGGTGGAAAATACACATCATAATTATTTATTCTTTTTTTATCCAGAATCGCAACCATTTTTAGTTTAAGATATAAAACACTGGATTGAATTGTTGTTTATAACAGCAGGATAAAATTTGTAAGCTATTTCGTGTCCTTCATTTGTTATTATAAGATTGCCAAAAACTCCAGAATATTCAGTTAACTGCTTCATGTCCTCTTTCATTTTGTCTCTTGAAGAAGTATCTTTTTTATCAAGATTAAAAGCAATAACTTTTACAGAGTCATAGCTTATAGCAATATAGTGATCAAATGTTGCACCTTTTTGATCTAGTTTCTGTTTTAAGTTTGTGGCTTCATCACTAAGTGCTATTTGAGAGCAATATATCGGTGGAGAAGCAAGGTATATCCCTTCGTTGATATTGCTTATTCTCTGTCTTGCTGTAGGCAAAGATAATGGTGAAAGAGAAATTATCTTTCCTTTAAAATTTAAATTCTTTATTTGTGGAATTATCTTAGTAATATGTGAATCAAAACCAACAACGTATAAAGAATCAATATTCTTGTTCATCAGTTTCATGATTGGGGTGTTAAAATCTTTTTCAGTCACCAAGAAAGATTCACCATGCAACTTTTTATTTGTTTGACTTAATTTATTTGATAAAGTTGTATAAACTGAATTGCCAAGTTCATCACTTGAATAAAGAATTCCAATATTGCTTAAATTTTCCTTTTCGATAATATAAAGCACGGGATCTATCTCTAAATCAGCCATTGGTTGATACCTGAACGTATAATCATTTTGAACAAAATTGGTTGCTGTAACCATTATTCCCAAGACCGGAATTTTTTTCTCATTCGCCAAAGGAGCGATAGCCATGGAAACAGAACTTAATGCACTTATAACCACATCAACATTATCCACTTCAACAAGTTTATTAAATGCCGAAACTCCTTCAGCAGGAGCAGACTTGCTGTCTTCTATAAATAATTTAATTTGTTTTCCGTTTATCCCGCCGTTAGCATTAATTTCTTCTACCGCAAGTGTAATACCTGTTTTTGCTTGTTCACCAGGATAAGAAGCAACCCCAGTTAAAGGCAAGACTGCACCGATTTTGATAGTGCCTTTTTCTTGACCACATCCAGAAATACCGATACTTACAACTAGTATTAAAATACACACTAATAGGGTAACAAAACTCCCTCTTTTTATCATAGATGAATTAGAATCATTAATACTTATAAATCTTTTGCTGTTTAAAACTTTCATTTTATTTCCTCAAAATTTACTCTGAAAATTTGTTGATTTTTATCTAAAACTTCTTGCACTTCCTTTTCATCTAAATGAATCCACATTGGATCAACTAAGTAAACTCCTTCTTCAAGTTCAATTTCTTCGTTTTTTATGATGATCTGTTTTTTCATTTTTTAATTAATTCATCATATAATTAAGATTTAATCATTTAGATATTTAAACTTAACTCCCCCCTTAGTGTAGAGCAATAAGAAGATTTAAAAATAGCATACACTTAAGAGATTTATGTCTGAACAAATTTTGCAGAAAATTGGTTTAACTAAGAATGAGTCAAAAGTTTATTTGACACTTTTAAAAATTGGAGAATCAAAAAGTGGAAAAATACTTAATGAATCTGGCTTAAATTCTGGTAAAATATATGAAATACTAGATTCCCTACAAAAAAAGGGCCTAATATCTTCAGTTATAAAATCTAAGGTAAAATATTTTTGTCCTTCTGACCCCAAAAGAATTTTGAATTATTTGGAAGAAAAGAAAAAAGAGATAGATAATTGGGAAGAAGAATATCGAAACATCCTCCCAAAAATACTTAGTGAGATTAGTTCATTTAAAGATGAACCAAAAATAGAGGTTTTTGTTGGTTTTGAAGGTATGAAGACCGCGTATTATAAAGAGTTTGAATACTATCCGAATAATAAAATACTCTATGTTATAGGGATAATTGGAAGGGAAAAATACCGGCCAGGAAATTACTATAATTTTTTTGTAAATAACATCTATCCCAAAAGAAGAAAGAGGGGAGTTAAATGCAAAAAGATTTATTCAGAAGATGCTAAAGAGGGTTTTGATAAAATTGCCGAGAGAGATTCTGAAGTAAAATTTGTTAATTATACTTCTCCAGTAACCATTAATGTAATTGGAAAATTAAGCATAATTGGGATTAATGTCAAAAATAGGGTAACTGTTGTAATTGAATCCAGGGAAGTAGCAGAATCTTTTATTAAGTATTTTAATCTTTTATGGAAACAGGCAAAACCCTAATCCCTAATCTCCTAAGTAAGCTTCCAGAACTTTTTTATTATTTTTTATTTGCTCAGGTGTTCCTCTTGCAATAATTTTTCCTTCGTCCATAACAATAACATTATCAGCAATATTTAAGATAAAGCCCATGTTATGCTCAATAATAAAAATAGTTTCACCCTGTTCTTTTAACTTTAATAGAACTTGCGAAAGTTCTTTTATTAAAGCAGGAGTTACACCTGCAACTGGTTCATCTAGCATAAGAAGTTTATGGGGATTTATTACAGATCTTACTATCTCCACTAACCTTTTTTGCCCATAACTTAAATTTCTTGCATATTTTCCTTCATGCTCATTCATCTTGACAAGTTTAAGCATTTCTTTTATCTTATCTTCCTTTTCTTTTTTTACTTTGTTTAATCCGAACACACTCTTCCAAAACTTTTCATCTTCATTATCAAAAGCAAGAATCATGTTTTCCTTAACAGTTAAGTTATCAAATAATCTTGATTTTTGGAATATTCTTGATATCCCTAAATTAGAAATTTTATGAATTGGAAAATTAGTTATGTCTTTATTGTCTAATAAAATCGTTCCAGAATTTGGTTTTAAAACTCCAGATATAATATTAAAAATTGTTGTTTTTCCACTCCCATTTGGGCCTATCAAAGCAGTTATTTTCCCTTTTTTAATCTCAAAACTGCAACCATTTACTGCTTTTAATCCGCCAAAGTGTTTTGACAAGTTTTTAATTTTTAACATTTTATGAAATCTCCACTTTTCCATAGATGCCTTTAGGTTTATATAATAAGATTAATAGCAAGATTAAGACATAGATTATCTGTCGCATTGGTCCAACTATTGAAGAAGGAAAACCAATAAATCTTAATGGCTCTGGAAGCAAAACAATGATAAATGTCGCGATTAAAGTTCCTTTTAATGATGCTAAACCTGCTATAATAACAATGCATAATACTGGAACTAATTGCAGGATTGTAAAAGAAGATGGATCAATATAGGTTATATAATGTGCATACAAGCTTCCTGCAAGTCCAGCAAAAAAAGCAGAAATCATCAAAGAAAGAGATTTTGCTTTTGAAGTATTTTTTCCCAAGATTTTAGAAGCAAGCTCATTGTCTCTTACAGATTCTAAAACCTTTCCAAATGGAGAATGAGTAATCCTTTTTATTAAAATGAAACACATAACTGCGATAACTAAAACCAAAATAAGAAAAACAAAGTTATTTGAGAAATTAAGACCAAATAATGTTGGTTTAGGAATTCCTGGAATTCCTAATGGCCCTCTTGTTAATTCTGTCCAGTTCAATAGGACCGCATAGACAACATAAGAAAAGCCCATTGTCGCCAAAGCAAGATAATCTCCTTTTATTCTTCTAATCGGCAAGGATAAAAGATAACCAAAAGACATAGCTATAAGTCCTGCAAATAAAAAGGAAAACCAAAATGGAAACCCATTTAAAACTAAAAGAGCAGAGGCATAAGCACCAATAGCATAAAAAGCAATATGCCCAAGATTAAGCATGCCTGTAAACCCCATTGAAATCTGCAAGGAAATAGCTAGTATCAAAT
>CAZWEB010000036.1:0-8920 GCA_964632115.1 Candidatus Woesearchaeota archaeon
GATCCAGAAAATGAATATAAATTCTTGTCTGATGCTGTTGGCGGGTCTTATTTTAAAATATCTTTAAACTCTTCTGACCACATTAATCCTTTTGATCTTCCAAAACCAATGGAAGAAGAAAATCCTGGAAATGTCTTAAAATCAAATATCATAAATTTGGTCGGACTTTTAAGAATTATGCTCGGAGGATTAACGCCAAAAGAAGATGCAATTATTGACCAAGCATTAATTGAAACATACGCTTCTAGAGATATCACACCTGAAACCGATCCTGCTTTATGGGAGGAAAACATTCCTATACTTTCTGACTTTGAATCTGTCTTAGAGAATATGAAAGGGACAGAATCCTTAGTTGAAAGGGTAAGAAAATTTAGCAGGGGTAGTTATGCTGATTTCTTCAACCAAAAATCAAATGTTTCTATGGAAAATAAACTTGTTGTCTTCGGAATAAGAGATATGGAAGAAGAATTAAGACCAATGGCAATGTTTATAATTTTAAGACATATTTGGAACACTGTTCGTTCAGTTCTAAAGAAGAGAATTTTGGTTGTTGACGAAGCATGGTGGATAATGCAATCTGAAGACGGAGCTTCATTTTTATATGGCATCTGCAAAAGAGGAAGAAAATATTGGTTAGGAGTTTCAACAATTACTCAAGATGTTTCTGACTTTATGAAATCCTCTTATGGACAACCAATTATTACTAATTCATCTCTCCAACTTTTAATGAAACAAAGTCCTGCTAGTATGGATGTAGTCCAAAAAACTTTTAATTTGACTGAACAAGAAAAATATCTTTTACTTGAGTCAAATGTTGGAGAAGGAGTATTTTTTGCAGGGCAAAAACATATTGCTATTAGAATTACTGCTTCCTATACAGAAGATCAAATAATAACAACCTCGCCTGAACAAGTATTAGAAATAAAAAGAGCCAAAAGAGAAATTTCTTAAACTTTTTAAATGCCTGAACAAATAGGAGACACAACATCATTAGGATTAATAGCAAACCTATTTTCAGTGGAAGCAGTTATAATGCTTACCTTTGCTATTCTTGTTGATGGAGCAGAAGCTTTTTTTGAACTTATACCTTTTGTGGGAGGGGTTATTTCTGTAATAATTGATATTGTTGCTTTGATTTTTATCGGAGCCTGGATGTATTTTAGGTCAAAAAAGATAACCCCTCCAGAAAAAACAGGCAACAGAATAAAAGGTGCAATAAAATCTGGGAAAAAATACAAATGGTTAAAACCTTTTTGCATGGGGTTTGAAATGATACCTATTGTTTCCAGTGTTGCTCCTTTATGGGTAGTAGCTGTATTTATTGAATTAGCGTCAAAAAAAGAGTAAAATTAAGGTTGAAAATGTCAAAAAAATATTTATCAATATTTTTAATAACTCTTTTTCTTTTCATAGGAGGAACGGTTTTTGCATTAGAACTAAAATATCCTCCTTTACCTGGAGCAGAACCGCCTCAAGTTTTTTTAGAAAAGATTGAGAACAAAGAAATATCACCTGAAAAAGCATTTCCTCTTTTCATAAAATATTTTATAACATTGGCTTTTCTCATAAGTGTTTCTGCTTGTCTAATAATCTTAATGATTGGCGGATTCCGTTATATTTTGTCAGGAGCAAATCCAGTTACTATGGCAGACGCTTTGAAGCAAATATCTCATGCTGTTTTAGGATTGGTCGTAATTCTTTCTTCATACACGATATTAAGTACTATTAATCCTGAATTGAGTATTATCCGCCTCCCATGGGTAGATAAACCAGCCCCCATTTATACTACAGATCCACTTGTTGATGAAAAAGGTTTTGTTTATTTTCAAACGTCTGTAGGAAAAATAATTGAAGATATTGTCTTAACAAAAGACGCACATGAAAAGCTTGAAGGAAGTGAAAACATTGAATACCTTAATCAGGGAAAAGGAGAGAATGAAATAGTCGGGATTATTGAAAAAGCTGAAATGGCGAGAGATGAATCAGAAAATTTAAAGAATCTTTCTCAAGAATTGAAAGATCTAACTGATGCTTGTCTCTGCGGAGAGTCAAGTTGCAAAAAAACTGAATGCGGAAATGGCTGTTGTTGCCAAGCAACAGGATGTGCCCAAATAAATACTTGTTCTAAACCATGTGGATGTTCAATAATAGCACTTTTGCCATGCAATCTGGCTCTCTCTTGTCCTGACAGACATTGTGATTTAGAAACAATTTCTAAAAAAATTGTAGAGATACAAGCATCAATGGCAAAATTAGAAGTTCAGCAAAAACAAGTATTTACTGCCCAATTGCCATTACTTAACGATTATATAGAACTAAAAAAAACTGGGATGATGATAAGTTTGCCTGAAAATGCTAAAGAATATGGAGAATTCTTTAAAGAAAGAGAAAGAATTATGCAAGAATATAATGAAGAAACTAATGTAGATACCTTTTCAAACTGGCCAGACCCTCTAATAGAAACAGAAAAGGGGGTTGTTCTAGATCCTACTTCAATCTATTTTGATAAAAAACTTTATGAAAATAAAAAAGTTATTGAAGAATCAAGCAGGGTTGAGACCTTATTAGTTCAAACTAATTTATCCCCTAAAGACCTTAAGGAAATAATGACTGAAAATACTCAAGAGGTTTTTTCACAATACAGTAATGAAGACTTTATGCCTTCTTCCGAAGAAATGGATAACATTATACAAGAAAGTGTTGACCAGGCATCTTCTGAAATAACTCCTGAAATATCTGAAGCTTTTACAAACGCACTTATACAAGAATTGACAGCAAGCATTATTGCTGAAGCAGGAGGAGGGATTGGAGCTAGTGCAGGAATTTCAGTTGAATTAAGCAATCAAATAGGATTTATTATATCTCAAGAATTGCCAGCTCAACTAGATGCATTATTCTCTGCTGAAATAAGTGTGGACATGCCTGATATTCTTTCTAACTTGAATATGGATGAGAATATGACTATCTGGGACTTAATCTTATCTAATCTGCCTTCTGGTACAGTTATTAATAATATACCTGGATTAAGCGCTATCTTGACAGGGAATCCTAGTGATATCATCCCTAACTTAGATGCATTATTAAATTTACAATTGTCTGATCTTATACCTGCAAGTGAGTTGCCAAGTAATCTACTTAATGCCACCTTGGCTGACATCTTACCTTCAGAAATAATAAATACACTTAATACTAATTTTGGAAGTATCTTGCCTCCAGAAATTAATAATTTCTTAAATTCTAGCATTGCTGATTTCTTGCCTTCTGAATTCATAAATGGATTAGACACATCAATCGCAGATTTATTGCCTCCTGAAATAAGCGATTTACTTAATCTTAATTTAAATGATTTGCTTTCTGGAGAATTAATGGGCGGAATAGGTAATTTGCTTTCCACAGATTTGATTAATTTATTACCTGCTGATTTAACAAATATTTTGTCATTAAATATCGGCGAACTTTTACCTGGCGATTTAATGAATATAGTTTATGCTACATTTGGAGAGCTTTTAGGAATTGACCTTGATGAGTTTTTCCCTGACTTCCTCTTGAATCTCCCTGATAATTTAAGTTGGGCATTTGAAGGAACTACTGAAGGTGGTACAAATTACAATGTAACAGTAAATATTACTGGGCTTTCTAATCTTTTTAATTTAATTCCTGGATTATCCGAGTTAACAACAATTTTTTCAGAAATCTTTGATGTTTATAGCCAAATTAGTGACTTACTTGATACTAGCTTAGCTGATTTCTTGCCTACAGAAATTCTTGATTTGCTTAATGCAAATTTAGCCAGCTTTTTACCAGAAGCATTGATGAACACATTATCAATGAACTTGGCAGAAATTATTCTACCAGAGAGTATTAATAATCTTTTAACAACTAATTTATCAGAATTACTGCCTGAAAGCATTACCAATGCCCTTAATATGAGCATGTTGGATATACTGCCTGAAAATATCAACAATATCCTAAACACAAGTTTGATAGATGAAATTCCATTTGAGATTGGAGACATCCTCAACTCAAATCTTATGGATCAGCTACCTGCTTCTTTCACAGATATATTGAATACATCTTTGGCTGATAAATTGAATCTTGATTCAACAGACCTAAAAGAAATTCTTTTACAAAGTTTATCTGAACAAAATCCTGAGTTATATAATATATTAACAACAAGTTTAGGAGAGAGTCTTCCTCCTGAAGTATCGGAAGTATTACAAGGTAATTTTGCTCTTAATCTTTCCCCTTCTGGGCAGAATGTCTTTAATACACAATTAACAGACATAATACCCCCTACATTGCTTTCTGTTAATTTAGAAACTGGAGAACTTTCAAATAAAATACAAGACAAAATTGAAGAAAACTTATCTATTATTTTAGAAGAAGAACTTAAAAATAAATTATCCGAAACACAAATTAATGATTTTTCCTCTGGGCTTATTGAAAAAGGGGTTATTCAAGAAATAACTGACGAGATTTTATCTGAAGACCTACCAGCTATTATTCAGGCTGTAAGTAAAAAGTCATCTGAAATGATATCTAGAAATTTATCTGAAAAATTGGCAGAAAGTATTTCCCAGAATATAAGCGATAAAACATCTGAACAAATATCTAAAAAAGTATCTGAAGATTTGGGGAAAATTGTTAATCCTATAATGTCAAAAATGTTTGACCAAGGATTATTGTTAAACTTTCCTCACGACTTAAGAGTTTTAGATGAATTAATAAAATGAAAAATATAAATAAAATAAAACTATTTATTATCTTGGGGATTACCCTAACTACAGCAATCTTTCTTATTGGGGTTAAAGATTCTCCACTCATTGAAACAAGCGATGCCTGTTGTCAACAGGAAGATTCAGATGGTAATAAAATAGCTTTAGAAATTTTTTATCCTCAAATCTGTCAATTAACTATCCCTGATTTAGAAGAAACTGACAAAGAAGATAAATTCTTTGATGCTTGTTGGCAGACTAAGATTATTTATGACGCTGTGCCTCATCAAATCAATGTCGCTCAAAAAATGATAAGTTTAATCCAAGACCCTGATAAAGGATGCAATATAGATAGATGTAGTGCTCAATGCGTAGATTCTACTTGTTATGCAGGATCATTTGATTGTGCTGGAGATTGCGAAGATGAGGATTGTTCTCTTTATACCCCTATACCAGAATGTGTTGGACATTGCAGTAGCAACCATACATCTTATGCAGGACCATTACCTTGTAAAAGTGATATAATAGATTTTTATAATAAAAATGGTGATTTCAGGGTGTGCCCTGATTTATATTCAGGAAATGCATTGGTATCAAGATATTATCTTATAATAGAAGAAGCCGAAGAAAAATCTCAAGAATTTCTTGATTCCTGCCAAAATACTGAAAATGTTTCAACTCTTGAAAAAATGGTTAAAGAAATAAAAGAAGCATCCGAAGAATTAAAAAATTTGATTATAGAATTAAAAGATTTAACTGACGAATGCCTTTGTAGCGAAAAATCACTTTGCGAAGCAGAGGGATGCGCATGTAAAACAAAAGGATGTTCTCCCCTTAGCAAGTGTAACGAAGCACAAATAGAAGAGATTAACAAAAAAATTGCTGAAATTGAAAAAACAATAAATGAATTAGTAGAAGCATGTAAAGATGATTATGAACATGAACCTAATTTAAGAGAGTATATTAAATAATAAAATGATTAATATTCTAAAATCTAAATTCAAAATTGTTATCCTTATACTGGGACTGGCTTTCATTTGTGCCTCTTTCATTCCAATGAACGGGCAAGAAAATATTTCTGCTCAAGAACAATCTTTTGTTTGTGATACAAAAATCCCTATTGGTGAAGCAGTAGATAGAACATCTGATCTACTCAATGATATGTATAAAGAATTAGAAACAATTTATAGAACAATACCTGGTCAAATAGAATTTGCTAAACAAATGATTGCCGGGGCCCGAGAATGTGATTTAGACTATTGCAAACCAGTTTGTTCTGATACAAGTTGCTACTCTAGCCAAAATAATAACAGCCTGTGCGGAGATTTTACTTGTGAAGGAAAATGTTGTTTCCCAACCCCTTTCTGTGAGGCAAGTTGTGAAGCACAAACATGTAAAGGGAAAATCTGCCCTGACTTGCAAATACCAAACATGTTGGTTAATGACGCTTTTCAAGACATAGATAATGCATTTGAGAAGATAAAAGCGATGTATGGCGAAGATGCAGAAGAAAGCGAAGAAATTGGCAGTGACATTAGATTGGCGAGCGAAGATGAGGATGACAGGTTAACTCAAGAAGAAGCTATTCAGAGAAAGTTAAACAAGGCTAGAATAGAATTTAATAATTGCACTATTCCTTCTTCAAAAGAACAAGATGTGCTTTCTGGGAAAATTGTGAGAACTCAAGCCGTAATATGTGGGAATGTGCTATCCCAATATGGGGCCCTCCCTGCAGAAAGAATAGAAGAATGTACAGAAATTTGTAAAGAATATAATACTGGTGGAGATATAAGCATTGAATGTACTCAATGTCTTTGTGGTAGTTTAATTAATTTCTTTTGTTGTCATTAATGAATAAAAATATAAAAATTACTTTGATAATATTGGGGATTCTTTTAATCAGTTTCCTGTTTTTCTATTTTGCAAAAGGAGCGACTACAAGTTTAGAAACTACATATCCAGTAGTCGGTGGAGAAGAAATAACTCCTGACGAAGATTTACCAGGATATATTCTTTATGTATTTAATTTTGCCTTTCTCGCTGCAGGTATTTTAGCTTTTATATTCTTAATCTATGGCGGGTTCAGATATGTTACTTCAGCTGGAAACCCAACAATAATGAAAGACGCCAAAGACCAGATTATTTCAGTTATAATAGGAATTGCTGTTCTTCTCGGCTCTTACTTGGTATTGGTTGAAATCAACCCTAGTTTCCAAAATATCCAAGTAAAAAAAATAGAGAAAGTCACTGGTATTTATTTGATGAATGGGACAGATAATGAGAACGCATTATATTATTCTCGTAGTGCTGCTGTTCTTGATACAAATTTTCAGTTTGATCATATTGAATTTATAAATCTTAAAGAAGAATTGGAAGCTATTTTTACTTTTACTGAACCATATTTCCCGGGAGCTGCTCAAGCAAAAATAGAGAATGATAAAGAAAGTACTTCAACCCCTTGTGTTAAAGCAATAAGCTCTGAAACAAAATCTATTAGATTCAAATGGAACCTGCCTGGTGTTTATCTTACAGGTGGAAATCTTGGAGAAGAAATACGTTTAATAGGAAATGTTTCTGACTTGGGTATATATTATTTTAAGGGGAAAACAACAAAGATAGAGCTTAAAAATGAACTTGATAATAACGATGAAGAAATTACTGACTACAGAGCTATTACACATAAAAATAGAGACTTTGAAGGAGCTTGCCAAATTTTTAATGAAGCTGACGATAATGGGATACCAGATTTCTCTTCTATAAATGTTTTCCAAAAAAGAGAAGAAATTGATGGTACTGAGTCTGATATCGTTCTCTACCCACTACCAAACTATCAAAAATATGAAGGAAATGAAGAAACGGGAGAAGACCCAATTGAGAAAAAAATTTACCCAGGAGAAAAAATTGAACCCACAAAAATTGAAGACCTAGGAGAGAATGTTCGCTCAATTATAGTCCCTCCTGGTTATTTAGTCGTCCTCTTTGAAAAACAGCCAACCGGAACAAACCCACTATCTCCCGCCAATAGTAAATGCCAAGTTTTTACAAAAAGTAATCCCGATCTAACAAAAGAGTTAATCGGGCAATGTAGTGGGGCTTCATTCGTTGGAACAGGGCAATGGAGCTATAAACCCTGTGCAACTTATATTTCTATATTTGCTATAAAATAAATTATACGAGACTGTCTCTTGGAGTTATAATAATTTTTCGCATTGGTTCCTCACCAGTGCTTTTTGTTTCTACGTCTTGTCTTTTAGACAATTCAAGATGAATGGTTCTTCTTTCATAACTAGACATGGGATTAAGAATTTTTTCTTTTTTTGTCAGGACAACTTCATTTGCTAACCCATTCGCTAATTCTTTCAAATATTCTATTTTTCTCTCTTTATAATTATTAATATCAAAATCAATAAAAATGTGTTCTTCTGTGCCGTCGTCCTCTTTATATAAAATTTTTCCTAAAATTCTTTTCAATAAATGTTGAATGTCCATTAATGTTTGTCCATCCTTGCCTATTAATATCTGCGGTTCTTGAGTTGTTAAATTTAAAGATACTGCATTCTCTTTCGTCTGTTTTATTTCAATCTCAGTCCCAATATCAAAATCCATTTTTTTAAAAAATTTTTGTGTTTCTTTTCTAATTTTTTCTAAATCATTCGGATTAAACATATTTTTGAATTTGTTGTTTTTCTCCCCTCGCTACTATATATTGCTCGGCAATAGAAAACAATATAGAAATAATCCAATAAAGCCCTATGATTGAACCAAATTGCCAGACAATCCAAACTGTAAATAAAGGAAAGAAATAAATCATTTGGCTTTGCATTGTTTTAGAAAAGTCAGAGCCCTTATTTTCAACTTTCTGCTTTGGATTTGTTGAAATTTTTAATTGATAAAATTGCAATATGCCTGCTAAAAGAGCCAAGAACATATTTGACTCTGTAAGTGTAATTATCCCTAAAAAACTAAAATCAATTAACCCTGGGTTACTAACAAATCCGTAAAGAGACCCGTTTAAAGATTCTGGGGTAAGCCCTCTTAGGAAAACTTGATAAAGAGCAATTAAAACTGGGAACTGTAATAACATTGGCAAGCATCCTGAAAATGGATTGATTTTTTCTTTCTGATAAAGTTCCATTAATAATTTTGTCTGTTTGTTTTTGTCATCCTTATATTCTTTTTGTATTTCTTGGATTCTGGGCTGTAAT
>CAZWEB010000037.1:0-8841 GCA_964632115.1 Candidatus Woesearchaeota archaeon
GGCTTGTTAGGCTTTTACCCCAACAACTACCTAATCAGCCGCAGCCTCATCCTTAGGCTCGAGTTTCAGAGATAATTCATTCCAGAAAAAATCTCTTATCGAGTATTAGCCTCAGTTTCCCGAGGTTATCCTCGACCTAAGGGTAGATTAGCTACGTGTTACTGAGCAGTACGCTTTTCTAACTTCTTTCGAAAAAAGAAAAAACTTGCATGTCTAATTGCAGGCCAGATAGCCGCAGCCGCCAGCAGGATCAACTGGATTTACTCTATTTATCCTCCTAACGGCATTGCTTGCCTTTATATTATAATTGACGAGAAATCACAACTAGGATACTACTACCTCATACCTTAACCTAATTGGTTATTTATTAAGGCACTCATCCTAGTTAACATTTTAATATAAATTAACATCGAGAAGCATTTATAAATGTTTCGGAGAAAAAATTATATTTTTTCTGAGGATGTTTTGCAAAATATAAATGTTACAGAGGAAAAATATAATTTTTTCTGAAGCACCCCATTAATAATAACATGCAAAAAATTAAATAGAATAAATACTTTTATAATTTATGGAATTGGGAGAAAACAACAAAGAAAAAGGAAGAGAAGCAGAAGAAAGATTTAAGAATTGGCTTGATAAACATAATATTCCTTATTTTTACATAAAGCAGGACTTGGAAACTTTATCTCCTGCATTAAAAGAAACCTTCTCAGGCAAACGCCCTGATTTTATGATTTTAATTCCAAATTTTGGATTTATTTTTGTTGATATAAAATACAAGAAAATCCATCCAAAATATAAAACTTATCCTCTTGACAGTTCAGAAACAAAAAAATATTCCTCTCTTCAAAGAAAATTTAATCTGAGAATCTGGTATGTTCTCTCAAATGAAGAATCTGATTTTAAAACCTGGTTGTGGATTCCTGTTTCAAAAGTTCTAGAAGAAGGAACTCCAAAATTTGTTTCATCTGTCTCCAGAGAAGATTTTTTCGCAGTTCCACCAGAAGAATTCATTCAAATAGCAGATGATGATTCATTAGAAAGAATTTTTTCTAAGTTGTTTAAATGAAAATACAAGAAAATTTAAATTAAGAACAATCTTCAGGACAATTGCATTTGTTTTCTATCTCTTTACATTCGCCATTGCCACAATTATCTTTTTTAACACAAACAACAGAGCCCCCAGTAGTAGCTTCGCAATCTGGATTTGTTTCTAAATTAACTTTCCATAAACTTTCAAGTCCTTCGCAACATTTTGGCTGAACAGCATAACTATTTGGTATAGCACTAAAATATTCTCCTTCTTCAATACAATGTTCAGAGTAGTAATCTAAAGGAAGACATTTATCATATTCTCCATCATCACTATAATCTTGAAAACAAAATTCTTGTACTCCGGCACATTCCATTTCATCTAAATTATCACAAATATCTATTTTTGATTCTGAAACAATTCCCCCACCCACACATTCCCACTTGCATTCATTATCTTCAACAACCCACTTGCCGACACAAGCAGGCTTGACAATTCCCTTTTCCAAAGCAACTCGCCCGCAGCATTCATTCCAATAAAGCATATGAACCCCTGCGCATCCTCCAATTAACTGAGAATTATCTCCGCTAAAATTTTCATTTTCTATGATTTCTATTGGCCCTTCAATATAATAATAAGTCATGCTTCCGGCAAGTGCTAAAATTAATACAATCACAAAAACCAGAATAACAAGATTTTCTTTTTCCATAAAATAATTAATAATCTCTTATTTATAAATCCAGCGATGGTTTCAAACAAAACTGAAGCTAAATGAAAATATTAAAAATAAAAAGCCCAAAAAAAAAGCTGGCTAAATTAGCAATTAAAGAAATAACTAAAGCTTTCCACCATTTAATCTCAAAAAGATATTTTATTAATGGTATCTCAATAAAAAAAACTAAAAATTCCATTAAAATTAGATTTGCTCCAAATCCTAAAATAAAGTTTAATAAAGGGTTTGTGAAAGAATTAATTAAAAAAGAATAGCCTAGAATTTTTAAAATATTTTTTCTTACTATCACTGCATAAATAATAAATTCAATAATTATTGTTAATACTAATGGCAATATAAAATTAGGCATTTTTTCTTCTTCCGATTAACACTATTGCTAAGATAATAATCGCAATAAGCGGAATTAGCAGATAGTAATAAAGTGAATAATTTCTTTCAATCACTTTACTAGATGGTTCTGTTTTAGATGAATCTAAACTAACATTAAAATAATTTGTGATACTGTCCTGTGTACTTGTTACTAGAACCTCTTCAGAGCTATATATATTGTCTATAACTTTTGTGACATTTTTAGAATTAAGATACGATTCCTTTTGAGCATCATCCATATTGTTTAAAGAAGCAAAATCAGAGTTCTTAACGGCATAAACTGCAACTGAACAAAGTTTATAGCCATTATATGCTATTAATCCATCTTCTCCAACTATCTGGATTGGGCACATCCCAACTCCAGGCCCTTGACCTATATTTGCCGTAGCAAAAAAAGTATAATCTGGAAAATCATTTATATTTTCTATTTTATTTACAATGGGAATTGTTTTTTCTGTAGGATTTGGTGGTGAAGGGATATCAGCACTTACTAAAGGTAAAACTAGTAATAAAATCATTAATCCAAGAGCATATTCTTTCATATAAATCATAAATGAATCTTATTTAAAAATGTTGTGTTAGCTTCCATTTACCTTGAAGTGTTTAAGAAAATATAATCCAATATAAGCAAATGCAACAGACACCAGTATGACTAGACTAGTAACAAAACTATTTTTTAAAAAAATACCTCCAATAAAAAATGGGAAAACTCCGATTAATAGTGCAAGGCAGTTTAATCCAAATGAAAGTCCGGGCCTTCCAGGAAACATATTTGAGACTGCCACGAGAATTATGGGCATTGTCATATTAAATAAAAACATTCCAATTATTCCAAGATAGGCTATATTTGGAAAAAACACGAGGAATGGCAGGGATAATAATAAAGAGATTGTTGCTGTTCTAATCCATCCAAATTTATCTGCAATTATTCCTCCAAGTCCTTTTCCAAGAAATACTGCAGATACCAAGACTATTACTAACGCTATATTTGATTTCCACGGAAATATTATCGCAGTTCCTACAAAAGCTCTAACTGCAATTGATATTAAAAGAAGAAGCAAGATTAATTCAAAATAATTTACTTTATTTGATTTTTTATTATAATTTATTTTAGGAGATTTTGTTACTAATATTAAAATACAGGAGATAATTATTAAGATTGAGAAAACCATGCTGAATTGATAATTAGCCCTTCCTAATAATGTTCCTACAAATAATCCTATTGCACCAGGAGCAACAAAAATTCCAGGAGCACTTGCTTTTTTAGGAGTAAGATTAAGACTTATTATCCCTCCACCAATATGAAATAAGGCATTTCCTAATCCTGCAAGGACAATGGAAAGATATGGTGAGATGCCTATTGTAAACATAGCTATTCCAGTTATTATACTCCCAATGATTGCAGAAGCTCTTGGCATTTTAATTTTGTCAACCAATACTCCAAAAGGAACTTGCAGCCCAAATGCAATAACACTATAAATTATTACTAAATTAAAAAATGATGCAGAATCTACGCTTTTTATCAGGCTAAATATAACTGCAGCACAGATTGCATCAATTAAAGCATGAGAAAATCCGTAAACAGATAAATTAGATATAATCCTGCTAATTTTCATACTCAATTAAAGCGAAAACACTTTTTAAATCTCACGATAACTTCAAACAAATTTGAAATTATCCACCAAACATTCTTTTAAACCAGCTCATAATCTTCTCAATAAAATTTTCAGAAACACATTTTCCAGAAATGCAGACATTGCTTGTACATTCAAAATTATTCTCACAGATTTTATCTGACTCTTGCTGCGAGTTCATTATTAAATCCTCACTGCAATACAATCCCTTGCTTCTTACCCCCATTGGGAAACATTTTCCCTCATACACACAGCCAAACTTGCAATCCTCAGTTACTATACTGCATTTTTCTCTGCATATTCCATCCGGGCACAATTTTTTGCCTTCTTTGCAAGCTTCATTCTGGCATTCAATTACTCTTCCTTTCCCGTCACATTTGCATCCTTTTTCACAAGAAAATGTTTCTTTGTTAACAAGAAAAACACCGGTTCTTGAGGCATAGTCATAACTTAAAAATGAGATTGTGAATTCATCAATTTGTTTTTTCTCTTCTAAATTGAGATTAAGAATCATCTGCTTGCTTATTTTTCCCTCAACTGTCATTTCTACATTTAAAAGTGCTTTTGGCCCAGCTCCAACACAGTTTAAGATTTCTACTGGTGCTTGTGTTATTGCTGATTCTGTCACTACTCCTCCTTCTCCCCCTCCCGATGCACTTGTTTCCGAAACAACTCTTCCAGTTATTGTTGCTTCTGCAACAGCAACTTTTGTTTCAATAGTTGCTTGCGCTTCTTTATTCATTTTTTCTTCTTTGCATTTGTAAGCTATTAAATCTTTGAAAGTGATTTTCATCAAAGGAGTTTCATTCTCAGTTATTTTGACAGGCTGATAAACCTGAAGCTTGAATTTTTCATTTAACTTTGCATACGTCCCTTCTGTTTTTTTGCAGTCCTGGGAACAGGCAACATAACAATTACATGAAGGAGCTTTGCACTCTTTTCCCTCTTCACAGGATGTCGTTGTTGCAGCGCAGACACAAACATCTCCCTCTCCGCTTTCACAAATTCCGTTTCCGCAGACAGGCTTTACTATTATCTGCTGGCATGCTCCATCAAAACAACTATAACATCCATTCTCTGGCCCAAATGACTCTGAGGCAATTTGATAACCTCCATTAGAAAACTGGCAGAAATATTCAGCTAATCTTCCTGCTTTTTCTCCTTCTGTTATGCAGAAATCTGTCTTCTCAACTTTATTGTTACTTCCCCAATCAAAGCCATAAGCTGTTCCTTTTTTATATATCTCTTTTCCGCCGTCAGAATCTTTGCATTCAAGTTTTCCAGGACATGTTGAGCATACGCAGTTTCCATCAATTATTTTGCATTCAATAGGTGTTCCATCAGAACAACTTCCTGCTGCTGACTGGCAAGCAGAGCATTCAAACCCAATCTTTTTAGCCTGCCCATCCTGGGTTGTATACAGATATTGCCCGCAAGTTGATTTCCATGTTATTTGTTCGCCTTTATATCCTTTAATATTTGCAACACAACTGTCTATGCCAGAACAATATGCTCTTTCATTCTGATAAGCAGTATAACACTTCTCTTCTTTGTTAGAATTTTTGAATATGCAGGTTACCTGTTCAGAAATTTCCTCTCCCAGTATACAAGCCCCATTTGAACATCCATTTTCACATATATTACATCCTAAACCTCCTCCACTTACAACACAACTTCCGCTCTCGCATCTATAATTAGTAACTGTTCCGCATGATTCTTGCTCATTTTTGCAATATGAAACCCCTTTTACAGAAGGACAATCAGCATCAGTTGTGCAAGTTATAGGTTTAGGGGCAGGACAAGCAGGACAAACGCAAACATTATTCTCGATTTTGCATTTTTCAGGACCATAAACAGTTCCATCGCTGCATTTTGTAGTCGGGCATACTGGAGTAGGGCACCCCCAAATTATGCAACCAGTAGAATTATCTGTGCCTTTATTGACAGCATCAGTGCATCCAGGATGATTCTGGCATGCGCTCGCAGTTTCATTAGCATAAACAAAACTTAGCATACCAAAAATTATAATCAAAGAAAAAATCATCACCCCTATTACTCTTTTCATATCTAAGTTAGCATTATGAACTTTTTAAATATGTCGATAACTTAAAATTGAATTGAAATTATCCTACCTTTTTGAATTTTAATTAACAAATCTTTTATCGCGGATTTATCAGTTAACAAATTATTTCTCTGCCGGTATTGATTTCAATTGTATTTTTAGAATTATACGCCTTCGCTCTACTCCTGAAAGCGTTTGTTAAATATCTTACTTTTGTTGCTCTATTTAAATTCTGTTCAAACTCCTTCACTCGCACCTTCTGCAACTTTTTCAACAAGTTTTTCTTCAACAACCTTCTCTTCATCAATTTTCTCCTCAACAGATTTTTCTTCAGCGTCTTTTTCTTTTGTATTTTCTTCAGAAATCTTTTCAGCATTTGATTCATCCGCTTTTTCCTCGCTGATTCCCATTTCTATTTCTTCTGCTTGACTTAGGTTCTCGGTTTCATCAGGAACTCCTGTGAAATCTTCAATCTTCATCTTTTTTGCTTCTTTTTCCTGTCCTTTTGCTTTTAAATATTCTCTTGCAAGAATATAAAGAATCAACCCAACTGATTTTCCAGCTTTATTATTGCATGGAATTACTTTTGTTATTCCTGTTGTTAAATTATTTGTGTCACATAATCCAATTACAGGCCTCTTGACAATTCTTGCGTCATTTAGTGCGTTTTTATCAAGCCATGGATCGCAGACAATAACAAGTTCTGTTTCAAAAAAATCATCAAGAATAGAATTTGTTATAACTCCGGCAGGATATTTTTTTGTAAAAACTTTTATTCCAGTAACTTCAGAAAATTTTAAAACACCAGGCCAGCACGCTTCTCTTTTGCAGGAAAGAAAAATATCCTTGGCATCAAAATCTTTTAAAAATTCGCAAGCTTCTCTTAATTTTTCATCAGTAGAATTTGTATTCAAAACAGCAATTCCATCTGCTCTTCTTTTATAGACAAACTGCCTCATCTTTGGAGTAACTGCCTTTGTTCCAAGATGGCAACTGTATTTAACATAATCATCAAGGGGAAAAAGAGTTTTCTCATTTCTCTTTCTCATCTTTGCTTTTCTCTCTTCTTCTGTTTTTTCTTCCTCTGCTTTTACTTCGCCTTTAATATCTTTTTCATCTGCGATTTCTATTTTGCCAGCAAGTTTCTCAGCCAATTTCTTAAGTTTTTCCTTGGCTTCTGCTAATTTTTCAGAAGATATTTCTTTGATTTCTTCAATTTTTTTCCCTACAAAATCTCCAGCAGTTTCTTCTGATTTTTTCTTTGCTTCTCGCTCTGCTTTTCTTGCAGATTTTTCTTCATCTGTTAGTTTTTTTCTTCCCATATTTTTATATTCTCATTCCCTGATAACGTTTATATTCACAAACTTCATAACCAATAATTGAACTTAATGCAAATGCAGCC
The DNA here is from genome assembly GCA_964632115.1 of Candidatus Woesearchaeota archaeon. Lineage (GTDB taxonomy): Archaea > Nanobdellota > Nanobdellia > Pacearchaeales > GW2011-AR1 > CAZWEB01. The sequence continues at coordinate 7,234 of CAZWEB010000037.1, forward strand.
ATTGCTCCAACAACATATTTTGAATCAACGTTTAAACCAGATAATGCTGCAGTATTTATTCCAGTAAGGATTATTGCACCAATTAATATTTTTTCAATTTTTGATGCTTGTTTCCATTGTTTTCTTATGTCTATTGTCATTTTATTAAATACAAGGAATTGCCTTTTCCAATATTAAATTTACTTAATTCTGCTGAATTAATAATACCATGACTATAATATTTTGAATTTTCAATTAGCAAATCTTTTCTCGCAGGTTTTGTAAGTTGGTTTTGCATTTTTATGTTCTAATTGTTTTTAGATTATTCTCTTATTTGTTTTATTTTTCTGAAAGGTTTATTATAAACAGCTCACGAGTTTCCCCAGGTTTGTTTCAGCTGGTACGTGATAATTAAAAAATCAATGTTTAGGGGGTTTTTAAAGATACTGGTTTTAGGTGTATTGTTGTATTCTCTGGAGATGGCAATAATTTATCGAAGAAAATATTGTGCCATCTCCGGCAATATTAACAGGGCATTGGTTTTAAATGATTTGCTGATTCTTAAAATTCCTTTCTCAAGTAAACTAATTAGAGAATAGATTATTATAAGAAATTATTTTATTGAGGATAATTTCAACAAATCTTAACAATCAAAACTATCAATTTCTTCGCCTGGAGAACCACCAGAAGCTCCCGCACCCCAAGTCACCCAAACAGAAGTTTGATTTGCTTTAACAAAATACTTGTTTGTAGCAATATTAATTATCTGTACACTTGCTGTAAAATTACCAGTTACCTTGTTACTCAAACCAGTTACATAATCTGTAAATGTAATATAATCATCATTTGTTCCACCTTCACTTACACTTATATCAGAAACTTCCAAAATACTTGCATTATTTCCAGTGTAATTATTATAAACAACAACATAATCATCTTCATAAGCTTCTTTTCCTTCTATTAACTTAATTTGTTTGCTATCTTGATTTTGAGTTACATCTAAAACATGTACTAGAACCCCATTAATAGATCTTTCAGTTCCTTCAGAAATTTCTTTCATTTCAGAAATAGTAGTGGGGGTATAATAGGTAACTGAGATAGTTGCAGAATTACTTTTTACACCAAGTAGGCTTACATAATAATCTCTTCCTCCAGTTCTTACCTTAGAAGAGGGATTATCAGAATCAAGAGTGAGATTAATAGTTCTATTTAAAATAACATTTGCTAATGAATGTAATCTTAAATCACTTATTTTTTCCTTAATAGACCCGCTTAATTCAGGACATCTGTCTTTATAAGTTGTCTGATTTGAGGGAATAGTTATGCAAGCCCCATCATAGCAGCCATTTGGACAAGTGAATTCAGTATAATGGTAGTAGTAGCCTGTAGCATAAAAGTCAGAGCAGGAATACTCAGCAAGTGTCTGATTATTGATGCATTGGTCAGTCATACTGTCTGCATATCCTAAAACAGTAATCCAGTTTATAGTCCCTTTTGTATAGTAATTATTCCCCCCATCACTATCAGTGCAAGTTTGATTTAGAGGTATGCAAGCCCCATCATAGCAGCCATTAGGACATTCATACTGGACAGTAAAATTATTTGGATTGCTTGATAAACAATGTCTTT
>CAZWEB010000038.1:0-8816 GCA_964632115.1 Candidatus Woesearchaeota archaeon
ATAATGATGCCCTGATAACAGAATCCACAACCCTCTATGGAGTTTCCATGCAGGACGGAATCTCCAAGGTGCTGAGTCTGGATATCTAAAATATTAAATTCAAATGAAAAAAGGGGATATAAATGGGAAAATATAAAGTTTATCACTCTCAAAAATTTGATGAAGAATTATCTAAATTTGATAAAGATTTTTATAATCGAGTTGATAAAATTGAAGACCAACTTGTAGAAAATCCTTATGTTGGAGACCCAATAAGTGTAAAGTGGTTTAGGGAGAAGAGATATGGAAAATACAGAATATATTATTTAATTTATGAAGATATTCAAGCAGTGTTTATGGTTGGTATTAGTGAAAAGAAAGATCAACAAAAAATAATAAACACAATAAAATTTTTATTTATAGTAATACCCCATAGCTTGCTGTGGGGAAGTGGTGGTTCGGTGTCCAGAGCTTGCTCTGGGGTCAATACCTGTTTATTAGACTTTTTTAAAGAAGAAATAAAAACTTTAATAGATAAAAATTCTCTTTAATTACCTTACTCTTCTAAATCTTTTTTCTTTAATATCTTTAAAACTTTTAGTTAATTGCTCGAGTAGTTCAACATCTATATTTGCCTGCATTTTTAATTTCTCATATTCTTCTTTTGATATAGTTACAGTTTCCATACTTATCCAAATACTGATGCATATTTAAAATTATCGTTAATCTATATTCTCATCCAGCCATTTTTTAGTATAATAAGTTATCTCATTAATTCTTCCCTGAACTTTTTTAGGAATTTTAAATTTTTTTAGTGTTAGAGCACTCAATACTCTTGGCAAGCCAAATGCCTTAATCATTCCAAGTTCTGCATCTTTGTCTTTTGAGTCATATAATATTCTTATTAATGGCAGAATTTCTTTGCCCATGTTGATTATTCTTATATATGCCTTGCAATCAACATAATCTCCTGGATTAGAAGAATAACTTTTATTATAACAATGATTTTTCCACTCTTCAATATTTTTATTAAATTTTTCTTCAATTGACATCTTTTTTACTCTCTTTTTCTATACAATGTTTATACCTGACTTTTGCATCTCTTCTGTTATTAAATTTTTTATTTTCCCTGCAAATTTTTTCAATTTCAGATTCTGTTGAGATTCTTATTTTGCTATCCTCTTCAAAATTTGTTACGATGCTGTCAGAATCAACTATAATTAGATAGTTATTTATTCTGTCTCTAAGTTTTTCTCCCCCAAATAAACCTCTTTTGACAAGATAAAAATCTGAGTTAAATTCAACAAGATGTTTATCTTCTTCAAGAGAGACTTTTGAAGGATAATTTACAATTAGTATCCCCTTGCCCTTGCTTTTTCCACTAACCCATTCAAGTTCCATAACATCTCCAACATGTGGCAATGGGAAAACAGGTTTGTTGTCACATTTTTGAGCTTCTTCAAGAGTTTCATATCGTGAATTACATCTCCCGCAATAATAAACATCTACCTCTTTAACTAAGTCTTTTATATGGCATCCTGGAACTTCGTCCCAGATTTTCCATTCTTCTCCACCTATTGAGCACCTTAAAATTCTTTTAGTTTTTATAGTCATTCTTTTCATCTATATTGCTTATATAACAATTTGGTTCATTCATTTTCCTAATCTCCTGAGAACAAAACAATCTGTCTTTTTCTTAAAATTAGTTTATTAGGAAGAGGTCTAAGCTCGGGGTATCTTGTTATATCATCTTCTTGACGTTCAAGAAAAAAATATTTTATGTTTCCTTCAAGTGTAATAGTGCGTTCAGTTTCTTTAGTTAATTTTCCACATAAACCAAGATTTTTATGTGTATAAACCTCTTTATTTCCTGATATAATCCCTGCTATTCTTGTATCTAAAAGAACAGAAACTTCTTTATCATTATATTCTTTATATTCTTCATTTCTTTTATCCATTTTATTATTTTCCCTTTATGTTTAATTATAATCTCCCTTTTTTAAAATAATTAATATAAAAAAACAAGCTCTAAAAATAAATAATAAAAAATAAAAAAATAAAAATTTATTTTTAGTAGTAGCTTGTTTCGTCTGCGTCTGGCATTGCTGCTGGCTTTCTTGTTAAAAGCACTATTAGAACAACTAATAGCACCAAGAAAACTATAGCAAGAATTATTGTCAAAACAACTATTGAACCTGTTGCTGTCTGTTTTTCAACATTTGCTGAAAAAACAGCTCTTTTCACAAGCTCTCCATTGCTCTCAACATTAACTGCTACAGTATGTGTTCCTTCGCTAGCACTGTCTGTTGCTCTAACTGTAACTTTAACAGTTTTGCTAGAGTCTCCAGATACAGTAACTATTGGGTCAACTTCAACAATCAATCCTTCTGCGCTTTCAGGAGTTAAAGTGTAAACTTTAAGTTCGTCTCCAGAATTAACAATAACCAAGTCATATGTTGCTTCTTGTCCTACAGCAATTGCTTTTGCAGTAAGTCCAGATAAAACATCGCTTGCTGATTCTTGTCCAGTTATGACAACACTTTTCTTAACTGTCTCGCTAAAATCAGAATTAGAAGCTTCTACTTCCAAAACATATGTTCCTGATTTTGCGTTCTTTGGTATAGTTAAGTAAAGTCTTCTTTCAGTAGCGTCTTTTTCATCATCTTGGTCATCATCTACAGCAACCAAATCGCCGAAGTAAACTTTTCTTTGAACACCTAAGTCAGCTATCTTTGCAGTAACAAAAACATCTTCAAGTTCGTGCATTCCTCTGTTCTTCAAAACAACATCAACACCAATAGTGCTTCCTGCTGTTATTTGAGAATCAGTGTCAACAGATAAAACTTGTCCGTTATAAGACTCTCTCTGAAGTCTTAAAGGAAATTCTTCTTCATGATTTTTTGTCTTACTTGAGATTCTCACAAGAAGTGAGTAATCTTCAGTAGGGTCAATATCAGAAGGAACTGTTAATGAAAAAAGTTTACTATATGTACTTCCTTCAACAAGTTCAAATCTTCCTGTTTTATCCACTATGTCACTTCTGTATCCATCAATCCAAACCTGAACTTTGACATCTTCTGCGTTTTCAAGAGCTCTAAAAACAACCTTTATAGGGATTGTTTGTCCAGCTTCGATACCTATTGCGTCTCCGCACATGAAAACATCATTGTCAGCAGCCCAGACTCCGTCAACAGTTAAGAAGAACTGATCTGTTAAACCTTCAGTTGCACTAACAAGACTCATTACTGCCAGCAAAGCAAACAAAACCACAAATGTGGCTAAAATTGCTTTTCTCATTTTTCAATCATAGTTTATTAAAATTTAGTTGAAAAAAATAACGATTTTTGCTTTATAAAGATTATTATAATGTAGTAACTATATAATTATAACAATAACAAAGATTTATATAGTTTACCCAAGTATACTTGCATATGGAAGTCAAAAAAAAATCTGAAAAGAACAATAAAAAACCAGAAATAACGACGATAAAACTTGAAAGAACAACAAAACAAAGGCTTGACAAGCTCAAAGAGCATGAAAGAGAAACATACAATCAGGTAATTAGAAAGTTGTTGAATACTCTAAATATTTTTACAAAAAACCCTGTTCTCGGAAACAAGATACTTAAGGCAATTGAAGCCTCAAGACTAAGAAGGGAAAAGTATACTGAAGTGTACCAAACAGAAGAAAATAGAAAATCTGCAGGAAAATAAAATGCCACGCAAAAAAAAGCCAAGAAAAAAACTAGTTGATTTGTTTACACATAGCATTGAACTAGAAGATTTTATTCTTTCACAATATCCTGGAAAACTTTTTGAAAATCAGCATCATGTTGATACATCTGAACCAGAACGCTTGTATTGTTTTTATAACTTAAATAATAAAACTCTTGAAGAATTTTTAAAAGGAAAAAATTATGAATATGAAATAAGAGACAGTGAAACAGGAGATTATATTTTTATTAACAAAATTTCTCAGTCAATTGGCCCGGTTAATCTGAACTAAACAGAAGAATGAAAAATTCAAGAATACCCAAACAAATTTATAAAACCCAGCAAAGAATAATTCGGGGGCTTGAAAGACTTCTTAATATTTCGCTTGTTAATTCAGAAAAATCAATGATAAGGCAGTTTTTAATTCAGATAAAAAGTGGAAGGGGCAGGAATTATAGATTTAATGATATAGATTGTTTTGATGCAATGGGCATGTTTTTTCTTCAATATATAGATCATTGTGACTTAGTTTTTGATGAAGATATGAACTCTAATTGGATAAGGGATTATAGCAAAGGCAATCATGGTTCTATTGAAAAATGGGTAGAATATATTAGAATGAGCAGAGAACTCTATCTTTTACCTTAATTTCTCCAAAATTTTCAGCCCCATCACACTATCTTTCACAGGCTGGGGCGACTCATTAATTATCACAATCTCTTTGTTTTTTTCTTTTTTCAAAACTTCCAATAATTTTTTTATTTCTGCTTCAGGAGTTGCTTTATGGCTTTTCTCTCCTTTTTCTCCATAAACAATTCCTGAAAAATGGCAGTGCCATTTTTCCTGAGGAAATGATTTTTTAACCAGCTCAAAATTATAATCCTTGTATCTTGCAAGAATATGGGCAAAATCAATGCAAAACGAGCAGCCAGTATCTTTTACAAGTTTCTTTATTTCATCAATGCTCCCAAAAACATTTAATTTGCCTGTTGTTTCAGGAGCAATCTTAATTTTCCATTTGTTCTTCTTAATCTGCTCTTGCATTTCTAAAACTTGAGTTTTAATATTTTCATATGTTTCTTTTTCATCCATGCCTGCATAATATCCCGGATGAAAAACAACCCGGTATGCTCCAAGAATCTCTCCAACACTACAACAATCTAAAATTCTTTTTTTGCTTTGTTCAATTTTATTTTTTTCCTTTGAATTCAGATTTATCCAGTAAGGAGCATGAATACTCAGTTTTATTCCTAGCTCATGAGCTTTCCTGCCTATTCTCAGAGCATCTTTCTTGTCTTTAATATAAATGCCATAGGTAAAAGCAATTTCACATGCCTTAAGCCCCAATTTTGCATATTTCTCTAAATTTGCCTCAGCTTCGTGAACTCCACCAAGCCCTGCTGGGCCGAATATAATTGACATGATAAAGACTAAAGGAAAAAGGTATTTAATAATTTAATTATTTTTCCTTAACTTTTTAACATTCCTTTCAACCTGCTTTTTTCTATAAACTAAAAATATTAGAAAAATTATGACAACAATAAAGATTATTAATGGAATAATAATCCATAAAATGCTAATCCCTTTTTCATTAAGATATTTATTTAATCTTGTAATACCCATTGTAGGAGCACCACTAACAATTTCTACTTCTTTTGCTATGACTCCAAACTGCTTTCGTTGAGTTATTGTTTTGTATCCTTCTTTGCTTGCTGTTACTTCAATTTCATATGTTCCAATTTGTTTTGCTGTTTCTGAATATGGCAGGTTTATTGATTTTGTTTTGCCATCTGAGGAAGTAAGGGTTGCTTCAATATCTAAATCTTCTATATCTGAAACATATTCCAAATATACTTTTTGATTTTTAAGAAAAACTACTGATTTTTCTTCACAGGATTTATCTTTGCAAATATTTATTGAAAGAAAAATTGATTCAAGAGCCTTTATATTGAACTCTTCTTCTTTTACTTTTATGAATGGGCTGGTTATTTTTACTACTGCTAAACACTGTTGAGAGAGTGTTTCTTCTGTCACATCAAAACCTTCATAAATAAGGGTTTTAGGAACATTTTTTTTCAGAGTTTCGCTTCGTGAGTCAATGAGTCGTTCAGGTAGGTTTATGCACTTGATTTTTGGTTCATAAATAATCTCTTCATCTCTGTCAGAAGTAAAGGTATACTCAAATTTAGCTTTTTCTCCAATTTTAAAATCATCAACATTAATACTGATAGTTACAGAAGCAGAAACAAAATTAACTAAACTAGTAATAAAGATAAATGCAATTAAAATAAGCAAAACTTGCTTTTTCATTTTCCAAAACCTCCTATGAATGTTGGGTCTCCTATTAATATATCATGAATTCCATACATGTCTCTTAAATACTCAGATCCAACAGTATTTTTAGTTCCCCAGTCATATCTTGCTTCTTTATTTTTTCCAATTTTAAATGCATATCCTATTGATTTATTGTTGATTAAAGTTTCATCTAAAAACTCATTTAAAAAATGATGTCCATACATAGATTCTACTGCGCCGATATATCCAGTAGCCCCTCTTCTAATCATATTAGTGCAAAACAAATCAGCTTTTGTATTGCTATAACTGCATGTTGAACATGCAAAACTATATCCTATTTGCAAGGGTAAATCTTCAAGATTACTTGAGCTAACCCCCCAAGGAAGTCCAGGCCATCCTGTCGAAGACCCATGGTCAGCATAGACTGATAAACTAGAGTTATAAAGGGCATTTTTCAGTCTAATTTCATCCCCACAATTACTTTGGGGTTCCTGAGGAACACCATTGATTAAATCCTGGTTACATGTTTCAAATGTGTCAAAAAATCCATTGTATTTATCAAACAATTCATCGCACTCTGTATCAAAATAACATTTACAAAAACTAGTTCCGCAAGTTCTAATAGGAATCCCTTGGGAATAACTATCTCCAACCATCATCATGACGGCTTCATTTTCTTTTGAAATTTTATCATAAAACAAAACCCTCGATAAATAAGAAGAAACATCAGAACTTGTAATTCCCATTATTCTTCCAACTGAAAACTCTCCTTCTCTGTCTTCATCTAAACTTCCGTATTTCTGGAAATCAGCCTCTTTTTCAGAATATTCAAAAGGAATAGCATCAGGGCTTGCGAATATTGTTAAATAATAAGAGTCAAAATCAGTTTTCATCTTAACGCTTGCTAAATATATTGAGTCTCCAGGATTCTTGGATTTTATTTTGACTCTAATCTCACTCTCTTCTCTAACATCTTGTGGAATTTCAAAGCCTCTTCCTTTCTTGCCATTAGAATTGCTTAAATCAAACTCCCAAACAGGCTGATCATTTACATAAACATCTAAATTAGTTAAATTTCCAGAGGATATTGCGTTTACAACAAAATAAGAATAATTTTTATTTTCAAAAATAAATTCAGATTCATCATCAGAACCAAATGAATTTACTTGCAATATTTCAGTGCCTGTTGAATCACTATTTGATAAAGGATAAGAAATCCAATCTTTTTCTATATCTATCAATCTGTTAGAATCAAAAAAAACTAAGTCATTATCAAAATTAAGGGTTATATTCTTAACTCGAACACCCGTATGTCCTCCAAGATACTCATTAATAATTGAAGGGGGAAGAGTATTATAACAATCAACTTCTTGGGTTCCAATAAGTTCACCATTAAATAAAACATCAACATTTGTTTTTGTGCTACTAGGACAATTATAAAAAAATCCATTAACATTAATCTGATAATTTGAACTAGTTGAACTAAACTCTCGTCCAAGTAATATTTGTTTATTTTTGTATTCCTTTATTATTCTTGAAAAATCAATTTTCTCTTCTTCTTTAATCTCAGCATAACTGCTTCCAACCAATGGCTCTCCAATTGCAAAAGCCTCTGCACCATCATTAGAAGAATCAACAATAGTGCCCATATAAATTCTTGTCCCTTCAATCTGCTTATTAATCCAATTAGGTTCTTTCCATCCCGATAAACAAATTTCACTCTCAAAATCCCAATTTGAGCAATAATAAATTATTAGATTTTCTGGATTTGCTCCAAGTTCATTATAATCAGGATAATTAAAATTTATTTCAGAGAGTTTATAACTCCAAAAAACCTCATTAGCATAAATCCTGTATAATCTTTTATTGCCTTCTGTTCTTGCGTTTTCATAATCTTCTGATATTGTAAACATCATATTATGAAGCGCAGATCCCTCAAATCTAGTTATAGCATATTTACTATTTTCAATTGTCATATTCTCTGTTTTTATAATATAAATATCTGTTTCAATATCTGGAATAGTATAGGTTTTTGGTTCTGTTATTAAATTAATTTCATTCATACCACCCTTAGGAGCAAGTCCTAGATATCTTGTTGCATATCCTCCAGTGCTATTTGTAATTTCAAATCTAACATCTTTAAGCTTATAAACATAAATACTTCTTGTGTCTTCATTATTACTTAAATCTACATCATTTTCACATTCAATTTCAACTCTAAGATCATGCAGTCCTATCCCGGAAGGTATCCAAGGAACCTCTATTTCTCTTGATGATGTTGTGCTAGGAGGAGCCTCTAAAGAGCCTATATTGTCTTTTTTAATTAGGTTTTCATTATCATAAATAGAATAAGTAACATTCCTTGCCTGTTCAGTCCCGCTGTTTTCAATAGATATTCTAGCAAATGTAGCTGTTCCTGTTTCAACATTATCTGCATAAAACCAGACTGACAAATCAGCTCCAAGAGAAGTTACTTTCCTCCAATACCATTGCTCTGAACTCTTACTTCCTCCACTATAATCATAAGAAACATTAAAAATCAAATATCCTTGTCCTATTTTGTCAGGAGTCCAGTCAAAAGAAACTTTTTTTTCTATATCTTTTAAATCTCCAACCTCTTTTTTACTAATCAAAATACGCTCTCCCCAATTATACATAACATATAATTCTACTGCAGTATTTCTAGCTGTCTCAAAGCCATAATTCCATAACCTTGAGTTTATCTTGTAATCTTCATTTAGAATAAATCTCTCAGGCAAATTAGGATCAAAATTAATTTCTGGCTCTTGTTGATATACTCTAACAGAAAAAGATATTTCATTATTATAA
>CAZWEB010000039.1:0-8647 GCA_964632115.1 Candidatus Woesearchaeota archaeon
TTAATTCAATTATCTTATAACTCTGAAATTTTAGCAGAAACAAGCCAGGAAATTTTAGTTTCTGGAGAAAACATAACTGAAATTAATGAAACAATCACAAGTATTACGGAACAAAATATTACAGAACAAAATATTACTGAAACCAATATTACTTTAATTATTGGTTTTGAAAATGAAACTCTTACAAATATTACAGCAAAACAATACAAAGCAATAATTGGAATGCCTGTAAAATGGTTAAAATCAATTAACAAATCAGAGGCAGATGAATTAAATGTAATGCTTCCAAAACAATCTGAAAACATAACAGTTAAAACAGGTGAAGAAGCAAAACAAGCATTGCAAGATGCAGAAACAAGTGAAGAAGATACAAGACAAGTAGACAGACAATCTCTGCTTACAGGAAACGCTGTAGTGTATAACTCTAATGAAAATAAAGGGTTTATAACTCGTTTCTGGAATCTACTTACTAAAGGAAGAATTACAGGGAATGTAATATCAGAACAAGAAATGCAATTTGAGATTACTGAAACACAAGATAATAGGATTGTTAATTTAACAAATATTGCTGAACAGGCTACAGAAGAAGGAATAGTAGTAGAATACTATACACCTGGACCGCAATCTCAGGAAGAAAACATCTCAAATGGGAAAAGAATCATAATTTCTGCTGATGATAAATTAGGATATACTGATATCCTAGCTTATACTCAGATTGAAAACAAGGTTAAAAATGAAAACAATAATTCAATTAAGCTTTACTGGTATGTTTGGGAAGAAACAGCAAAAGAAGCTGAAATTACAGAAGAAATAATTAATGAAACTCAGGAAACAGATGAACAAGTTATAGTTGAAAACCCTATTAAAGAAAATATTACAGAAGAAGCAGTTAATAATACTGAGATAAATAATTTAACCCAAATAGAAGAACAATTGATTAATGAAACAATTGAGGTGCATGAAGAAGTTCCAGAGAACAATGAAACCTTATTAATCAATGAGAATGAAACTCAAGAAACTTCATTGATAACTGGAAATGTTATAAATGAAGAAGAAATTGTTAGTGAGATTAATGAAGTTCAGGAAATTGCAGTTAATGATTCTGAAATTATTGAGTCTGCTGGAAAATTGGTTAAGCAAGAAGTTGATTTTGATGCTTATGATTTAGATGAAGATGGTTTTATTGATTATATTGAGTGGAATGTGGCTCACTTGTCTGAGCAGGTTTACGAGATAATTATAGAAATAACAAAGGCCGAACATCTTGATGAGAATTTGACTTTTATTGAAGATGTTTATGAGCAAGTTTCTCAATTAGATGAAAATTATACTGAAATTCCTGACTCTCACACTCTGAGAGTTACATTTGAACAGGCTCTTGACAAGACAAAGGATATTACAATTTATGCAAGGGGAAATAGTACAGAATGTTATGATAATGAGACTGAAATTTTGACTGAAAATGGTTGGAAATTGTTTGCTGATTTAAAAGATAATGAAAAAGTTATGACTTTCAACCAAGAAACAGGGGAGAAAGAACTGCAAACTCCAACTGAAAGACAGATTTATGATAATCATGGGGAGATGTATAATATTGAGACAGAAGAAGGAAATTTATTAGTGAGTGGAGAGCATAAGGTTTATGCTAATTCTGAAATTTCAAATCTGTCTTCATATAATGTAATTAATTTACCTTTGAAATCTTCTGGTTTGATTTCTTTAAGTAATTTGGAAAATTCAGTTATTAATAATTCTGGCTTATCTTGGGGTATTCTCAAAAAAACAACTGAAAATATTTTTTCCTTAGGATATAATTTATCAGTAAAATCCCAGTCATTAGTAATTAATACTCTTTGTTCAGATTTGGAAAATTCAGCTAATTTGCCATTAGACAGTCCTTTAGGTTTTGAAATAATATCCACTCCTTTTTGCTTAAGGAATGTTTCTAACCTCTTTTTTACATTCTCATCTCTGAGAAATTTAACTAAGTGGGACGCTGAGTTGGACATTATCTCTTCCCCTCATAAGACTTCCTGCATATTGCAGTGCTGCTTTAATATGCTCTTTAGTGATAGTAGGATAATCTCTAAGGATTTCATCAATGCTCATCCCTCCTTCGAGCATTTCAAGAATTTGCCAAACCATAACTCTTGTACCCTTGAAAGTGGGCTTTCCATGACAGATTTCAGAATCTGCAACAATATACTTGTTAATTTCGATTCTCATTATAATCATGTTGATAGTGATGAATTATTTAAATCTTTTGGTTTACAGCCAATTAAAGATGTTTATTCAGATTTTAATTCAGGAAAAGAAACTTATTTCCTTGATTCAAAAAACAATCCAGTTAAAATAAAATCAATAACAAAGGTTCCATATTCTGGAAAGATTTATGATGTTAATGTTCCTAATGATATTGTTCTTGTAAGAAGAGAAAATAGTTCTGCAATCTGGAGTGGGAACAGCAATCCACAAACAGCAAGTGTTGAAGTTTACAGGGAAAATGGGAATGAAACTCTTGCAAGATTTGAGAATATAACAAATATAAATAATAGTTTTGATAAATATCAGATTTTTCTTACAAGTCTAGATGAGAATGAGAGTTACTCCACATTTGATTTGAAATCAATCGGAGATGTTGAGTATGATTATGTTGTTGACCCAACAGAAGGAACAACCCAGATAAACCGCCCAAATTCTTTTGTAATTTTTGACCCGGGAGATGCACTTTCTGATAATTTTGGAACTTCTACTGCTGTTGGAGATTTTAATGGAGATGAATACGAGGATGTTGCTGTTGGAATGGCAAGTGCAGGCAATTGTATTACTTCAGTTATAGAAAGAGTATATATTTATTATGGCAATTCTGCTGGAAATTTCCTTTCAAAACCAGGCCCTGATGTTATCTTAGACTCTGTTGATTCATGTGGTTTTGGAACAGCTCTTGCTGGTGGAGATTTTAATAATGATAGTATAGATGATCTTTTGATAGGCTCTTCTTGGAATCCTGCAAAAGTATATCTTTATTACGGTCCTGTTATGAACGCAACTCAGCCAAATGCAACTTTATTAAGTCCCTATGCTGGTGCGGGATCTGATTATTTTGGAAGTTCCATAGCATCTGGAGATTTTAATAATGATAGTTATGATGATGCATTAATTGGATCTTATGCTGCAGATTCAAACAAAGGAAGAGCATATGTTTATTATGGGCCAATGGCAAGTGGAAATGGCTCTATACCCAATGCAACTTTATTAAATCCTACTGCTGAAATTAGTTCTTTTGGCCGTTCTGTGGCATCAGGAGACTTTAACAATGATAATTATGATGATGCATTAATTGGAGCTAATGCTGCAGATTCAAACAAAGGAAGAGCATATATTTATTATGGAATAATTGCAAATGCCACTCAGCCAAATGTAACTTTATTAAATCCTACTGCTGAAATTAGTTCTTTTGGCCGTTCTGTGGCATCAGGAGACTTTAACAATGATAATTATGATGATGCATTAATTGGAGCGCGTGTTGCAAATATTATGACATCGAGTTCTGGAAAAGTATATATTTACTCTTTTGGAAACTCGTTTTATGATTATTCTCCAAAAATTATGGACAAAGGGACAACATCATCTACTCTGGAAATTTACACATACTTAAACTCAACTTGCAAATATTCTACAATTTCTGAAACATCTTTTGAAAGCATGTCTGCATTCACAACAACAGATGGAGTAAATCATACATTATCTATTTCAGATTTGAGTGATGGGTATTCACAGAGTTATTATATAATCTGCAATAATAATCTATATGATTATCAAAGCAGTGAGTTTGCTGTAGGTGTAAGAGTAGCTAATTCAAAAAATGACTATAATATAAACAATTCATTTCAATCTGCCTGTGAAAAAACCGGAACAACAGTAAAGCCAAGCAGCCCTTTTGACTGCACAAATTCAGCGACTTCTGCAAATTATAATTCGCTTAAGTCTGATGATTCAAACAGATGGATAACATCAGGGCCAAATGTAGATAAAAATATAGAGTCTCAGATATTTACATTTAATGTTTCATCTTCAACAACAGCAGTTAAATTCTATTGGCAGGGTTATGATAATATTAGCCAGGGAGGATATGGGACTTCTATTTCTGTATGGAATTATAATAAATCTATTTGGGAGGCGAAAGAAAGCAATGACTTTGTAACTGCATCTGATCTGCCACTGACAATTGAACTCACAAATGCCAGCCAGTATATTAATTCTTCTACAGGGCAGATTTCTTTTGTTGCGAGCCATATGCATTACAAAGCAGCAAGTTGTCCTTTTGTTTATTCCTGGAATGGAAGTGAATATATTTTTGACACAGAAGAACTGACAGCATATCCTTTTTTTCAGCAGTATGAGAGCAAGCAGCCTTCTAAACTTTATAGCCTGAAGCCAGATGGAACAGAATATAAGATATTTATTTCAGAAAAATTAACAGAGACTTCTTTTATAGATACTGCTGAGTTAATAAGAATTGAACATCCTGAAGGTTATGATGTCTACCCGGTTCTTGAAAGGCCTCAAACTCCACATAACATTTTTGGAATAGTTATCCCTATGAGAATACTTTATGTGCTGCGTTTTTTAAATGAAATTTTTTCAGACCGGATTGACAGCATGAAACTTTCCCTTAATTATCATTTTGACAGCGTGAAAAATCCTGAAAAACCTCTTAATGCTACAGAAGATAAAGAGATAGTTGAGAGCATCATGAGCGAGGACAATATTTTTTGGAATGAATATCTTAATGCCAGTGATTATGAAAGCTTCGACAAGCCAAGATATGTTGAGCTAATTTACAAGAAGCCTAAAAATGCTACAACAGCAAAACTGCTTGTTGGATTTAAGGAAGATGAAATGCTAAGCGCCCTTGGGAGCAGTTTTTCAGAATATGCTCAAAGATTAAATCTTGACATTGATGGAACAAAAACTTATATTTTCTCGCTTAGAGATTTTTCAGCTGTCTTTGAGATTTGGAATGGAACATCCTGGATTTATGGCGGAACTCTTCTGGATTATCCACGGGAAAAAGAGTCAAAATTAATTATTCCATTGGATATAAGTTCTATAAGTACAGATGACTTAAAAATAAGAATTAAGTCTCTTCCTAAAACCATGCTTATTGATTTTGTTTATATTGATTATTCTGAAACTCCTACTCTAATCCTTAAGAAAGTAAAATTAAAAAAAGCAACTAAAGATGGACAGGATGTAACAGGAAAATTAAGATACAGTGATTTAAACAGGTTATCTTTAGATGGAAACTCCGAGGAAAAAGTTGATTTGGTTTTTGATGACGGGAAAAGCTATAATTCTGAGAATAACTCATTTTTTATAAGCTTGAGGGGTTATTATGTTCCTTATCCAGGAAGGCTTGATGCAATGAACAATGAGTCATTAATAAAAGAAGTCTTTAATACTCCAGGATATTTCCATAAATCTCTGCTCCCAAAATATCTTGAAAATGATTATTCTGGAACTCCTGATCTGAACTTAAAAGAGCATAATTCAATATTTACTGATTGGGTATATCTCATGAGCACGAATTCCACTCCAGCACCTCCGGGATTTATAATATCTGTTGTTTCTCCTCTTGCACAAAACTATTCTGTTACAGGAATTGACTTTAATGTAACAAGCAGCACGAGCATTAGTTCCTGCGTAGTAAGCCTTGATAATTGGGCTACAAATAACACTCTGAGCCAAGTAAGTACAACTTATTTTAACTATACAAACTCAAGCATAGGAGAAGGAGCATATGTTAGCAGTTTTTGGTGTAATTCAAGTGATTCAAGTTCTAACACAGCACAGATTAGTTTTGGAATAGACATTACTCCTCCAAGTGTAAAATTGATTTCTCCTCTAAACGGAGCTAGTGGAGGCGAGACACAGAGTTTTATTGCTAATTTAAGCGATAATCTTGCACTGAAAAATGCATCTCTCTTTATCTGGAACTCTTCAGATTCTATAGTTAATCAAACCACGAGTGCAGTTAGTGGAATTTCTAATTCAACAAATATATTTTTGACATTTACTTCTGATGATGTTTATAGATGGAATTATTATGCATGTGACAGTGCTGGAAACTGCGCATGGAATAATACTAACTGGACTTTTGTGGCAGACACTACTATTCCACAAATAACAATCCTCTATCCTTCAAACATTGCATATGCACTGACAAGCATGAGTTTTAATATATCTAGCAATAAAACTCTAAGTTTTTGCAAAATTACACTTAATTCGTGGTTCACTAATTATAGCATGAGCCTAAATTCAAGCTTGAGCGGAGCAAATTACACAAACTCAAGTATAGCAAATGGAAATTATGTTGCGAGATTTTGGTGCAATGACACAATCAATAATATAAATAACAGTCAAGAAGTAAATTTTACACTGGACACAACTCCCCCTGAAATAACAATAATCTCCCCTTTAATGCAGAATTACACCACAACAACAATAGATTTCAATATTAGCCTTAATGAAAATGTGAGTTGGTGCGGGCTTTCTCTTGATGATAATGCAAACGCGAGCATGACAATAAACTCAAGCAATAGGGGAGCAAATTACACAAAATCAAGCATGACAGACCAGATGCAGCATAATGTGACTTTTGCCTGCAATGATACATTAGGAAATATGAACTCTTCATCTGGAATGATATATTTTGGAGTGGATGCAATATTTCCAATCTTCTCTAACTATTCTGACAATAATGCCACCTTAATAGGCACAGGGATAGGTTTGTTTAATGTTACAGTTGAGAATACAAATGGGACTGTCTTTTTATCAATAAACAATATAAATTATACTGCCAATAATTTTACTTCAAATATGTATAATGTTTCTTTCTATATAAATGAAGGAACATACACCTATTATTGGGGGGCATGGGGAAGTGGGATAGCCAGGGATTATAATGTTTCTACTACAAGAAGCTATGCTGTGAATGCATCACCAGTGGGAATATGCGACCAGGGAGGAATGTTAACTACTTGCAATATCACAACTACTCATCTTTTATTAGATGGAACAATTTTAAGTTATAATAATATTTTAATAAAATCCGGAGGAAGTTTAGCTAATTTAACTGCAAATTGTTCTAAAACTTCACATGGCTGTGGTTTTGTTTTGAATTTAACAGGTGATTTGACAATTCAGAGCGGAGGAAATTTAACTGCTGGTAATATTTCTATAACTGCAGCGAATGTTGATGTTCAGTCTGGTGGGGGAATTGTGACAGATGGGCTGGGGTGGATGGTAGGAGGCCCAGGATATTTTACTTCCACTAATAGGGGAGGAAGTTATGGAGGGGATGGAGGATTAACTTTTAGAGGATTACAGAATACTTATGGAAATGCAACTGCTCCAACTGATTTTGGAAGCAGTGGCTCTCCTCATTCTACAGGCTATGCACCTGATGGATGGGGGCATGGAGGAGGAATATTATTTATTAATACCACAAATCTGACAGTGAATGGAGTTATATCCTCAAAAGGATCTAAACCAACTAACTATGGTGGGGGAGGTTCAGGTGGAAGTCTCTGGCTTGTTGTCAAAAATTTATCTGGAACAGGAAATATAACTGCAAATGGAGGAGATAGTTATGATTTAGCAAGAGGTGGGGGTGGTGGAGGAAGGATAGCAATAATCTGGGAAAGAAACTTATTTACAGGAGTATACTTGCTTGAAGGAGGTGACCAGGGGAAAAACCTAGATGAAGGAAGACCAGGCACTCTTTTTATTCCTTTTGGAGAAAATTTTACAATAAGATATGATACTGCTCTAATCTCTGGAACTTACAATATCCCTCTATTGAATGTAACACACAATGCTTCTTTAGATATTCAGGGAGATAATTCAACTCAAAATGGAACAGGAGTTACAATAAATTCAATTGATATAATAATTGATGAAAATTCAGAAATAAATGGAATGGGCTTGGGGTTTAGAAAAGGACAGGGCCCTGGTAATGATAAGGTTAGTTATGCAAGAGGATCAAGCCATGGCGGATTAGGAGGAAATACAGGAAACACTTCATTGCTTTATGGCTCTGAAACTTGGCCCATTGAGTTAGGGAGCAGTGCTAATTCTCACTCTACAACCTATACTGCAGGAGAAGGAGGAAGCGCAATTTTTCTTAATGCTACAAATATTGTTATTAATGGAGATATAATCATGAACGGGAATAATGCAAGTTATTATTCTGGGGGGGGAGCAGGGGGCTCAATTTTAATTGTTGCGAATAATATTTCTGGAACTGGAAAATTAATTGCAGATGGGGGTTCAAGTTTTGGTACATGTGGTTATACTGGTGGGGGAGGAGGCGGAGGCAGAATTGCTTTACATGCAACAACAATTAATCTTCCAAGTGTAATAGGAAATACAGGGGGAAGATTTCAATGCACAGAATATCAAGGAAGCGGAGGAACAGTTTACATCAACGCCACAACTTCAATTACATCAAGTGGAAATATAACTGCATCGGGGTATAATGGCGGAACAATAAATATGACAACTGTTTTGTTGAATTTAACAGGAATGTATGATGCTTCTGGAAATTCAGATCATGGAAAAATAACTTTGAATTATACTGATT
>CAZWEB010000040.1:0-2162 GCA_964632115.1 Candidatus Woesearchaeota archaeon
TTCAAAGCTTCGCGGGCAGTTTCTATTGATTCTTTTTTAGACTTGCCTTCCATTAGCGAGAGGACATAGACATTTTCTATGGCATTCATCTCATTGATTAGAGCGTAATCCTGGAAAATATATCCGAGTTGAGTCAATCTATAGTATGTTCTTTCTTCTTCTGCCAACTCTTCAACATTTAAACCCTGAACTGAATATTCTCCTCTTGTCGGGCTGTCTAGTAATCCAAGAACTCTGAGCATTGTTGTTTTCCCGCTGCCTGAAGGGCCTATTACTCCGACAAATTCTCCTTTTTTTATTTCAAAACTGGCGTTATTCAGGGCTCTGACTACTCCTTCTCCTGATTTATAATGTCTGTCCATATTTTTTACTTTGAGTATTGTTTTTTCTTCCATTTTATTGATTATATTATTTTTGAATTTTCTATTTGCAAATTTTTTATTGTTATTATTGGTTGCATTGTTTTGAATTTTTATCTTATGACTGGTTTATTTTATCTCCCCCAAATTGCTTTTAATATACTTTCTTTTGAAACTCTCCATGCAGGAAGAATTCCTGCAATAACAGACATTATGAGCATTGTAAAAACACTTTTAATTACTAATCCAACCTGAATTTCAGGAACAATTGTCATGGTTTCATAAAATGTTACGGGATTTACAGTAAAATAAAACATAAGTGCAAGATATAAGATTAATCCTGCAAAGATTCCCATTGAAACATAAAACATGCTGATAAATGCATAGGAAAGCACTATTGAGCGTGGCGAGATGCCTACTGCTTTTAAAATACCAATTTCTTTTCTCCTATTAAGGACATTAATATAAATGATAATCAGAATTAATGCTGCTCCAACAATTAAGCTAACATAATTAGAAACAAAATTTATCATATTTATGCTTTGCATAGCTTGTCTTAAAATTGCATCTGATTTTTCATTGCTTGTGGAAACTTTTTCTTTAACTCCTGCTGCAATTATTTTTTCTTTTATCTCAGCTACATCTTTAGGATTACTTACTCTTATTACTATGCTGGTTGCTTTGCTGTCTTCAATACTAAAAACATCTTCAATTTCTTTATAATGAATTAAAGCATTTAAATCAACAAGTTCAAATGTGCCTTCCATTATTCCTTTGACTTTATAGGTTCTTGTTACTTTGTTGCTGTAAGTTACATTAACAAAGGAACCAACTCTTACCGCTCCAAGATTATCATAAATCTCAGAACCAAAATAACCTTCTACAAGCATTGCACCTATTATTATTTCATCTCTGGAGAGATCGCCTAAGAATTCTCCTTCACTTATAATCTCAGGATATTTTGAGATATCATATTCTTCAGAAGGTGATACTCCCACTATTGTTGAACCAACAACTTTTTGTTTATATTGAATAGAAGCTCCAACATCAAGTCTTTTTGTTGCAGCTTTTACATCTGGAATTGCCCTTACTTTTTGCAGAACATTATCTGCATTATTTATATAAAGATTGTCTCCGGTTGGTTCAACAACAATATCCCCATAAGGATATTGCATAAAATCTGTGAACATGCCTGAAATCCCTCCAATCATTGATGGCAGAAATACTAAATTTATGAAGATAAGTGCTAAAACAAAAATAATAAATGCCAGGGTTTTCTTGTTTCCCCTTTTTATAGAACTTTTTGCGCTGAGCAGTCCAACTTTAATATCATTAAGCATTTTTTCCCCATTTTTGATTCATAATGTCAAAGGCAATTAGGACTTTTTACCTTTCACTATGTTTAATTTACTTAATTCTAACGAATTAATGATATCATAACATCCTAAATTTTGAATTAACAAATAATTTCTTGACAGTATTGGTTTGAATTGTTTTTGCATTTTTATTTATAGATTGTTCGGCTTTAGGGAGTAATTAATTCTCTTTTGGATTTTTCCTTTTATTTAGCAAGGATTATATCCTTGTCATTATCTTTTGGATTTTTCCCTTGAATTATTTCCCTTAAGGAGTTGTTGGATGATTTTATCTTTTGCCTTCTTAACTTTGAAAAAATAAAAGATACCCCATCCGATAATAGCAAGAATTATTATTGCAATAATAATATTCGTTATATTTGATTTCTTTTTTAAGATATTTATATCAATATTAGTTTTAATTTCTTTTTCGCCAAAATCATCATAA
>CAZWEB010000040.1:2262-8457 GCA_964632115.1 Candidatus Woesearchaeota archaeon
TAAGATATTTATATCAATATTAGTTTTAATTTCTTTTTCGCCAAAATCATCATAATAAGAAATAATTACTGGAAACTCAAATTCTCCAGGAGTTTCTGTTATAAAAGTAAATACTGCGGGACCGTCTTCATTTGATTCAAGTGTTCCGATAAATGCTTGTTTAACTCCCTGAAAAGGATGGTCTGCAAAAACTTTTAGAGACTTGGCAGTTCCCTCTCCTGAATTTTCTACTCGCAAAGTTAATTCAACTGTGTCTCCTTCAATAGGCAGAACAGGAGAAGATTTAATTGAAGCTATGTTTATCTCTGCTTTTTCCCCTATAACTTCAAAACTAATATCATAGTCTTTGGTGAAATAATATCTTGTTTTTCCATAAGTTAACCTTGTTTTAATTACATGAGTTCCGGGAATTGCATTATCATTTGTTCTCATATGATATAGGATAAATCTTTCACTATTCCCATAATTTAATTTCGAGAGATTAATCACTAATGGCTCTTTGATTGTAATATCGTTCGACGGATTTAATAATTCAAAAGAAACAAATTCAGGTGTTGCGATTCCACAATTTTCAATTTGAACTCCGACTGTAAATTCTTCTTCAATTCCAATTGAAGAAGGGCTGATATCTGTTACTTCTGAGGTTACGCAATAGGTTTCTCCAAGCACCCCTGGAAAATATAAAACAGATAAAATTGCCAGCAAGATTGCAAAATAAATCAATGAATTATACCTCTTTTTCATTTTTCCCTCTTTACTATTAATGATATTTACCTTTTTAAATTTCACTGATTAAAACTGACTGAAATTTTCAGAGAAATTTAGATATGGGGAAATTCTCTTAAGATTAACTATAACTCCAGCCCATATCTTTCTTAAATCTTATGTTATCATTTAACATGTCAGGAGTTACTTTTTGTGTATGGAAATACATTTCTATTCTTTGTTCTCCTTCATTCAGGGGAACAATTTCAATCAAACCTTTTTTGTAAAGCTCACTAATTATTTTATTAATCTCCTCATCAGAAATATCGATGTATTCCTTGACAAAATTTACAGCTCCGGTTTTTTCAGTGCTATTAAGAAGAGTTAATATATTTTTTTCATTATCATTTAACCTAGTCTTTTCTCCTGATAGATTTTCCTCTATCTCTTCTAATCTGTTCTGGGCAGGCTTTGAATTAGATTCTTCTTTATTTTTTTGTTCATATAAACGCAACTGTCCAAGATACTCTAAGATCTTTTCTTCTTCTTTTCTCTGTTTATAGAATATGTATACAATTATTCCTAAACTGATTAGCAGGAGGATAATTATCAGTACAACTAATTTTAACCAATTATTTTCTTTTTCTTTTAGAGCTATTGTAGCCAGTCCATCATTTACCCCTAATTCAATAGTTCTATGAGCACTTGCAGTGTAATCTCCATAAGTAACTTTAATAAAAAATTCATAAGTTCCAGATTCTATTTCACTCGGTAAAAATAATCTTTTTTCTTTTATTTTTTCTTCAAAACTTCCCATGTAAATTGTGTCTTTTCCGGATGTTGCTATTTTTCCCTCTTTTTCAATCCAAAAATCTATTTCAACATCCCCATTAATTTCTGCAACTGCCTTTATAAAATATGTAAAATTAAAAAAATCCCCTAATTTAACTGGAGATTCAAATTCTAAAATTTCCATATCAAATAGTTTAGTGCATTTATAATTCCAGCAGGTTTCTCCTTTTTCAGTGTCGCATGAAGAATCATTAAAGCATTGAATATTATGGCAAGTATAATTTAAACAATATTGATTTTTTTTGCAGTCAGAATCTGAATAACATTGATACTTCTTTTTATATGAACTGCCGCCCCCTGTTGCTGGAGAAGAAGGTGTTGCCGGAGTTCCTAGTATGGCAGAATATCTTAAATTACTTATGCTGATTGTTAATCCATTGTCGATGCAAGTCAGGCTGTTATTGACAACACCTGTGTTATTCCCTAAACAATTTGTAAAATCGGTTTCATTTTCTCCATTGCAACCAGAACTTATTTCATCAATACTTGCGATTTCATCATCTTTAACACATAAAGAAACAAAATTATTGTCTGTAATATGGATAGTTTTATTATAGGTTGATTGTAATTGTTCTGAAAGGTTAATTATTATAGAATTTGCTGTTTTAGTAATTGTAACTTGACTAAGATCAAAATTAGATGATGAAAAGTTATGTGTGAAGTTAAACAACAAGGTGCTTGAATCATAAAATTTTACTTCCTGAACACCACTATAAGAACCATTAGTTGTATTTCCTCCAACTGTTATGTTTAGGTTTGATATTCCGGAAGTTGTTACATTAGATTCATTATATAGTAAGGGATCAGAACCATCTGGCAGACCATCGTTATCAGTATCTGAATAATTAACAGTATAACTTCTTGTTTCAGAAATATTCTGATTATGGTTTGTGCCATTTCCCCATGAATGCCATTGATAAGAATAGGTTCCATTTGTAGTAAAATTATAGCTGGCATTGTAAACATTCGCAGTTAAGTTTGTTGCAGTTATGTTTGTGTTGTTAATTTCTAAAAGAACTGTTCCATTTGTATTAGTTAAAGTTACATTAAAAAGTCCAGTGCCTGAGTTTGTCAAAGTAGCATTATTGTCCCAATAGTTTGAAAAAATGGGATAGGTTATATCCACAGCATTTACTCCATTTCCATCACCAAATAATTTGGCACTAAAAACTTCTATGTAACTAGGATTTCCGTAACTTCCATTATTCCAAAATTTTAACATAATGCTACTTACAGTGGTATCTGCAAAAGTTATATTTGTTGCGTTGGTCACTATATATCCTCCAGACACAGCATATCCATATCCTACACCCACCGAAGTTTTATCAATTACCGATGTCCAGATTCCAGGATTTGAATAATTTTCAAATAATTGCACTGAGGTTACTTTTCCATCAGAAAACATCTGAAAGATTATTAATTCATTGAACGTTCTTGTTTGATTTAGGTTTATTATCATTATTCCCGCATCATCTGCTCCTCCTCTGGTCCAAGTAGAACCTGCTGCGGAAGTAGGTGCAAATGCATGTGTTTTATTATTTTGAGTATTATATGTCCCATTTCTATCGCAAATTGCTTGAATATAATCCCAACTTCCAGAATCCCCTTCATTACAATTTCCCCATGTAGAACTATAGGGGGTTGTACTTCCTTCTCCAGTAAAATTCAGCAGAGTTGCTCCATTCACATTTCCCAAAAAATTAAGAGATGTGTTTGAAGAGGATGTATCTCCAATGACTATTGTTTTTATCTCAGTTGAATTTAAATTTCTAGAATTATCTGTTGCAAACAACTGATAGGTATAAGTTCCATAATCTAAACCAGCAGTTGTATTCTTGCTTTGATTGATATAAAGATACCACTGCGTTGAATTAAATTTTTGGAGGTTTGAAACATATTGCTGATAAACTTCATCTGCTGATAAACTTCTGTTCCAGATTCTTACTTCGTCGATTGAACCATTGAACTGTCTTGAAGGTTCTGAGGTTCCTCCCCAACCAATATACAATGGATAAGGTGATTTTCCAATTGCAAAACTTCCGGTATTTGTTGTTGCTCTTTCAACACTATCTATATAAGTCCTTATTGCAGACCCATTATAAACTCCAACAACATAATGCCATGTTTCTGAGGACATTATTGATGCTGTTTGAGCATTAAGCCAACCCCCATTGCTATTGTTTGATAAAACAAAATCAAGGGCCCCATTATTACCTGCCCTAAGACAATAGCCTCCATTTACTGCTCCAGACCAATAATCATTACATATTATACTCCCTTGATAAGTACTTGCCCTCCACTTATTTGCTTTAATCCAAGCAGAAACTGTTATTGTTGAAGTAATATTAATGGATGCGCTATTTGGTATGCTAACATTTTGATTGATACCATCAAATTCAAACGCACCACCATATTTTCCAATAGATTCCCAATTAGCATTGACCCTTCCATGATTCCCCTTTCCACTCAGATCAACAACATGAGTATTATTCTCGCCTAAATCAGAAACATTGTTAAAGTTCATCATTAAAATAAGAGAATTATCATATACTGTAAAATTGGTCTGATTCCAATTGTAAACTAATTCATTTAGGTTTGCTTCGGTGATTGAAACATTTATCTCAATTGAAGTATTTGTTGTTGTTCCATTTGGGGGTGTTGGCAAAGTGAAGTTTATTTGTGGAGGAATTATATCTAAGGGATTTGAATTTACAGTATAATCTCTAGTTTCAGAAACATTATAATTAGAGTTTGAGCCATTTCCCCAGGAATGCCACTTATAAATGTAGGTTCCATTGGTTATGAATTCATAACTTACATTGTAGATGTTACCTGATAAATTGGTGGCGGTTATGTTAGTATTGTTTATTTCTAGTAAGACAGTTCCATTTGTATTTTCAATTGTAACATTGAATAATGCAACCCCTGAATTTGAAAGCGAGGCATTGTTGTCCCAGTAGTTTGAAAAAGTGGGATATATTGTGTCTGAAGATTGAAATTGGTAATTTGTGGTATATACATTTCTTGAATCTGTAATTGTCTGACTATTTTTTGTATCTAATTCTACCCATGTTGAACTGTCATCACTACCGTAAAGAACCCATGAGATAGGGTCCCTTGCTGGAACATCATTTGCAGTACCCCATTTATACCCATTAAACAAAACAGTATTTCCTGTTCCAACATCAATGGAAAGATTAGCATTCCCTGTAGTCTGCCCAGCAGTTGGATTAAAATTATAATCTAACCATTTTGTGGCAATATTGCCATCAACCATATTTCCCGGTCCCTCTCCCCCCGGATTTGCCCCACCAGGATTTGTCGCAGTTGTTCCACCAGGCCACGAAACAGTGCTATTATCCAAAAGCAAAACAAATTCTGCAGACTGAATACATGACTGCCCTACACAAGAAGCTTCCACACCCTTTTTTTCCACAACTTCCCATTTCACATATCTATAAGAAACATCTGCAGAGACTAAAGAAATAAATAAAACTATTACTAATAAACTTATTAAAATTTTGTATTTCATTTTCCCCCTTTTTATATCTAATCATATTAAAAAAAAGGATATATAAAAAGTTAACTTTCTTCTTTATGGAGTTATACCTAAAGGTTCAACTCCTCAACTTTTATTTTTTAAGGTTTTGTCGTCGGTAAATAGGACGCCCCCACGAGTTCTGTGTAACACTTTTTATTACACGATTTATAACACATTTTGATACAAAAAGTATGACAAGTTTTATGATACCTTCTTCTGGAAGTGTTTAACTCCCGCGTATATTAATTATTAAGTAGTAACTAAGCAAAGATTTAAAAAGTGGAAGATTGGTATTCTTTTATGATATCTAATCATGATTGGAAATTGTTAAAGAAATTTTCAGAGAAGGGTTTTGATTTTTCAAAAGCAGAACAGACAAAGCATTCAAAAAAAATAAAATCTGTTGAAGAAGGAATTGTAACGATTACTTCAGGATATCTCGCAATTTGCGATTCTCAAGAAATAGAAGCATATGGACAACTACCTTTTTCGGAGTATGATTCACGCGGCAGAAGAAGAATAAATTTGAATAATCCTACCTGGAGCATTCCAAACATGATGCAGGGCGATGGATTTGTTTCTTTTAGAAATCTTTGGGGTGATGGCTGCTATGCAGTTTTATCATCAAAAAACAGATTTTATGTTGAAACAGATTGTCCAACAATGGCGGAGAGCTTAGCAGCTTTAATTAAACAAGGAGATGTTGAGGAAAAGAAAGGTTCAAGAGTATATCGTTTAGAAGGATTAGTAGGTGTTGGGTGTGGGTCAATGGTTTTAACTGACCCAAATAGCAATCATATACAGCAGCCCGCTGAGGAGTATCATCCTATTTCAACTATTTTACCTGTGACTCCTGGCGTTTATGTTTGTAGATTTATTGAAGGCGGGAAAAAACTTGCAATAAGAAAGAAGAGTTAATCTGATAAATTATTGTATCTTATTTATTTTGTTAATTTTGTGCAAGATTTAATCACTTGACTTTTAGATTTTTTTAACCTAAATTTAGGAAAACGCGGGGAGCGTTTAACCAGTAAATTCTAAAAAAAAGTCACCCAAATTGTTAAAAAAACACGAAATGGATTTCCGTTGATAAAACG
>CAZWEB010000041.1:0-1275 GCA_964632115.1 Candidatus Woesearchaeota archaeon
TTCAACATCAAAACCAGTTAAATCCAATTCCTGTGATAAATCAGACATATTTAAGATAACAACTGTAAAATTAATTGTTTCATTATATCCTCCGAAGGCTGCATTTTTATCAGGAATAAGTAAGTCATCATCAAAAACAGTTAAATTAATTCTTGTGGAAAGATTTACGGAGGTGTTTAAATTTGAAATAAATGCAATTTCAGGAGCATCATTATAAGTTCTATTAACAAGAACATGAATTGCTTCTGTAACAGTCTGGCTGAAAGAAATATCATTAACTGTGAAATTGATTGTCCAGTTTCCAACCTCTGTTCTTCTAGGAGTTGCATTAATCATTATTATTTTGCTAAAATTTTCAGAACCAGTAATATTAAAGTTATAGAACCAGGTCGTATTTGAAACACTTGTAACATAATTTTTTAAAAAACCAATACTGGAGATATTTAATATATCATCCTTTCCCCTTGTTGTTATGTTTATATAGCATGTTCCTGATTGATTTTCCTGGAATAATTTATTTTGGCAGTCAGTAATATTTACCTCTAAAGTTGAAAGAACATTAAATGTTACAATTCTATAATCTGATTTATTTTGCTGATAATTTGCAGAGCAATGTAATGATGAGCATGTATAATTCTCACCATAATCTCTGATTGATACATTTGCATAATAAACCCCAACATCATTTTTAGTAGGGGTAAAATTGATTATAGCAGAAATGTTATTAATGGAACTTATGTTAAAAAGAGAGCAGTTTGTTCTTGTGCTCCAGATTGCATAACTGCAAGTATCAAGAAAACTGATATTATAATACAAGGGATAGTGCTCTTCCTCATCTGATGCATTAATATACCTAAAAAAATTCTCATTTTGACTTAAATTGTAAATTGTGCTTATGTTTGTAAAATTTGGAGCATCATTTGTAGCATTTACTATAAAATAAAATAATCTCGCTCCAGCACTTTCTGAGCCATCAGAAGCATCAATAGAAATATTAAATTCTCCGGTCTGATTGTCTATGGTAGAATTAATACTTAAATTTCCTGTTATGGAATTTAAATTAACCCAATAAAAAAATGAATTTTCTTCTAAACTATATAAATTTGAACTTAAATTACGAATTTCAAAACTTAAAGCATCATTATCAGCATCAGAAACATTTTGAGAAAAATTATAACTAAAAAGTTGCCCTTCTTCAAAATAAAAAGAAGTTCCTGGAAAACCAGCATCCCAATTAGGGGCAACAGCTAAAACTAATACTGCAAACAAGATAAT
>CAZWEB010000041.1:1375-3439 GCA_964632115.1 Candidatus Woesearchaeota archaeon
GTTACTCAGAGTAACTATTTAAATCTTTTTGTTTTGTATTTCTTGACTTCTTTTTTTAGTCTTGATACCCTAATTGCCTTAAGAACACTAAACATCACAGAGAGGATTATCAAAATAGCAATTATTATAAGATAAATCCACATAGGCAATTTTCTTGCTGGTGTTTCAATTCTGCATGATGCACAAGGCCCTCCGCAGTCTAATCCTTCTTCTCCTTGATTTTGTATCTTATCAGAGCAAGTAGGGCATGATGCACAAGGCCCTCCGCAGTCAATTAAAACTTCGCATCCACCATCATGGCAATTTTTAACTCCATCTTCACAACTTGGATGCTCAGTATAATAACATTCTTGTATTTCCAGAGGTTTTTTATATGTTGTATTGCATCCATTAAAATCTTTGCATATTTTATACTGAAATCCGCAAAATTCTTCTCCCCATTTAAACAGATTACATTTTTTGGTTATGTTTTCTTTTTCTTCTAAACCAAGAATTGTTGATTTTTTTAGGTTTAGGCAAACATCCCAGCTATCACATCCCCATTTTTCAATGCAACCGCCTCCTCCACCCCCTCCACCAGATTCTTTAGGTGTAGAAGGTACTGCGCAGGCAATATTACTGACATTTAAATTCCATTGCATAGAATTATTTAATGCACCATCAGTTATATTTACAGAGATTGTGTGGTTTCCTGAAACACCGCAACCAAAATTATAACTAAATTCATCATTTAAACTTCCAGAGTCGTATTCTCTAAATCTGTTGTCTACATACCAATAGGTGTCTGGGATAGTTCCATCAGGGTCATGTTTTGTTATGTTAAAAAGAAGATTATCAGTTCCATTTATACTAGGATCTAAATCCAATGGATAATAAGAAGTAATCCCTGGCGCCCTGTTTTCATCTGTTATGGTCAAACTAAAATTTTGGCAGGTTTTTAATGCAGAACCATCTTGTCCGCACAAACTTATATTTGCACTAGGATTTTCAAGAGATTGATCAGTAACACAAATGCTTATATTGTATATTCCAAGAACAGTTAAATTTCCAGTAAAATTCATACTTCCATTTTCAAGTATATTGAATAGGTTTTCATTATTTGAAAAATTTATCTCAAAAGTTAGATTTCCTGAATTTTGATTGCCACTTTCTATATCTGTTACCTGCACCTGTTTATTGAAAGTCATATCATCTCCGCGTCCCCAGATTGTTTGAACACCAATTGTCTGAATTGCCGGAGCATGATTTATTTCAATAATTATTATATTTGAATAAGCATTATCTGAGTAATCGCTGTCTTTTGCTGTGATATTTATACTGTATGTTTTTGAACCAGCATTTATGCCTCCTGCACTTGCCTTTGATAATGTTCCAGAGAAAATTTCATAAGTATTTGTAGTGGAATTCACAGAATATGAAAGAGCTATATAGAAAATCTCATATTGAGGGTAGATATTCACATCCAAGGATTCTTCATCAATATCAGTTACATTAAATTTATAAGAAAGATAGTTTCCTTCACAAACATAAATTTGAGGGTCTATAGGAGAAATTTCCGGAGCAGAACCTGGAACAGAAATAAAAAATACAACACTTGCATTTATAATACTCCCTGTTGTCTCATTTGAATAAACAGTTAGTTGATTTGACCCTCTTGAAACAATAATTGTTTGATTTGGACTAAAAAAAACAGTTTGATTCAGGAATACATCATGGCCTAAATCTTTTAAATCATACCACCAGTTTGAGACTAAACTCTCCCTTCTTGAAGAAACATTTAAATCTACTGCTAGAACATCTTCTTTGCTAAAATTATAAGTAATATTCTGCGGACTCTGCAAGTTTAAATGAAAACTAACCCCAATAAAAACCCTCCCAATAGATGCTGCCGAATTCCAGATAAAGCTTCTTAATCCAAGAAAAGAGCCAAGCATTACTCTGTCTGGCTTATTATATGTGCAAAGCCAGAATATATTAAATATCAAAATCAAGATAACAATAGTTACAATAAAACCCCTTTTCATGATTTAAATAGAAAAAACCAGATTAAATACTTTTTGCTGA
>CAZWEB010000041.1:3539-5651 GCA_964632115.1 Candidatus Woesearchaeota archaeon
AAAACCCCTTTTCATGATTTAAATAGAAAAAACCAGATTAAATACTTTTTGCTGATATTGTTAAGTTTATTATGTCTGAAGCAGTAACAAATAATTGTCTTCCTCTGGCTTAAATTTACATAACCCTAATGAGTTAACAATACTATTCCTTATAATCTTCTAATTTGCCCTATTGCAGTTTATTTCTTGCGAGTAGGGGTTTAAATGGTGTTAGTTTTAAAAGTTCTTTCTAACACATTAAAATACTTTTTTCTTTGTGACTACTTCAACATAACCTTCATAAGTTCCGGGTTCTGCATCTTCAGGAATAATAACTGAAAAACCAACTTTTTTTGTTTCTCCTGAGTTTAAAATAAAATTATTTTCTGAAGCCTGCAAAAATTCTTTTATATTCCCTTTTGAAAAAATATTTATTTTTATAGGCCTATCAAATTTATTTTCAACGATGATATCTGCAGAGGAGGTTCCTCCTGGGGTAACTTCTCCGAAAATTAATGCTGTTCCATTAATATCAAAACCATATCTGTCAGAGACAACTACTCTGGCATAAATCTGTTTTTTATCAAGAATTAAAAAAGAATTCAGCAAACTTAGAAATAAAAAAACAATTAATAAAACTAAAAAAATAATCAGAATTACAGATTTTTTAACATTATCTTTTTTTAACATTCTTCTTCCTCTTTTTTATAAAGAAAATTATCACTCCGATAGTTATCAATAATAAAATTCCCCCAATAAACCCTATAACCCATATTAAATTTTCTTTACTTGGTCTAGCTAATTTTATATCTACTGTTTTTTCTGTTTTTTCTCCTTCATAAAATAAGGTTATTTCTGCTTGGTGAGTTCCTGTTCCGGAATTTTCAGCATTAAAAAATCCCCTAAGTTTAATTTTCTCCCAGGGCTTTAAAAATGCAGAAGGAGTCTTAAAAAAATCAATCTCCTTGCCATTATCAGTTACATTAACTTCTGCATAAATATTATTTAACCCATTGTTCCATTGGCTTTCAATTTCAATTTCAAAAGGGTTTATTTTTCCTTTTTCAAATTCATTTGTCCAGTTGGTTATATTCACAAATAAGGTTCCTACTCTAAATACTTTTTTTAATTCAAGTGTTTCTTTTCCGCCATAATTCACCATAGCAGTTGCATTATAAACTCCTGCTTTTATTTCCTGAGAATCAAAACTTTTTTCAAATACAGCTTTTGTTTGCGTTTCAATATATTTTGTCCCTAAATCAAATGTCCTTAATTTTTCTTCACCAGAATACACCTCAACAGCAGTAGCTGTAGAAATCGCTTCTGTTCCAAGATTATTAATTTCAAGAAAAAAACCAATAGATTCTCCAGAATTAATATCATTAAAAATAAACTGGGAGATTTCAGCATATTTTCCAGGATAAGGCACATTAATTATTATTCCCCCTTCAACAGCTAATTTTGTGCCTACTCCTCCCTCTTCTGATGTCATTTCCCTAATTCCTATTCTTATTATATTTCTCCCAGGTGTCTCAATAATTGCAGGAAGATTAACTTCTACATGAAAACTTCCTTGTCCAATTATTTCTTTGTTATCAATTATAACATACTTGGCTAAATCTCCTTCAGCATAAACTTCAATTTTTTGTTCTGGAGAAGCACCCATAATTCTAAAATTTTGAGAAATATGCATGTTTGGTTGAAAGTTCACTTCAATATCTGCAGGGGTTATTCCCAAAGAAGCAGAAACATTTGTCAAGCTTATTAGACTAAAAGCCAAGAATAAACTTAAGATGCCCCATAAAATAAACCTCTTTTTGTTCTTTTCCATTTTAAATATATGAAAAAATTATTTTTATATCTTTCTATTTATAATCCCTCTTTTAGTTTTTCAGCAAATCTGCATGAGCATAATAATCTCTAACATAATGTAAAACTAAAAAACTATTTAAAAAATAATAAAAATAAATTTATGAAGGCGTGCCTGCTGTTGCTGTTATTGTATCTGACAAAGAAGTTGCATTTTTTATATCATAGGCAACTGAAAATCTAATGTCTATGTATAATTCATTGCCTGATGTAAGATATCCAAACTGATTACAGTATTTTCCCGCAACTGAATTATTAACATCA